>CAZGCB010000085.1:0-12012 GCA_964524065.1 uncultured Caulobacterales bacterium | reverse complement strand
CCAATCTGACCAATGGAGCGCGCCATGGCCCAGCCGAGCGAGTTGTGGTTCGATTTCGCTAGCACCTATTCGTATCTTTCGGGCATGCGGCTTGAGGAGGCGGCGCAGGCCCAGAATGTCGAAACCGTATGGCGGCCGTTTTTGCTCGGCCCGATCTTCGGCGCCCAAGGTTGGACGACGTCCCCGTTCAACATTTATCCCAATAAGGGCCGCTACATGCTGCGCGATATGGAGCGGCGCACGGCGGCCTATGGCCTGCCTTACACGCCGCTGACGGCGGCGCGTGCCGGCGTCTTTCCGCAGAACGGCATGCTGGCGGCGCGCATCGCGTTGATCGGTCTTGACGCCGATTGGGGACGGGCCTTCACCAAGGCCGTCTACACGGCGCAGTTTGTCGACCATGCCGATATCGCCGCGCCGGCGGCGCTGGACGCCCTGGCCACCCAGGTCGGCGCCCCGCCCGACATTCTGGCCCGCGCGACGGAACAAGCCAACAAGGATCGCTTACGGGCGCAGACTGAGCGCGCGATGGCCTTGGGCATTTTCGGCGCGCCCAGCTTCACCATTGGCGGGGAGCTGTTTTGGGGCGACGACCGATTGGAAGACGCCCTCGCCTGGGCCTCGCGCGTCACCACCTGAACAGGCTTACTCGGCGGCGGAGGCCGCCTTGATGTCCGCGCCGCTCCAGTCCGTTAGGAAACGCTTCACCTGGCGTGCGGCCTGGCGGATGCGCTGTTCATTCTCCACCAAAGCGATGCGCACAAACCCTTCGCCATGCTCGCCAAAGCCCACGCCCGGCGCGACGGCGACGCCGGCTTGCTCGATCAGCTGCTTGGAGAAGGCCAACGAACCCACCTCCTCAAAACCGGGCGGCACCGGGGCCCAGGCAAACATGGAGGCGGTGGGTTCAGGAATCGGCCAGCCCGCGCGGCCAAACGATTCCACGAGCGCGTCGCGCCGCGATTTGTAGGTGGCGCGCAGCTCCTCCACACAGTCCTGTGGCCCATCGAGCGCCGCACACGCCGCCACCTGAATCGGGGTGAAGCCGCCATAATCGAGATAGGATTTCACCCGCGCCAAGGCGGCGATGAGGCGCTCGGAGCCCGCCGCGAAGCCGACCCGCCAGCCGGCCATGGAGTATGTCTTCGACAGCGTCGTGACCTCCACCGCGACATCCTTGGCGCCCGGCACCTGCAGGATAGAGGGGGGCGGCGCGCTCTCATCAAAATAAATCTCGTTGTACGCCAGGTCCGACAACACAATGAGATCATGCGCGCGAGCGAAGCGCACCACATCGCGGTAGAAGTCCAGCTCCACCGTTTGCGCCGTCGGATTGCCCGGATAGCACACCACCAGCGCCGTCGGCGGCGGCACGCAATGGCGCACCGCCTTGTGCAAGCCCTCAAGATATTGCTCAGGGCTGTGCGCCTCCACGCTGCGGATCGAGGCTCCCGCAATGATGAACCCAAACGCGTGCAGCGGATAGGACGGGCTGGGGGCCAGAATGACATCACCAGGCGCGGTAATGGCCTGGGCCAAATTGGCGAAGCCCTCTTTGGAGCCGAGCGTCGCCACCACCTCCGTGTCCGGATTGAGGCTGACGCCGAACCGACGCTCATAATAGCGCGCGAGGGCGCGGCGCAGGCCGAGAATCCCCCGCGAAGCCGAATAGCCATGGGTGCGCGGGTTTTGTACCGTTTCGATCAGCTTCTCCACCACGTGGGGCGGCGTCGCCATGTCCGGATTGCCCATGCCGAAATCAATGATGTCGGCGCCCTCGGCGCGCTGACGCGCCTTGAGGCGGTTCACCTCCTCAAAGACGTAGGGCGGCAAGCGACGGATTTTGTGGAAAGCTTGTGGCACCGGGAGAGTCCTCTGCATCACGCGGCCGAGGGCGAAAAGCCGCCGACCGTCGGCAGGATATCCTGCCATAATAAGTCGGGTTGGCGCAAAAATATGACCCGCTTGCGGCGCAACCATCCGTTGGAGCGCTGACAAACACCCCTGGGAGCGTGTTGCGGGACGCCGCGAGCGGCGGGTTTGTCCGCCTCGCCTCAGTCCCGCGGGCGCGGCGCCACCTGCGGCGGCGGCGGGATGGGTTCGGCGGCGGCCGCCGCTTCGCGCGCGCGCCGGCGCACTTCAGCGATGTAGGCATCGGCGTCGAGCTCCAACGGATCGCCATCGGCGGGACGAATACGCTCCAGCGCCACACCCAAGGCCCGCAATTCCGCGATCAGGGCGTTCCACTGCGCCGCCGTGCGGGCGTTGGTGGGAAAGGGCGGCACCTCGCTCAGCTGAGGATACCCGTCCAACCGCTCCGCGGCTTCGGCCTCTTTTTGCGTGACCCAGGCGGGCGGCGCTTGGGTGGGTGCGCAGGCCGTCACGATCGCCGCGACGGTGACGGTGCTGACCCAGGCGATGGCGGCCCGTACGCGGGCCGGGACGGCGGACGACGTCTTCATGGTGCGGCTCCTGAACCCGATGAAGGGTGGATAGGCCAATCCATCGGGAACGTGTAGTCTTAGTTGCGACGATTCTGCAGGCGCGGTGTGTCTGCGCTGACACCACGCTTTCAACCGAAGGGGCTGGGGCACATGGCCACGTCTGATGATCCGCAATCCGGCGATGACACATCCAAATCGGGCCGCGCCACAGCGGCGGACGCGCCACGCGACGGCGCCGCAGACACGTCCGGCGCATCGGGACCCGAAGCGCCGCTGAACGTCTTCGCCAATGAGACGCTTGAGGCCATGACGGCGATGGAGCGCATGGCCCGCACGTTTGCGCAAACGGCCATGCACGCGTATGGCGCGGCAAACGCGTCCGACACGACGGCGACGGAGATCGCCGCGGAAATGACGGATCCCGATCCATTTCACATGGCCGCAGACGCTGCGGAGGTGTTCACCGCCGTGTCCGCTAATCCCGGCCAGCTGATGGCGGCGCAAATGCGCTTATGGTCGGGTTTTCTCGACATTTGGGGTAGCGCCGCGCGCCGCAGCGTGGGCGACACGCAAACACCCGATCCCATCCAGCCCACGGCCGGCGATCGCCGCTGGAGCGACAAGGAGTGGACCGAAAGCCCTGTCTTTGATGCGCTGAAACAAAGCTACCTTTTAATGTCGCGCTGGATGCTCGACATGGTCGAACACGCCGAAGGTGTAGATGACCATACACGGCGCAAGGTGGCGTTCTTCACCCGCCAAATGGCCGACGCCTTCGCCCCCACCAATTTCCCCTTCACCAACCCGACCGTGATGCGCACGGCCATGGAGACCCACGGCGAAAGCCTGCTGCGGGGCATGCGCAATTTTGCGGAGGATTTGGAGCGCGGCCAGGGCCGCATGGCCATCCGCCAAACCGACTTTGATCGCTTTAAAGTGGGGGAGAATGTCGCCGCCACTGAGGGCGATGTGGTGTTTGAAAACGCGCTGCTGCAGCTCATTCAGTACCGCCCGCGCACGAAAACGGTGCATGAACGACCGTTGCTGATTTTCCCGCCCTGGATCAACAAGTTCTACATTCTGGACTTGCGGCCCGATAATTCCCTCGTGCGCTGGCTGACCGAGCAGGGCCACCAGGTGTTTTTGGTGTCTTGGGTCAATCCGACGGCCGAACTCGCGGACAAAACCTTCGAAGACTATATGACCGAAGGCATGATGGAGGCCATCGACGCGGTGCGCGAGCAGACCGGGCAGGATACGGTCAACACGGTGGGCTACTGCATCGCCGGCACGCTGATGGCCTGCATGCTGTCGTGGATGGGCAAGCAGAACGATTCGCGCATCAACAGCGCCACCTTCTTCACCGCGCAGACGGACTTCTCCGAGGCCGGCGAGTTGTTGATGTTCATCAACGAGGAATGGCTGGAGGAAATTGATCGGCGTATGCAGGCCAATGACGGCGTGCTCGACGGTCAGACCATGGCCGACACCTTCAACATGCTGCGCGCCAATGATCTGGTGTGGTCCTTCTTTATCCAGAACTATCTCCTGGGCCAGGACCCCAAAGCGTTTGATCTGTTGTTCTGGAACGCCGACGCCACCCGGGTGACGCGCGCAAACCATCTGCCCTATCTGCGCGCCTTCTACGTCAACAACGCCCTCGCCAACGGCACGATGCGCATCAAGGGCGAGCCCATTTCGCTGAGCGACATCAAGCCCGATTGTTATGTGCAATCGGGGCGGCTGGACCACATTGCGCCCTTCCGCTCTGTCTATAAGGGCGCGCGGTTGTTCGGCTCTAAGGTCCGCTTCATGCTCGCCGGTTCGGGCCACATCGCCGGCGTGGTCAATCCGCCTATCGCAAAAAAGTACCAGCACTGGCTCAACGATATCAGTCCGCTGCCCAAAAACGTCGAAGACTGGCTCGCCGACGCGACGGAGCACCCCGGCTCTTGGTGGGAGGATTGGAATACGTGGCTGTCGGCGCGCAGTGGGGTGACCATCCCCGCGGTCGATCCGCAAGACCGGCCGCTCAAGCCCATCGAACCGGCGCCAGGGCGGTATGTTCTGGCCAAATAGGGGCGGCCTTTCGCCCGGCGTACATCACGCTCACCCGCCAAGGAGACGCCCATGAGTTACGTGGAAGGTTTCGTCATCCCCGTCGCCGTGACTGAGAAAGAAACATATCGGGCGTTCGCCGAGAAAGCGGCGGCCGTCTTCAAGGAGCACGGCGCTCTGGCCGTGGTGGAATGCTGGGCTGATGACACGCCCTATGGCGAGGTGACCTCTTTTCCCCGTGCGGTGGCGTGTCGCGAGGATGAAGCGGTAGTGTTCGCCTGGATCATTTGGCCCTCGCGCGCCGCGCGTGAGGCTGGCAATCAGGGCGTGATGGACGATCCGCGCACCGCCGCCATGGTGGGGCCGGAGGGCATGCCCTTTGACGGGAAACGCATGATTTTTGGCGGCTTTGAAACGCTGGTGGAGGTCTAAGCCGGCGCGCCGCGGGGCACGGCGCGCTTAGGCTTGGTTCGTCTCCCCGCCATCCACCAAGGCGAAACGTTGGCGCGCGCGATCTTCGAACGCCGTCATCAGTTTGTTGGTGGCGCGATCAAAGTTCGCTTCAAACAGCGCCTGCAGCAGCGGATTTTGAAACTGAAAGCTGATCCAGAAATCCACATCTGTGCGCCCATCGGCCCTTGGTGTGAACCGCCAACGGTTCTCCAGTTTTGAGAACGGACCCGATAGAAACGCCACATCAATGGCGAGGTTCGGCTTATCGAGCGTGACCTCCGTCGCGAAGCGCTCGCGCACGAATTTATAGCCCACCAGCGCCTCGGCGGTCAGGGAGCCGACGCCGTCGCTCACCGACTCATCCATGACGCGCATGGCTTTGATCCATTTGATGAAATGGGGATAGTCACGCACATCGCCCACCAGCGTGAACACGTCCTCGGCGGCATGCGGCACGATGCGGGTTTCGCGGTGCGTGGTCATGGGCGACGCGCCTGGGCCATGCCTTAAGCGCCGCCCAACGCGGCCCGCGCGGCCTTGAGCTTGGCGAAATCCTCGCCCGCATGGTGGCTGGAGCGGGTCAGCGGGCTGGCCGACACCATCAAAAAGCCCTTGGCGCGCGCAATCGTCTCATAGGATTTGAACTCATCCGGCGGCACGAAGCGATCCACCGGCGCGTGCTTACGGCTGGGCTGCAGATACTGACCGATGGTGAGGAAGTCCACGCCCGCCGAGCGCATATCGTCCATCACCTGCATGACTTCTTCGCGGCTTTCGCCCAGGCCCACCATCAGGCCGGATTTGGTGAATTGCTGCGGATCGCGTTCCTTCACCCGCTCCAGCAGGCGCAGCGAATTGAAATAGCGCGAGCCGGGCCGGATGGAGAGATAGAGCCGCGGCACCGTCTCCAGATTGTGGTTGAACACATCCGGGCGCGCATCGATGACGCCATTCACATGGGCGGTGTCCTTGCGCAAAAAGTCCGGCGTCAGGATTTCGATCGTGGTGGCCGGCGAGGCGGCGCGCACCGCGCTGATCACATCGACAAAATGCCGCGCCCCGCCATCGACCAAATCATCGCGATCAACGCTGGTGATCACGACATGGGCGAGGCCCATCTGCACCACGGCATTCGCGACATTGGCCGGCTCCTGCGGGTCCACCGGATCCGGCAGGCCCGTCGCCACATTGCAAAACGCACAGGCGCGCGTGCAGCGTTCGCCCAAAATCATGAAGGTGGCGTGCTTTTTCTCCCAGCACTCGCCAATGTTCGGACAACCGGCTTCCTCGCACACGGTCACCAGATTGTTGTCGCGCACAATGTTGCGCGTCTGGCTGAAGCCCTGGGATGTGGGCGCCTTGACGCGAATCCAGTCCGGTTTGCGCAAAAGCGGCGCATCGGGGTTTTTCTGCTTTTCCGGATGACGCGCCAAGGGCGCGCCGCTGCGGGTGTCGATGAGCGTGGCCATGGACGCAACATGGCGCGCTGGCCCGTGGGAATCAACGCGCGCCGTGATCCGATACGACCCCCGCTCACGCCGGCGCTTTAGGGGCGGTGACGCCGCCGCCTTGCCGGCGCCACGAACGTCCCCGAATATGGGATACGCAAAATGGAGGACCGCCATGCCGATGTTCCTTGCCGCGCCCCGCGCCTGTTTGCGTTTCGCCGCTCTGCTCGCCTTCAGTCTTGCGGCGCTCTGCCTCGCCAGCGCGGCCGCGGTCGCCCAAACGCCCAGCGTCTACGTCAACGGCGTGAAGCTTTCCGACCAGGACGTGCGCGCCATCGCCCAAGCCTATGGCGGTGTGGTTCCCGGCCGCTATTGGTATGATCCCGCCACGGGCCTTTATGGCCAGGAAGGCGGCCCGACGCTCGCCCAAGGCATGCCGGGCTTGACGCTGGGCGGGCCGCTGAAAGCCGACGCGTCGGGCGGCGGCACGGGACGTCTCACGGGGGTGTTCATCAATGGCCGTGAAATCCACCCCGAGGAATACGCCTACCTCCAATCGCTGTTTGGCTATGTGCAACAGGGCCGCTTCTGGATGGATGCCTACGGCAATGTCGGTTATGAGGGCGTTCCCCAAGTGCTGGTGAATCTGGCCGCAGCCGCCCGCCAAGCCGGACGCGGCGGCGGAAATTCCAGTGGCTGGACGGGCCGCCATGAGGGCGTCACGGCGCGCGGCAATATGGTGTTCGGCGGCGACGGCTCAGGCTGCTATTACGCCAGCGGCAATGACGGCGCCTCCTGGGCCAGCCCCGGCTGTTGAAGCGGGCGGGTTGGCGGGGATGATCGGGGCTTTCGCACCTCGGTCATCGCGGCGCGACTCACGAACCTGAGCGCTTAGACGTGCACCACGCGGCCATAGGCGTCGAGGACGCTCTCATGCATCATTTCTGACAGCGTCGGGTGCGGGAAGACGGTGTTCATCAGCTCCGTCTCGGTGCTCTCTAACGTTTTGGCGATGGCGTAGCCCTGAATCAGCTCGGTCACCTCCGCGCCGATCATGTGCGCGCCGAGCAACTCGCCGGTTTTGGCGTCGAACACAGTTTTGACGAGGCCCTCTGGCTCGCCCAGCGCGATGGCCTTGCCATTGCCGATAAAAGGAAAGCGCCCTACCCGCACCTCATGGCCGGCAGCCTTGGCTTTGGCTTCCGTCAGCCCCACCGAGGCGACTTGCGGCATGCAATAGGTGCAGCCGGGGATGCCTGCGACATCAAGCCCATGCACATGCGGCAGGCCAGCGATGCGCTCCACCGCCGCCACGCCCTCATGGGAGGCTTTGTGCGCCAGCCAGGGCGGGCCGGTGAGATCGCCGATGGCCGACAGGCCTGGCACGCCTGTGGCGCCTTTATCGTCCACGATGACGTGGGAGCGCTCCACTTTGGCGCCCAGCGCCTCCAAGCCTAAGCCGTCAGAATTCCCGACAATCCCAATCGCGAGAATGATGCGATCGGCTTCCACGGTTTGCGTCTTGCCGTCGGCGGTTTCGATGGTCGCTTTGGCGGAGTTTGCGCCCTTATCGACCTTGGACACTTTGGCGCCGGTGAGGATTGTCATCCCCTGCTTTTCAAAGGCCTTGCGCGCGAAGGTGGAGATTTCCTCATCCTCCACCGGCAGGACGCGATCGAGCATTTCCACCACCGTCACCTCGGCCCCAAGGGTTCGATAGAAGCTCGCGAACTCAATCCCGATGGCGCCGGAGCCGATCACGAGCAGACGCTGCGGCATCGCATCGGGAACCATCGCTTCCTTATAGGTCCAGATGAGTTTCCCGTCTGGCTCTAAGCCGGCTTGCGGGAGCGTACGCGCGCGTGCGCCGGTGGCGGCGATGACGTCCTTGGCGGTGATACGGCGTTCCTTGCCGGATTTGGTGTCGCGCACCACCACGGCCGGCGCGCCATTGCCCTTCTCCAGGCGGCCTTCGCCATCAATCACATCGATCTTGTTTTTCTTCATCAAGAAGCCGACACCGCCGGACAGCTGCTTGGCCACTTGGCGCGAGCGCTTGACGACTTTCTCCAAGTCAAAGCTGACGCCCTCGACCTTAATCCCGAACGCGTCGCCATGTTGGGCCAGGTGCATCACTTCGGCCGTGCGCAACAGCGCCTTGGTCGGGATACATCCCCAATTCAAGCAGATGCCGCCCAGATGCTCGCGCTCGATGATGGCCGTCTTCAGTCCCAACTGTGCGGCGCGGATCGCCGCCACATACCCGCCCGGTCCGGCGCCAAGGACGACTACGTCGAAATCATGAGTGGCCATGCCGATTGCTCCCGCTTTAGCGTGTGGGCCGCTGTGAAGGGTCACGCGCCATCCTTGCGCGCAAGGCCCGATGTTGGAGGACTGCGCCATGCCCGTGAAGGCCCTACGCACGCCGGAGGATCGTTTCGCCAACCTGCCCGATTGGCCCTACACTCCGCGCTATATCGAAGATTTGCCGGGTTATGAAGGTTTGCGCCTCCATTATGTGGATGAGGGTCCGGCCGATGCGGCGGTGACATTCCTGTGTCTGCATGGCGAGCCAAGTTGGGCCTATCTCTACCGGCGGATGATGCCGGCCTTTTTGGAGGCCGGCCATCGGGTGGTCGCGCCCGATTGGTTCGGTTTCGGCCGCTCCGACAAGCCGGTGGACGACAGCGTCTACACCTTCCATTGGCATCGTCAGGTGGGCTTGTCGTTTGTGGAGCGGCTCAATCTCACCAACATTTGCCTGGTGGTGCAGGATTGGGGCGGTCTGTTGGGCCTAACCATGCCCCAGGCGGCGCCGCAGCGGTACACACGCGCCATCATCATGAACACCGGCCTGGGCGTCGGCGTTTCGCCCGGTGATGGTTGGATGGCGTGGCGTGATTATGCGCGCACGCAGCCCGATATGGCGGTCGGACGGCTCATCGCGCGCGGCACGCCCCATCTCACGCCCGAAGAGATCGCCGCCTATGACGCGCCCTTCCCCGATCAAAGCTACAAGGCGGGCGTGCGCGCTTTTCCCGAAATCGTCCCCATCACGCCCGAGATGGAAGGCGTTGATGTCAGTAAAGCGGCGGTCGGCTTCTGGGCGGATCAGTGGACAGGCGACAGCTTTGTCGCCATCGGCATGGCCGATCCCGTGCTGGGCGCACCGGTGATGCGCAAGCTGGCCGCCAAAATCAAAAACGCGCCGGAGCCGTTGGAAATCCCTGATGGCGGGCATTTCGTGCAGGAATGGGGCGGGCCCGTCGCGCAGGCGGCGTTGCGGCACTTTGGGTTGGCCAAGGGCTGAACGCGGAGCGGCCCTACAGAAGCCGCGTCGCGTACGGCGCGCCTGTGGGCGTGGTGCGGCTTAAAGCCCGCGTAGGATGTTCGTCACGCCATCGATGATGAACTGCGCCGACAGCGCCGACAGCACCACGCCAAGGATACGGGTGATCATGGCGGCCACCGTGTCGCCCATGATCGCGATGACGCGGCCTGCGAATAGAAACAAAATGAGCGCGACGGACAAGTTCGCCGCGACGGCCGCCCATATCCAGGTTTGTCCCGCCAAGCCCTGGGTGTTCTCACCGAGAAACAGCATGATGGAGGCGATGGCGCCCGGACCAGCCAGCATGGGAATGGCCATCGGGAACACCGAAATGTCCACGGGCTCGGGCGCGTCCTGTTCCTTTTCCATCAGGGTTTCGGCCCGGTTTTCGCGTCGTTCCGTGCGCGTTTCAAACAGCATGTCCAGCGCCAGCATGAACAGCAAAATGCCGCCAGCGATCCGAAACGCATCCAGCGTGACCGCCAGGCGCGTGAACAGCCATTCGCCGCCATACCCAAAGCCGATCAGCACCACGAAAGAGATCGCCACCGATTTGATCGCCATCACCCGCCGGTGCGTGGCGCTGGAGCCGCTGGTGAGGCTGGCGAAAATGGGCGTGACGCCGATGGGATCGATGACGACGAAGAACGTCACGAATGCGGACAGAAAAAGCTCACCCACCGATCGCGCTCCTGCGCCTAATCTGCGACGAACGGGCTGGCCGCCGCCAACTCGCGACAGGCGGTTTGGGCGTTGCGCGCAGCGCCGTCAAAATCATCGATAAGGCGCTGCAACCGATCGCCATTGCCCTGGAACGCCGCGGTGACCGATTTTTGCGCCGCGTCTTGCATGAGATCCAGATCATCGGCCATGGCCGCCGGCAACAGATAGCCCGCCACAAACAGCGCGCGGTTCAATTCACGCGGCGCATCGCGCAAAATCTCAAACGTCTCCACCCCCAGCGCACCGCGCGCGGCGCCCCGCCGTGCTAGGGCCGCCTTAGCGCTAAAATCCGCCGCCGCAGCGCCCAAGGCCGCGCAGGCGTCCAACTGGCGGGCCTGAGCGGCCAGACGCACCGGCTCCTGGCGCGCGCTCCACGTCATCCAGGTTTGAAAACTCAACAGCCCCAGCGCGACCACCAACGCGACGACCAATGTGATTTTCATGCTTCATCCCCCGCCGCAGCCGCCGCTCGCCACGCATCATGCGCTAGAGCAACATAAGCTCCGGGTCCTGCACCAGCTCCTTAAACGCCTGGAGGAACTTAGCGCCTGTGGCCCCATCCACCACGCGATGATCGCAGGTCAAGGTGACATTCATGATCGTGGCCACCGTCAGCGCGCCGTTGCGCACCACCGGCCGCTGCTCGCCCGCGCCCACCGACATGATGGCCCCATGGGGCTCGTTCAGGATGGAGCCGAAGCTTTGGATCCCATACATGCCCAAATTCGAGATGGAGAAGGTGCCGCCCATATACTCCTCGGGCTTCAACTTGCGATCGCGCGCGCGGGCGGCCAAATCCTTCATCTCCGCCGCGATTTGCGCGAGCCCCTTCGTCTCGGCTTTGCGGATGATGGGCGTGATGAGCCCGCCTTCAATGGCCACCGCCACCGCGATATCGGCATGGTGATGCAGCATTAGGCCCTCGGGGGCATAGCTCGCATTGGCCGTCGGCTCACGCTTCAACGCCAGGGCCGAGGCGCGAATGATGAAGTCGTTCACCGAGACTTTGACGCCGCTATCGGCCGCGCGCGCATTCAGGCGCTTGCGCAGCGTCAGCAGCGGATCGAGATCCAACTCAATGGTGAGCGGGAAATGCGGCACATCACGGAAGGACTCGCTCATCCGTCGGGCGATGGTTTTGCGCATCCCGTCCAAGGGCGTGAGGTCGTAGCTGCCCGGCTCAATGCCCAGATCATGGGGATGGCGCATGGCGGGCGCTGCGGACGGCGCCGCCATCGGGGCGGGCGCTGCGGACGGTTGCGCGGCGGACACCAGCGCTTGGCCCGCAGCCGGGCCCTGCGCTTGGACGGGCGCCGGGCTCGCAGCTTGGGCCTGAGCCTGCACGCCCGCCGCCAAAGCCGCCTCCACATCGCGCTTCACCACCCGCCCATGCGGGCCGCTGCCGCTGATCGCCGCGAGAGGCACGCCCGCTTGAGCGGCCATGCGTCGCGCCAGCGGTGAGGCGGGCTGGCGGCCCTCAATACCGCCGGACGCCGCATGGACGGCGCCCAGGGCGGCCGGCAGATTGGCCGTCTGCGCGGGGGGTGGGCTCGCC
>CAZGCB010000084.1:0-12111 GCA_964524065.1 uncultured Caulobacterales bacterium | reverse complement strand
GGCGAGCCGCAAAATACGGCGCGGTATGAGACGCAAATGCGCAATGACCGGCGCCAAGGCTATGGCGTACAGACCCTCATTGCCGGCCCCTTCATTGGCGATGTCTATGCCGGAGAATGGCGCGACGGAAAAAAGTACGGCCTCGGCGTCTATCGCTGGTCACAAGACCCTGATCGAGGTGCTAAATCCCTCCGCTATGCGGGCGAGTGGGCGGATAGCAACTACACTGGCGTGGGCGTCTATCTCTGGCGTGATGGCGCCCGCCATGCCGGCGGCTATCCCGACGGCGACAGGTGCGGCACGGGCGTGTATCACAGGGGCGCTGGGCGCCGCTATGAGGGGGCATAAGCCCCCGAACAGAGCACCCGCGATTGCGTTGAGTGGAACGCCGATGGTTCTGTGCGCCGCCAGGGAATTTGGACCGACGGCACGCTCACCACGCCGCTGGGCCCCTGACGGATGACGGCAGAGCCCCCCAACCTCTGGCGCTGGGAAGCGGTGGGCCCGCGCGCCGTGCTCGACACCGCCGCCGACGCCCTATCGCAGGCGGACCCGCCGCTGGCCCTCGCGGTCACCCTGCTTGACGCCCCGGCCGATGAACGCCGCTTGGAACTCCTGACCCAGGGCGCGCCCGACAGCGACGCCCTGCGCGCCGCCGGCGGCCTGGACGATCCACGCGTGCGCATCAGCGTTAGCCCTGTGCCGGAAGCGGACTGGATCGCCAAGTCGCTTGAGGGACTGCCGCTGGTCGAGGCCGGCCGCTTCGTCGTGCGCGGCGGGCATCATGCGCCCCCGGCCGGCGGACGCATTGATGTGTGTGTGGAAGCCGGCCAAGCCTTCGGCACCGGCCATCACGGCACCACGCGCGGCTGTCTCCTGGCGCTGGATCATATGCTGAAACGCCAGCCCGCCGGCGCGCGGCGCCCCTTGGTGCTCGATGTGGGAACAGGCGCCGGCGTGCTCGCCATCGCGGCGGCCAAGGCCAGCCCCGCCTTGGTGTTGGCGACGGATATCGACCCCATCGCCGTGGCGATCACGCGCGAGAATGCGCGGCTGAATGGCGTCAGCCGGCGGATCCGCGCCCTGCACGCCGACGGCCTCGCCCATCCCGCCTTGCGCGCCCGGCGCTTTGACGCGCTCTTCGCCAACATCCTCGCCCGCCCGTTGGTGAGCCTCGCGCCCGCGCTCAGCCGCGCCGCAGCGCCCGGCGCATGGCTGATCCTGTCCGGCCTGCTGACGGGCCAGCAGCGCCTGGTGTTGGGCGCCTACCGCCATCAAGGCTGGCGCCTGGAACGCACGTGGTTGCTGGGCGAATGGGCGACACTGCTGTTGCGCTGGCCCTAAGCGGCGGCCTAACCGTCCTGCGGCGGCGCGGCGACAAAAGCGGCGTACGCCGCCTCGAGATCCGCCGGCGGCGTCTCATAGGCGGCCACCAGCTTGTCAAACAGGGCGCGCGCGCGGTCTTCGGGCGTCGCCATCAGCACGCACAGCTGCACCGCATCGGCGCTGACGGCTACATCCACCTCCTCCTGGGGCGTGAGGCCAGCCATATCCGCCCGGCTGAACAAGGGCGGCGAAGGCGGCCCGCCCAACAAAATAGCCGCGCGCGCATTGGCCGCGCGGGTGAGTGCGGCGCTGGTCCTGGCGATGAGCCGGGTGCGATCAATGGCGAAATTGTTGGTCTTTGGCGTGCAGGCGCTGGCCACCAGGGTGTTTTCGAGCCCAGGGGCGGCGTGCGGGTCCTCCACCCACACCGGAAAGCGCTCCGCGGGCGGGGGCACCGGGGCGCTGACGGCGCTTGGATCGCCCGTGATGCACGCACTCACAGCGAGCGCCACGAGGGGCGCAAGCCCCAAAGCGCGCGTCTTGAACGGAAAAAGGCAAAGGCGGATTGCTCGCATGGCCGGCCTCATGATTGTACGCCGAGCGGCGCCGACGGGGGATCGGCACGCCCAGTTCGCCGGCATGACAGCCGCGCCCGCCAAAGCTGTCAATCGCGGCATGGGCGACCGGGGTGGACGGCCGCCAGTCATGCCCTGCGACCGGAGCACGACGCTCCATGGGGTTAGAACGCCGCCGCCGCCTCCATCTCCGCTAAGAGGGCGTCCCAGCCATTCGCCTCCAAAAAGGTGGAGATTTCCGAACGACGGGTCACCAATTGCGAGATGCGCTCGGCGAAGACATCCTCCAAGCGCCACTGTCCATCCACCTGCCGCATGCGCCAATCGATGCGTGCGGCCGGACGACCGTTTTCGTTGATCAGACGGCTGAGCACGAGCACTTCGGTGGGACGTTGGGGGAAATAGCGCGTCTGTTGAACCACAATGCGGCGGCGCGCTAACAGGTCAATCTGGGCGGCCCAATCCGCCGCGATGTACGCCGGCAGAGCCGCTTCATAGCGCGCAATCTGCGCGGCGCTGGCGGCGGCCCGCGCTTCCTCGCCCACCATGGTCTCGCCGATGGATTGGATGGACAAAACGGCCCCCAAGCGATCGCGGAAGGCCCGCGTGCGCTCGGCTTGCGGCCGCGCGGCGTCATCGGCGATGCCGGACAACTCCGCTACGAGGGCGGTGACAAAGCCCTTGGCGTCCTCTTGCAGTGCGGCGGGGTCAGGGGTTTCGGCCCGGGCGTGAGCGCTGACGCCGAGAAGCACCAGCATTGCAGCGAGAGCCGCAAGCGCGGCGGCGCAGATGCGGACAGGGGCTGCAGTACTGTGAAAAAGCAACGTCATGGCGCACTCCGGCTGGGCGCCGCGGCGGGCGGCTCAGGAACACTCTCGCTTAGAGATGGGGTGTCCGCCCCGGAGGACCCAGAGCTATGCGGCGCCGGCATGGACCCCAGGCGGGACGATCGCGATGGACCAAAGGTTTGCATCAAGACAGGCAACGCGATGATGGTGCACGCCAACGTCCAGCCAATGGCGATGGTGAGCAGCGCGCCCATGCTCGCAATGCCGCCATGGGGCGAAGCCATGAGACTGGCGAAGGAGGCGATGGTGGTGAGGGCGCTGAAAAACACCGCGCGCGGCGTCGTGGTGTCATGCACCGCCGCCCCCACCGCATGGGCGCGCATGGCCAAATGGATGCCGGAATCCACGCCCACCCCGATCAAGAGAGGAATGACGATCACATTGGCATAGTTGAAGGGCACGCCGAGCGCCGCGCTTGTGGCCGCCGCCAACACTCCCGCCAGGCCTAAGGGCGCGAGGATCAACGCCGTCAGCCGCGCATGACGCAGGGCGAGCCATACCATCAGCGCCACGAGGACGGCGGCGGTGAGGACCGCTTGCACCATCGCGCCGGAGACCGCTTGAGCCGCGCCGAAGATAGTGCGGGCGGCGCCGCTGGCGTCCGGCTCCAGCGTCAACACCGCATCGACAAAACGGCGCCGATCGGCCGGCTCGCGGACATCCTCCGCCGGGCTCACATCAATTCGCCACCGTCCATCCGGCGCCACAAAGCGTGTGGTGACGGCCTCGGGCAGCGCCTCGAGGGTCACGGTCTGCGGCGCGATTTGCGCGCGCATGCGCGCGAGCTGGGCGGGCCAGTGGGCGAACACCGCCTGCTCCACGGCCGCAATCTCCTGGGCTTCGGCGTCCGCCAAACGGTCCAGCGCCGCTGCAAACCGCCGCGCGGCTGGCCCCACATCATCCGAGCCCACGAGCGTCGCAACGCCAGCGCGCAGCCGCGCCAAAGCGTCATCGTAACGCGTCGGCTCGACGATCACGAAAGCTGGATCGGGAAACAGGGCGAAACTCAGCCCGATGGCGGCGGCCTCCACAAGTGTGCGCTTGGCGTTTTGGTTCCGCGGCACGAAATCAGCCAGCGTCAGCGCCTCATCCACGGCCGGATCGGCTTCTAACGCTCTGGCTCGGGCCTGCGCCGCCTCGCCCGCCGGGGCCAGCACGGAAAGCCGGTACGGCGTCGCGCCCGGCAGGGCGAGCACGGCGTTAAACGCCTGCACGGACGCTGACAGGGGATCGCGCAGCGCCATGGGATCGGCGTCAAAACGGGCCTGTGTCGCCATCAACGCCGCGGGAACCGCCAAGCCCACCATGATCCAAGCCGCCCAGAACCGCCACCGCGCCTCGGATGCGGGGCGCCCCGCGCCCTGCTGCGCCGCACGCACGGCGCTTGGCGCGCCTTGCAGCGCCATAATCGCCGGAACCATACTGCTGGCGGCCAGGAAGGCCGTCAGCACGCCGAAGGCGCCCAAGACGCCCAGCTGCGCCATGCCCACAAAGGGTGTCGGCGAAAAGGCGAGAAACGCCAACGCGGTGGTGGGCGCGGCCAGCGCCAGCGGCGCGCCGATATTACGCGCCGTGCGGTAGAGCGCGGCGCGCAAGCTCAGCCCCCGCCCCCGATCGTGCTGGGCGTGCAACGCCAAATGCACCGCAAAATCAACGCCAAGGCCCAGCATGAGCACCGCAAACGCCACCGAAATCATGTTGAGCGCGCCCAACACCAAGGCCGCAAACCCTGCCGTGATGAGGATGGACACTGTCACCACCGCCAAGGTCGCCAACGCCAGGGCCACGGACCGAAACGCCACCAACAACAGCGCCGTCACCAACACGCCCGACACCACCAGCGCCCGCTCCATGCCCTCGGACACGCTCCGCAGCTCATCGGCGCGCAGCACCGGATCGCCAGTGATGTGGATCATGGCCGCGATGGCGGTCTGCGCGCGCACCTGCGCGGCTTCCGCGCGGATGGCGTCCACCACGGGATCGGCCGGCCGCAAGCGTGAAAAGTCCAAGACCGGCGCGACCGCGATCAAGCGAACCGTCGGCCCGGGGTCCTCCAGAAACAGCGCCTTCCACGAGAGCGGCGTCAGCGGCGCGACGCTCTGGGCCGCGGTGGTTGCGGCGGCTCCCAACGCCTGGTCTGGCTCGATGAGATCGCTCAGCGCCGTGAAAACAGCGATGAGTGCATCGCGGTCCAAAGCCGCGCCGCGCTCTTCAATCTCCTCCGCCGCATCCGCGAGGACGGCGAACAGGCTGGTGAGCGACGGCTCCAACGCCAGCCTTTCAATCATGGGCGCGGCGCGTGTGAGCTTTCCCATGAGACGGGCGAGCGCCGCCTCATCCAAATAGAGCAAGCCGTTTTGGACAAAAAACGGATCAAAGGCCGGCGCAAACACATGACGGGCGATGTCGGGCCGGGCCTCCAAGCGACGCACCAGCGCGCCGGCGGCGATATCAGCGGCGTCAGGCGTGGCGGCCTGCACCAACACCAGCACCTGATTGCGCGCATCGGGAAAGGCGGCGTCAAACGCGCGTTTGGCCTTTTGGTAGGGCAGATGCGCGGCGATCAGGCCGGCGGAATCGCTGTTGACCTTCAGTTGAACGGAGGCGAGCCAGCCGCCCGCCGCCGCCAATGCGATCCACAGCGCAAGCGTGATGCGTCGCCGCCGGCGCGCCAGATCCATCCAGCGCCACAGGGCGCTTTCGATCCCGCGAAGCCGGCGGCGATCCATCACATGCCGCCGCCGCTAGAAGCGGCCGCGCAGCTCCACGCCCCACAACGCCGGGGGGCCGGCGATGAAGGTGGGCGAGCCAAACAACGCGCCGGTGTTGCCCGCGTCGATGATGTACTCTTCATCAAAGACATTCTTACCAAAGGCGGACACCTCCCAGGCGCCGTCCGCGGCGCCGAGGCCCAGTTTCACATCCACCAAGGACAATTCGTCCTGGACGAACAAGGGGTTGTTGTCCGGCTCGAAGAACACCTCGGACTTGTAGGCGTAGTTCACCGTGGCGAAACCATCGATCGCGGCCATCAGGGCGCGGCGATAACTGGCGGTCAACGACCCGGAATACTCGGGTTGGAGACGGAACCGTTTGCCAGCCAGATTGCCGTTGGCCGGGTCATCCTCCGTTTCTGCATCGAGATACGCAAAAGTTCCAATCAAAGTCAGGCCGGCCAGCGGGTTGAGCACGCCCGACATCTCGAAGCCGACATTTTCAGCCTCACCGGCGGACCGGTTTTCGATGATGATGTTGGTTGGATCGCTGAGGTCGGTCACCTGCACGCGGAAGTCGGTGTATTGCTGCAAGAAGACCGCGGCTTCGAGGGACAAAGCCCCGTCGAACAATTCGCTCTTGAGGCCCGCTTCGTAGTTCCAAACGATTTCCTCATCGACCGGTTCGATCGTCGGCAGGCCCGTCGCCGGGTCCACGGTCTGCGTGATTGAGAAGACCGCCGCGCGCCGTCCCTGGGCGATGGAGCCGTAGACATTGAGGCTGTCGTTCACACGCCACAGAGCGTTGAAACGCGGCAACAGAGCCTCGTCATCAAGACTGCGCGTGATGAGCTCGCCATTGGTGTTGGCGGACCCAGACAACAGGGCGGGATCGCCTCCAGACGGGATTAAAATGCTGTTCACCAGCAAATCTTCAAGGGGAACGCCAGGATTGGCGGCGATCAGGGCCCCCAAAGTCTCCGGGGGTGTCGCCGCCAACGTGCCCGACAGAACCAAGAACGAGTTGGGGAACACACTGGAAAACCCGCTCTCGCGGCTCTCATCCAAATACCGCACGCCGGCCGTCAACGCGATGGCGGGGGTCACGTCAAAGGTCACATCGGCGAACAGCGAGAGTGATTCAGTCTCACCCGTGTTGGTGTATTCGGCCTCGTACCAAATCCCCGGGGCCAGCGCCGCAGGAACCGGTCCGCCCGTCAACGGGTTCAAACGATTGAAAGAGCCGTCGGCATTCAGGCATCCCTCGGGCGTTAAGCACAAGCCGAACAGGGTTTCGTCGAGCGCAAACGGGGCACGCTGGAAGCCGTCTTCGGTGAAATAGTTCACACCGGCAAAGCCGCGCACTCGCCCGCCCGCATCATAGTTGATGCGCAGTTCGTAACTCTGCTGTTCGCCTTCGGTGTCTTCGCCAAACTCCAGTAACGGAATCTGTGACCCGTCCGCATCAAAGACTTCAAGGCTGTCGAATTCGCGATAGCCAAAGATGCCGGTGAGGACCAACGCGTCATTCAGGTCCCACGTCGCTTGAAGATTGACGTCGTAAATCTCCCGCTCCAAGCCCAACTCGCCACCGCCCAAATGATCGGCGACCGCGCCGCTGGGCAGCGGCGTCAGGATGGGCTGCAGGGTGGCCGGGTCAAACCCTTGGAATTGCAACAACGGATTGCCGAACGCCCCAGACAGTTCGGCAAAGCTGTTGGCGTCGGTGTCGCCGCCGGTCGGCGCCAGCGTGCCCGATTTAAAGGACGTGCCTGGGTTGTCGTTGCGTTCATAGTTGAACACGAGATCCGCTGTGAAACGATCATTGGGTGTGAAACGCAGGCTCGGCCGAATGGCGAAGGTTTCAAAGCCCTGCAAATCATCTTGGCTGGAGAACGAGTTCGGCGTGTCGCCGGCCACATTGTCGATATACCCGTCTCGCGCCCGGAATTGCGCCGCCAGCCGCCCTTGAAGAACGTCGGTGCCGCCCGTGACATGGCCGCCCACTTTGACAAAGTTGTAGTTGCCGAAGCTGACATACCCTTCGGCGCCGAACTCCTGCTCCGGCTTGGCGGTGATCACCGAGATCGCGCCCACGGATGCGGCGGTGCCGAACAGCGTGGCCTGCGGGCCTTTGGCGATTTCAACGCGCTCAACATCGAAAAGTTCGAAGGCTGAGCCGCGCGAACGGGACACGTCGACACCGTTGAGATAGACGGAAATGCGCGGCGGATCTTGGAAGTTTCCGCTGTCGGTGGTGACCCCGCGTATCACCCAGCCGGGGTTGTTCGGGCTCTGCAACTGGACGTTCAGGCCCGGCACATAATTGGACAACTCATCGAACGCCTGAACATCGAAGAGTTCCAAAGTGTCCTGGCCGTAGGCGGTCAGCGTGATCGGCACATCAAACGCCGCCTCTTCACGCTTTTGCGTGGTCACAATGATCCGATCTTCGACCACAAACGCGTCTTGGGCGTCCGCGGTGATCTGGGCCTGGGCTGGTGCAAATCCCGCGGCGGCGACAACGCTCGCGGTGGCGAGAAGCATGGTACGGCGCATGACTAGCGTCCCCTGTGGATAAGAAACAATGGCCGGCGATTGTGTGTGCGGTTATCCCCCGGCCTCGCGGTGGCACAGGCTTTCCAAATCGTAAAAACGGCCGCAGCGCAAACCAAAGCGGCGCCGCCCTGTTCAAGAAGTTGTCAGCGGATGTGATTGTGCAACGCCGCCCCCCGTGCAACGCGAGCGCGTTTAGTCTAGAGGGGGCAAATCGCCATAGGCGTCGCCCTCATCCTCCAGCAAGCCGGCGCGCCGGCTTTGGATGTACAGGGCCCGCGTTTGGGCGTAGGGGTCGAGACTGTCGCGCATGAGGGCGATGGCGGCGTCCGCGCGCGCACGGGTGTCCAAACCATCCAGGGCCGCGCGGGCGAACAGCACCTCGCTCTGTCGCCCGGTCTGCGTCCACACAAACGGATCCATGACCCCGTCCACCAGCGTGCCCGTCAGATCGCGCGCCGTGGAGGGCCCTAACAGCGGCAGCACCAGATACGGGCCTTGCGGCGCGCCCCACACGGCCAGGGTTTGGCCGAAATCCTCGTCGTCCTTTTCAATCCACGCCACGCCATCGGCAAAGTCATAAAGGCCCGCAACACCGAGCGTCGTGTTCAGCGAAAAGCGGGTCGCCTGACGCCGTGCGCCGCGCCAATCGCCTTGCAACACCTCGTTGAAAAACCACACCGGCGTTTTGAGATTGTCGAGAAAGTCGCGCACGCGCGCGCGTGCGAAACGCGGCGTGACATAGCGATAGCCATCGCTGATCGGCTCGACCAGCCGCCGATCCACCACATCATTGAAGCGATGGATGCGGCGATTAACCGGCTCGAACGGATCGGCCACCAGCATTACCGGATCGCGCGGCGCCTCACCGCCCGTCGCGCAGCCGGCCGCAAGGACGCCGGCCAGCAGCGCCACGCCCCAATGCCTGACACTCTTCCCAAGCGAAAAGGCCACGGCCTTCCCCATCATGCACCAGCCAGACCGTTCCAGGATGGCGTTCGTATGAAGCACGCCACCGCTGGAGCGCGCGTCCTCGTCCTACGCGATACGCATGACAAACCCGTCGTTTGCCGCACCTTTTGGTTAAGCAAGACCTGTACCGCGCCTCAAACGCCACTCAGAAAGGCTGGGGCGACGCTCACAATCGAGCGAGCAGCGCGTTAGCAAGACCGCGCGCTTAGAAGCTGACGGTGAGCTGCAGATAGCCAAACAGCGTGCGGTCTGCGCCTGTGGCGCCGGGCGCGTTCTTAGCGAACTCGCCAAAAAAGAGCGCCGAACCGCCCAGTTCCAAGCGGATGCTGTCCGGCGCGAGCCAATAGCGCACGCGCCCATCAAGCGCATGGCCGACAAAATCTCCCGACTGGCCGGTCGGATCACGGCGGCGGGCAATCACCCATGCATCGGTGTCGGAGGCCAAATATGTCGCGTGATAATAGACACGCCCGTCCCAGCGCGCATTCGGCGTCACCTCAATCCGAAAGCCGGGCGCCGAGAGATTGGCCGGCGTGAGGGGCCCATGGATGGAGGTGTTGTTGAGATCTGAGCGGCGGGCCCCGAACAGCCGCTCATGCTGGTCAAAGCGGTCATCCTGCGGGTCGTCATCACCGCTGGCGAAATAATACTCCGCCGCGATGCGCGGGCGCCAGGGCGCTTCAAAGGTGTAGCCGAGCGCCGCGAACAGCATCTGCGCGTCCACATCCAAGTCGCGCCGATCCTCGCGCGCGCTGGTGGCGCGGCGCGACCCCGTGCGCCAGGACGCCTCCACATCCACATCCCAGCGACCCGCTTTGCGCGCGCGATGCAGGCGAAAGCCTGGCGCCACATAGGAGCGGTTCGGGGTTTCTTCGCCGTCGCTATCGATCTCATCCAGCCCATAGACGAACACCTCGCCCATCAGCCCCGGCGCACGACGCGGCGCGATGTCGGCGCGGCGATAATGCAGGCCCCAAATGCGGCGCCCCCATTGCTCCTCATCGCCGGACAAACGGTTGTCCTCCAGCGCTTGTCGGTTTGTGGGCAGACGCTCGCTGGGAACCACCAGCAGCGCGTGCAGCGCATCGCCACGCGGGTTTTGGGCCACATAATGGGCGCCGGTATAGGCGCGGATCACATTGGCGAAATCCACCCGCTCAATCTGGCGCTTGGAGCTGATCGAGACGGTTTGACGCCCCAGGGTCAGCGTGCTTGTGGAGCCGGCGCCCAACGGGCCCGGCAAGTCCTCAAACCGCGCATAAAGCTGCAGAAAATCAAGCGGGTTGGTGAAGCCGCTGGACAACGGCGTGCCAGAATCGCTGAGATAGGTGCGGCTGTCTTGCAGTTCGGCGCCGAATGCGACCGGCCCGGCGTCGATTTCCGCCAACAACAGCGACCGCAGGGCCAGCAGCTGATCACCGCCGGAGCCATTATTGCGGAACTGACCGTCTAGGGTCTCATAGCGAGCGCGGGTTTCACCGCTTAGCGACAACCAGTCCGGCGCGTTCAGCGTTTGGGCGAGACGAAACGGCTCCGCCAAGGCGGGCGACGCCGCAAACCCCACGCACACGGCCAAGGCGCTCAGCACAAGGAGCGCGCATCTTCCGCCGGTCGGCACGCGCCGCCTGTGGCTTGCCAATGGATCCACGCCGTTCGTCCCCCGTCTCCCCTGGGGCTGGCCTTACGACGACATGACCTTACTGGCAATGGGGTGATTAGGGTGTGTGTGGGCCCTCACTCCGCCGGTTCGCCGGCTTTCTCCCCCGCCAGCGCTTGCAATTGCGCCGGCAGTTCCGCCGCCCAGGCGGTGATGTCGCCCGCGCCCAGACACAACACAATGTCGCCCGGCGCCGCGTGGCCGGCGATCACTGTGGCCAGGTTTTGGCGCGTCACCGGCTCGGCATGGCGGTGGCCATGCTTGCGCAGCCCCTCGACCAAAGCGGCTTGGTCGATGCCCGCAATGGGCGACTCGCCAGCGGGGAACACATCGGCCGCCAGCACGATTTCCGCATCATTGAAGCAGGTGCAGAACTCATCAAACAGCGCCTTGAGGCGCGAATAGCGGTGCGGCTGCACCACGGCGATGACCTTGCCTTCTGCAACGGCTTGAGCCGCTTCGAGGGCGGCGGCGATCTCCACCGGGTGATGGCCATAATCATCCACCACCCGCACACCGTTCCAGGTTCCCGTTGTGGTGAAGCGCCGCTTCACCCCGGAAAAGCCTGCCAGCGCCGCGCGAATGGCGTCCTCGCCCGCGCCCAGCTCGCGCGTCACCGCGATCGCCGCAAGCGCGTTTTGCACATTGTGCTTACCGGCCATGGGCAGGACGAGGTTCGCCAGCCGCTCGGCCCCACCGGCGCCACGCGGACGGCGCACCACATCAAAATGGGTCGCGTCGCCCTTCACTTGGATATTCTCCGCACGCACATCGGCCTGCGGATTGAGGCCATAGGTGATGATCCGCCGCTCCTCGATGCGACTGACAAGCGCCTGGACTTCGGGATGATCGATGCAGCACGCGGCGAAACCGTAGAACGGGATCGCCTGCACGAATTGATCAAACGCCCGGCGCAGCGTGTCGAAATCGCCATAATGGTCGAGGTGTTCGGGATCGATATTGGTCACCACGCCGATGGTGCAGGTGAGGCGCAGGAAGCTGCCGTCGGATTCATCAGCCTCCACCACCATCCAATCGCCCTCGCCCAGCTTGGCGTTGGAGGCATAGGCGTGGATCACCCCGCCATTGATCACGGTGGGATCAAACTCCGCGGCGTCCATCAGCGCCGCCACCAGCGATGTCGTGGTGGTTTTGCCGTGCGTTCCGGCGATGGCGACCGTCCATTTCAGGCGCATCAGCTCGGCCAGCATTTCGGCGCGGCGCACAATGGGCACGCCGCGGGCCCGCGCGGCGTCGATCTCTGGATTGCCGGTTTGGATCGCGCTGGACACCACCACGACTCCGGCCTGAGCGACATTGGCGCGCTCATGGCCGATAAACACCGTCGCGCCGCGCGCACGCAGTCGCTCCACATTCGGGTTTTCGCGAATGTCGGAACCTTGCACCTGATAGCCGAGATTCAACATCACCTCGGCGATACCCGACATGCCGATGCCGCCAAT
>CAZGCB010000083.1:0-12191 GCA_964524065.1 uncultured Caulobacterales bacterium | reverse complement strand
TACACCTTTAAAGAGTTGCTGCAGTTCATCCTCAAGCACATTGATCGCCAGCGCTTGTTGGCGCCGATGCCGTTCCTGTTCGCTTATGGCATGGGGATCGGTGGAGAGATCCTGGGACGCGCGCCCTTTATCGATCCGTTTTTGACCCGCGATCAGGTGACACTGCTGCGCCGTGATAATGTGGTGAATGAGGATGATGCCGGCCTGGGCACGCTCAGCGATTTGGGCATCGCGCCTGCGAGTGTGGAGGCGATCGTGCCGCCTTACCTAGAGCGCTATCGGCGCTATGGCCAGTTCCACCAGGAAGCCGACCATCCATCTTAGCATCCACGGCGCACGCACCCGCAGATTGGGTGGGACGTTGGGTGAGGCGTATCCGCACGGATCGTTGACGCCGAGGCGCGGAGGGCGCGGCCGAAGTGGGCGCCGCTAAAGGCCGTGGGCGTAAACGATGAGGAACAGCCCCAAGCCGATGCGATACAGCACGAAGGGGAAAAATCCTGTCCGCTTCACCAGTTGCATCAAAATGGCGACGGACGCCCAGGCTGAGGCGAAGGACAGAACCGCCACCACCAAGCCGTCAAACACGGTGACGGGGATTTCGGACCCATCGGCCGCCACGGCATTGGGGCTTTCGCCCATAACCAGCTGGAATAGAGCGTACAGGCCCACCGCGCCGATCAGCGGAATGCCCACCAACATGCCGAAACGTGCGGCTTCATCACGGGCGAAGCCGAGCGCGCGCGCCGCCGTCATGGTGACCCCCGAGCGGCTGACGCCGGGGATGAAGGCCAGCATTTGCGTCAGGCCGATGATGATCGCGTCACGATAGGTGAAGCTGTGGCGCTGTTTGGCGCGCGGCGCGGCGCGGTGGGTCCACGCGTCAATGCTCCACATCGCCACGGCCAGCCCCACCAGCGTGAAGATCGCCACTAAGATCATGAAGATCATGAACGGTAGCTCATCCACCAAGGTCAGCGCGAAAATGGAGGCGGCGGCGCACGCCATGCCCGCTGCAAAACGGATCAAGATCGGCGTCGGCCCGTTGGCGTTGTCCGTGTCGAACAGCCACAGCAGCACGCCAAAACCAATCGAGGCTGCAGCGATAATGGCGGGCTGACGCAGTTGCTCCAGAACGCCGGCCGCATCCAACACGAAGCCGACCAAAAGTCCCGGCGGCGTAGCGATGGCGATGAGCAGCAAGCGCTTGGAGTCCGGCGTCAGGCGCAGCCCATCGCGCTCCCGACCCAGAATCAAGTCCGTGGCGCCTTGCAGCATGCGCGCGATGTCACGGTTGAAATACACCAACACCGCGCCCAGCGAGCCCAAATGCGCCATGGCGTCGATAAGCGGCCCCTGATCCGCCTGGCCCGTCAGCGACGGAAACAGAATCAAATGCGCGGACGAGCTGATGGGCAGCCACTCCGTCACGCCCTGGATCAGCGCAAGCAAGATAAGCTGAAACGTATCCATGGTCCGCCCAATCCCCGCGTTGCGTCGTGTTCAACCGCTTGGAGGACACACGCGACGCCCCCTGATTGGGCGCGAATGAACACCACTCGCGGCCCAGCGGCAAGCCGCCGCGATGCTTGGCATGCCGGCGGCTTGGGAAATGATGCACGATGACGACAACGTGGCGCCCTATGCAGACGGTTCGGCGGCCTCGCGTGATGCGTCTGCGACCATGTCAGGCGGGCGCCGATGCTGCGATGGGCAACGCGTCAATACGGGCATGGGCGCCGGCGAGGCGCGCGGCTTCATCACTCATAAGCTGGTCGGCCGTGATCACCGTGACGTCTTTGATTCCGATAAAGCCGAGAATGTGCCGCAGATAATCGGTCACGAAATCTGCATCCGATCCCGCCTTCGTTCCGCCGGATGCGACCACCAGATAGGCGGTCTTTCCCGTCAGGAGCCCTTGAGGTCCCTCAGGCGTGTAGCGAAAAGTCACCCGCGCGCGGGCGATTTGATCGATCCAGGCCTTCAGCGCGGCGGGCACGCCGAAATTATACATGGGCGCACCGATCACCAGCGTGTCGGCGGCCTTCAGCTCGGCCACAAGCGCGTCGGATTCCGCCAACGCGGCGCTTTGGGCGGGCGTGCGGTGCTGATCGCCGGTGAAATTGGCGCCGATCCAGGCTTCATCCACAAAAGCCGGCGGCTGCGCCGCCAAATCCCGGTCGATGATGCGGGTTTCAGGTCCGGCCAAGCGATCAATGACGGCGTCCACCAAAGGACGGCTGTGCGAGCCCGCGACGCGGGCTGATGCGTTCAGTTTCAAAATAATGCGCGGCGTGCTCATCGAAGCCTCCCAATCACACTGTGATGGGAGGAGAATGGTGCGTTTCCAGTCCGATGATTAGCGGCTGGTTCGCGACAGAATTGTTTCTGTTTTGGAACCAGAAGGCACGGACGCTCCGTGTGAGGCGTCCGTCATGGGGAGCAAGGGCGGCGCTTAGCCCTTCTTTTTCTTGCCGGACTCAGCGGTTTTAGCCCGCCCGCCAACCATGCCGCGGCCGGTCGTGCGTTCGGTGATGCGCGCCGATTTACCCGTGCGACCGCGCAGATAATACAGCTTCGCGCGACGGACTTTGCCGCGGCGCTTTACTTCAATGGCCGCCACATTGGGCGAATAGAGCGGAAACACGCGCTCCACACCCTCGCCGAAGGAAATCTTGCGCACGGTGAAGCTCTCATGCACGCCGCCGCCTTGGCGCGCGATGCACACGCCTTCAAAGGCCTGCAGCCGCTCGCGCTCGCCCTCTTTGATGCGCACTTGCACGCGCAGGGTGTCGCCCGGAGAAAATTCCGGGATCTCGCGATCGCCTAGCACGCGTTCGGCTTCCTCGCGATCAATGGTCTCCAAAAGATGCATCAGTCTTGCTCCAGCATTAGGCGCGCCGCCCGCCGCGCCCACAGATCGGGCCGCCGTTCGCGCGTGATGTCTTCGGCGTGTGTCCGCCGCCAGGCCGCGACCTTGGCGTGATCGCCGGACGTCAACACCGTGGGGATCTCCCGGCCCTCCCACACCCGCGGGCGGGTGTAGTGGGGGTATTCCAGGACATCGCCTTCGAAACTCTCCTCCTGCGGGCTGTCTGCACAGCCCAACACGCCCGGCAACAGCCGCACGCATGACTCAATCAAGGCCTGGGCTGGAAGCTCGCCCCCCGCCAGGACCACATCGCCCAGCGAGATTTCTTCCAGACCGCGCGCCTCCACAACGCGTTGGTCCACGCCTTCGAACCGTCCGCAGACCAGCACCACGCCGGGGCCCGCCGCCAACGTCCGTACACGGTGTTGGCGCAAAGGCCGTCCGCGCGGCGTCAGCAGAATGCGCGGGCGATCATCACGGGGAAGTGAATCCAGCGCCGCTGCGAGCACATCGGCCCGCAACACCATGCCCGCGCCGCCGCCGGCGGGCGGGGCGTCGACCGAAGCGTGCTTATCGGTCGCAAAGCCGCGGATGTCCAGTGTTTCCAGCGCCCAAAGTCCACGCTGGCGTGCGGTGTCGATGATGGAGACGCCGAGCGCGCCGGGAAACGCGTTCGCGAACAGGGTGAGGGCTGTGGCGCGCCACGGTGCGCGCGGGGGATCGTGCGGGGCGGGGGGGGGGGGGGTGGGGTGCGGCGGTGTCATTGGCGGCGCTTAGCATTGACCGCCTTGCGCCGCCAGTCCCGCCGAAAACCTCCGGCGGGAGGGCGCCGTTCGGCGAGGCCGGATCCCCTCATGCGCGAGGCTTCATCACCGGCCCTCAGCGGGAATGACCGCCATGGTGGCCACCATATGCGCCACATGCGTGCGCGTGTCGCCCTCTTCGCCATACACATCGCCCTGGCAGACGAAAAAAGCGCGGCCTGGCTTCATCACGCGCGCCTCGGCGATCAATCTTTCGCCCTTGGCCAAACGGAGAAAATTGATTTTGAACTCGACGCTCACCACCGTCTGCCCGGGGCCCATCAAGGTGAAGGCCGCCGCGGCGCAGGTGTTGTCCACCAGGGCCGTGGTCGCGCCGGCATGAGCCGATTGGGTGTGCTGCAACAGATCCGCGCGCAGGGGCATCGACATGCTCGCGACGCCGGGCCCGATGTCCCCCAAGCGCACGCCCAGCAGCGTCATAAAGGGCTGTGTCTCCAAGGTGTCGACAATGCCGGCGCGTTTGGCGGTTTCGTCAAAAGGTGGGGCGGTGGTCATGCGGTGTCGGGCTCCTTGCGGCGCGCAGCGGGACGGGGTGCGCCGCCCTCGATGACGCGTAAGCGCACGCGGCTCGTGTGGGCGGACGGCGCGCCAGAGCGTTGGTCTGGCATGTTCGCCTGCCCGTCAACGGCGCGTCCTGCGCCGGCGTCCCCCTCGCTGGCGGCCGCATCGGGCATGTCATCCATCACATCACGGACACGCTGAGCCGACTGTGGACGGCGCGCCTGGAAGCCTTTGCCCGGTCGCCGTGCTGAACGGCGGGCCGCAGAACCCAGGGCGTTGTCGTGCTCGCCATCCGATGTTTGCTGTGCAGCCGCGCGCGCTTGACGCTGCGCCTTGCGGCTGGTGCTGGCGATTTCCCGCAACTTCGCGGCCTGCAATGTTGAAAGCGGCTCATCCCGCGCGCCCTTGGCGGGATCGATGAAGGCGGAGCCGAAGGTTTCCAGACGTTCTTGGACGCTTTCGGCGAACTCCGTCTCCCATGCTGAGAGGGGGCGTCCGGTGTGCTCCGCCGCCTCAATAACGCGGCGCACTTTGGCGAGAGCGCGGCGGGTTTTGCGCGCATCAACGCCTGGTGTGTTTGGATCATCCACCTTGCCCATGCGGCGACCATAGGGTGCGCCGTTGGTGGGGTAAAGGGTGAACATTGCGCTGTCGGTCGCGATTGAACAAACCTGTTCTTGCCAGCGATCGTCGGGCCGCGCCTCATTCGCCCAGCGCGCTGAGATACAATTCCAGCAAGGCTTCTTCCTCGGCGCGCTCATGGTGATCTTTTTTGCGCAGAGACACCACTTTGCGCAGGATTTTGGAGTCAAAGCCCATGGCCTTGGCCTCGGCATAAACTTCCTTGATGTCCGTCATCACGGCGGCTTTGTCCTCTTCCAGTCGCTCAATGCGCTGGATGAAGGACACCAAATGATCGCGGGCCGCTCCGCCCATCCGGTCGGTGTCGGCGGCGTCCGTTTGCAGCGATTCCACGGCGGCCATGGCGTTGTCCTCTTGCTGGCGCGCGCTCGTCCCCATGACGGAGCGCGGCGAAGGAGCGAGGCTAGGCGCCAGCGGCCGCGAACGGAAGGCCGACGGCCTTGCTCAGCTGTGAGGAACGCGCGTCGCGCACAGCCGCGTCCTGCGCATTGGCGCCGATGAAGGCGTGCAGCGCTCCCGCTACACCCAGGACGTCCATGGCGCGGCGTTGGATCTCTTGCTGCGTCAAGACGGGCAAGTCCGCTGCGCCGGTGATGCGGGCGGCGGCGCTGACCGCTGGGCGCCCATCAATGCCGAACGCGCCGGAGCGTGAGACATAGGTTTCGATCGGAACCTCCTGTGCGGGCGCGTCCTCGAGCCGTACTGGCGCAATGGTCACTCGATCATAGGCGACGCCGAGGGTTTCGGTCTCGTCCATCACGGCAAGCTGTTCGTCCGTCAGCCAGGTGACATGCAGCTGTGTCTGCGCTCCCGGCCAGGGATGCAGCGTGGCGGGAATGGCGGCATAGCCTGCGAATTTGGCGGAGTGGGCCACCACATAGCCGGCGACCTGCGCCAGTGTGACGGCAAGGCTCGCGTGCGGTCCGAACTTCTCCCGCAGGCGTTGGGGCGAGGCGTTGGAGCCCACCGCCAGCACGCCATGGCGGTGACGCAACAGGGCGCCGTCTTGTTCCGGCGTAAAATCGCGCACCACGCCCTGCGCGATCACATAGGCATGGTGGGGCGGATCAAATGGGTAGGCCAGGGCGCGCGCCACGGCGGGATCGGCCGCGTCGGTCATGATGCGGGCGCCGCCGCCGGCGTGGCATCGCTGTGGGGGAGGGCGTCGTCCGTCCCCGTATCGTTGAGCAGCGCACGCACATGCTCGCCGATAAAGTCCGGCGCGACGAGCTGAGCTTGATGGCCCACACCGGGCAGGATCGCCAGGCGCGCGTCCGGTGCAGCGGCGGCCAGGGGAACAGAATGGCGCTCGGTCAGCACTGTCGGATCCTCCGCCCCGCCAATGACGGCGATCGGCGCCTGCAGGCTGGGATAGCGCAGTTGCTGCACCGCCAGCTCGCGATTGGCGCGCACCAGATCGCGCGCATTGGCGCGGAAGCTGGCCGGGCGGAACAGCAAATCCAGCCCCGTCGCGCGGCGATAGCCCGCCGGCGGGCTTTGCGGGGCGAAGCCCTTGATGAGGGCGTTCTTCAGCATCAGCGGGCCGAGCACCGGAATGAGGCAGCGCGTCACCACGCGTCCGACGAGCGGCGCGGCGGCGAGATAATTGTACCAGCTTACAGGCCCGACATAGCCATGGCTGGCCGCGCACACCGTCACCACAGCGCGCACCTGCGCCGGGTGATCCAACGCCAGGCGCAGGGCCACGGCCGCGCCATAGGAATGGCCCACCACCACCGGCGGTGGACCATCGAGCGTCTCCAGCAGCGCCGCGAGAGCGTCAGCATGGGTGGCGAGGCGCTCGCGATCGCCAAAGCCGGGGCTGCGCCCGCAGCCTGGCCGATCCACGCTGATCACGCGCGCATGGGGCGCCAACGCCGCGGCGAGCGCTGTTTCCATCACCTGGCTGGTGGACGCCGCGCCATGCACCAACAGCACGCGCGGCGCGCTGGACTCGCTCAGCCCGGCTTCCACCACGTGCACGCAATAGCGACCGGCCTGGACATAACGTCCATGGGGCGGCGTGCGGCGCTCGATCCGAACCGAAAACACCACAGAATAAAGCGCCAGCGCGCCTATCACGCTGGCAATGCTGAAGAAGAGCGTCATCGCCATGCATCGAACGGTATCGCGCACGGCGTCATTGTCCAGGCGCCGTCATGCGCGACCATGGGGCAACAGCGCAGGCCTTACGAAAAAGCAAACCAAAACCGGTGCAAATCTCGCCGGCAGCTTTCGATTTGCCGCTCATAGCGGTCCGCTTGCGCCGCCACGCGCTGAGCGGTGCGCTTCAAGCCCGCATCGCGCTCATGCACGCCGCGATTATAACCGCGATGGCCTTCATGATAGGCGAGATACTGGTTGTAGGCGTCGTCGAGCGCGATGCCGGAGCGACGTTTGCTTTGCCGACCATACCAGCCCACAAAATCGGCTGCCGCACGGAAGCTGTCGCGGTCCGCGCCGCGCCGTCCGGTGTCAGCCTTGTACTCGTCCCAGGTGGCGTCGACGGCTTGGGTGTAGCCAAACGCTGAGGAGCGGCGCGGGCCGGGCAGCACGAGCAGAATCTTGCGGCGCTCCGGTCGCGCCGTCGCGGAGAAAGCGGATTCTTGATTGATGATGGCGAGCTGGATGTGCGGCGGGACGCCCCAGCGCCGCTCTGAATCCTTCACCGCATCCCACCAGCCTGGCTTTTCCGCAAAAATCGCGCAGGCATTGACGGTGTTGCTGGGCGGCGTCGCCACACAGCCCGCGAGCGCGACACACACCGCCAAAAGCATCAGACGCATCGCAGCCGGCATCACCATATCGCCTCCATGCTCGTCGGCCTTCACGCGCAGATGCAGCTTCGCAGGCTGTGGGACACGCGTGATCAGACCGTGCAAGTCCGGTTCGCTTCCATCACAAACATGGTGCGCCTGCCCCCTATGAACAGGGACAGGCGCTTTTGATGCGTCGCGGACCTTTTCAGGGCCAGGACTAGAACAAGAAGCGGAAGGTCAAGCGGCCAATGGTGCGCTCATAGCCGTCGCGGTAATCGGCGTCCACGTCGAACGAGAACGATGAATACTGACTGCCAGCCGCGAGGCTGAAGCCGAAGACAAAGCCGGCTTCAGGAAGGAATGCGGGCGTTAGAACGAATTCCTCCAACGCGACCGTGTTGCCCAACTCGTCGACGCTCGTGATGGGCTGGCCAGAATCGTCAACAAAAACCCCTGTTTGAGTCAGATCAGGGTCATTGTCCCAGCGATATCCCACACGCAGGCGCGGTGACCACCATGAGCCGCGCGCCGTGGCGAATCGCCAGCCGGAAGACAGCATGGTCGAAACGGTGGCGTAGTCATAACTGCGGCTGTCGATTTGCGCATTGAACGGGCCGCCGCCGGTCTCAATCCGTTCATCCTCGTTGACGGTGAGGACAGAAGCCGACACCGTTGGCGAGATGTAAAGGCGTCCAAGGCGGAAGGGTGCGGATAGGCGCGCGCTGGCGTCTAAGGCTTGGGCGGACCATTCAGCGGTCGGCTCCAGGTCCTGAAGAGCATCCGTCACATCATTGCGGTCTAGGATGCGGCGGGATTCAAAATCGTAGTGCGCGAAACCACCGTGAAGATCGAAGCGCAGCGGACCCAGTGCGGCCCCGCCATAGAGCGCCGCCTGCAGGGACGTCACGGTCGTCGCGGCGTCATCACCCTTTTCGTTGAACTCACCCGAGGAGAAGCCCCAATTGGCGCCCAGCGCGTACAGGGGGCCGACAGGAAAATCCACGCCCTGGGCAAAGCCAAAGCCTTGGGCGCGGAAGCCGGGCCCCAACGGTCCCCCCTCCAAGTCGGAATAAAACACAAATTCTTGCGCCCACACCGCGCCATCACCGTCGCGATCGCCCTTGTGGAGGGTGTCCAAGCGGTTGGCCACCGCACCAACGGCGCCGTCAATGCTGGCCAAAATCAGTTCGGTCGAACCCAAACCGAAATCGGGCAACAATCCGCCGTAGATGACATCGAACTCAGCCTCATTGAGATTAACGATCGCTGTTCCGACATCGTCGTCCGTCGCCGCGGCGGCGAGGACGCTGTCGAAAATCGCCGCTTCATTGGTGGTCAGGCCCAATTCGTCCGGCGTGCGGACAGAGAAGGTGAGCACGAGCTGTTCACGGCCGGTCTCCGGGTCAATTTGTGCATCAAGCCGTTGGTTGTAGAGAAATGACCGGTCTTCGCTGAGCAACGTTTCCAAAGCGGCCACTTGCACGTCCGTCGCGTCGATCACGATGCGGGTGGCCTCTACGCCGGCTTGCGTTTGGGCCAGGCCGATGAATTCCGGCGTGATCGTGGCGTCTGCGGCGATCTCCACCGTGCCGCTCACGACGAATTCCGCCAAGGTTCCGTCGTCGCTGGGATCGACCACCGTATCGTCGGAATCGATCACAACCCGCAGCTCGGCGCCGTCGCCCACCTCGAGGCTGGACAGCAAGGCGGCGTTGTCATTGGTGACCGCGACCACCGCTTCACCGATGATCAGCTGAAGGTTTCCGTCTCCGGGATCCACATCGCCGCGGAAGCTGGGAATGTCGTCATCGCCGAAATTTCCTGAACCGTCGATGCGAAAGACATCCGCGCCGGCGCCGAAACTGACGTCGCCTGTGACCGAGCCGGCGAGAATGTTGAAGGTGTCGGCGCCGTCGCCGAACCGGACATCCCCGATGATGGCGGGATCGCCCACATCGTTTTCGTCGATGACGCCATCGTCATTCACGTCGACGACCGTGGTGAACCCATCAATGGGGTCTGTCAGCAGCACGGGCTCGCCCGCGTCGTCCAAGACGACATCGCCATTCTCATCGCGCTGGTAGACCTGCCGCAACTCCTGGGTGACGGTCACGCCAGCGTCATTGGCGCTCAGATCCACGGCGACCGCATCGCCGGTGCGTTCATCCTCGTTATTGGTCTCGTCATCGCCATCGGTGTCTTCAAAATCATCGAGATAGCTGACGACGATGACGCCACGGTTGATCACCTCCGTCAGCGTTCCCGATTGGTCTTGCACCGCGATGCCATCGGCGTGGTCGCCGCGAAGCCCGACCGTGACAACGCCTTCATTGGTGAAGCGGTTCAGCTGACCGCCTGCCTCCACCAAAATAGCCACCGCACGCGCATCCGGGCTGAGATCCGATTGCGCGCTGACTGTGGCGCTGATGGTGTTGGTGTTATCCAGGCGTGCGACTTCGGCGCCGCTTCCGATACGAATGGCCACCGCGTCGGCGCGATCTTCCTGCCCTGGCGCTTTGACGCCGGGTTCAAAAGCGTTGGCGCTGATGGTGCCCGTATTGGAGATGCCTTCGGCGAGAATGGTGTTGCGGCTTCCATCCTCCGAGCCACGGATTTCGAGGCCCGTGGCGGTGAAGCCTTGGTTGCGTCCGTCACCGCTGATCGCGCCGCGATTGACAAAACTGTAGACATCCTCATCGGCGATGCGCACCACGGTGACGTCCAGGCTTTCCAATTCCGCCAGGTCCGCCGCGACCACGCCATTGGCGGCTGCAACAGCGAGGATCTCCGCATCGGAGACGCCCTGAGCCGCCACAATGGCGCGCAGTTCATCGGTGACGCTATCCTCGTCGGCGTCGGGTGCATCGCGCAGCACTTCGATATCAAAACCGCCGATGATGATGTCGGCCGAACCCGCGGTGGGGCTGTCGGGGTCGTTGGCGTCCACCGGCGTTCCGGCGTTGAGCGGCTGGATCAGCACGGCGGGTGCGTCGCCAATGGCGGTGATGGCCCCGTTGCTGCGGGAACCGTTGAATTCGCCGCTGAGATTGTCGACATCGTCTAAAGCCTCGCCGTTCTCGTCGGTCTCATCGTCATCAACCGTGCCACGGCCCACAAGTCCGTCATTGAGGAAGCCACCTTGGATGCTGGCGGAGACTTCGACCGCGGGACCGCCCGACAACAGTGCGTCGGCGTCCAGACTGAGGCCCTCGTCGTCGTCACTCAGAAAATCGGGATCGATATAGTTGGTTGCGCGGGCGCTTTCAAAACCTCGCACTTCGATGCTGGCGCCCTGTTGAAAGCTTCCTTCGACATCGCCGGCGATCCGCACGCCCCGCGCGTTTTCGCCCACCGCGCGTATGTTGCCGCGGGTGCTGAGATCACCGGTGACGCCGCCTTGCAAGTCGAGGCCGACAGTGTCGGAGCCGAGCAAGCTCATGTTGCCGGATATCTGGACCCGGCCATCGATCTGCGTCGTGCTGCGGATGCCGGCGGACTGGTTGCCTTCGACTGTGATGGAGCTTGTGTCGGTCGTGGTGAGGTCGCCCTGAAAGGGGCTGGCGCCCTCAATCAGAATGCCGAAGCGTCCGGAGCCCTCCGCGAAGGGCCCGTCCACATCGCCATCGTCCACATCGTCAGGGTCCACATCATTGGCGTCGACCACGTCGTCGCCGTTGAGATCAACGCCGGATACCCCGTCATCTTCGCGGGTGTAAGTCTCCACGACCTCAATGATCCCGTCATTCACAATAAAGCTCGGGCCGTTGATCTGATCCGTTTGCGCGCGGATCGCGGCGACCGGCTCCCCGCCAGCACCCGGCAGAACATCGGTGATGGCTATGGTGCCCTCGTTGGTGAAACCGTTCGAGGAATTGAGCGTCACAGCGCTGAAGCCGTCAAAGCTGGGATCGCGTGGATCGCCTTCGGCGTCGAAAACGATCGAACCGTCGCTGGAAATACGGATGTCGGCGGGCGCGCCGTCCAGGGCCGTGGCGCTGTCCACCGGGGTGGTGCGCTCATCGGTGATGTCGAGGCCGGTGAAGGTGTCGTCTTCCTGGGCCAACGCCACGCCGGACAGAGCTGGCGCGCAGGCCAACGCGAGAACCGCCGGTGCGGCTGCAGCGCGCCACCGGCGGCGGGAAGCCAATACATTCGTCATGGCCATGCAAATCCCCTCCCAAACCCTTTGGGCGACAGGCGGCGCGCCATCTGCGATCCACGGTGACCCGCACGCCTGAACCTTGTCTAAACGAGGTCGGCCCGTCGGGTCTACGTTGCGCGCTCACCAGCAGCAGCTGAGAGTGACCGGATTAGAGGCGCCAAACGCAGCGTTCGCGCGCTACACACAAACGCGGGACGATCAGCGATCGCCCCGCGTCTGTTGTGCTTGGCAATGAGTCAATTTTGAGAAACGTCGTCTCCCAAAATTGAGCCGCCATGAGCCTGGTCGGCCTTAGCAGCTGTAATACATGGCGAATTCCACCGGGTGCGGGTGGTGTTCAAAGCGCTCGACTTCTTCCATCTTCAGCTCGAGATAACCGTCGATTTGATCGTCGGTCATCACGCCGCCCTTGGTCAGGAAGCTGCGATCGG
>CAZGCB010000082.1:0-12466 GCA_964524065.1 uncultured Caulobacterales bacterium | reverse complement strand
GCCGCGCCGCGGCGCGACCCGAACAATCCCGCGACATGGGGCCGGGTGGGCCGCAATGAGCTGTGCCCCTGCGGTTCGGGCAAGAAGTACAAGCACTGCCATGGCGCGGTGACCACGGCCGAGGCCTAAGCGCGGCGCCGCCGCTGCCGGCGCCTGCCCTTTAACCGCCTGCCCTGCACGCTGGCGCGGGCGTCACGCATGGGTATGGTGACCGGCAGCGCGGCGTGTTCGGCGTCGGCGCGCCCCAGGGGACGTCTATGATGCGCTTTTTCGTGTCCGCTGAAGCCCGCTGGCGTCCGAGCGGCATTGTGGCCGCGTCTGTGGGCGTTGCATCCGCCATATCCCTGAACGCGCCGCCCGCGCAGGCGTTTGATTTCACCCGCACCCTGCGCGCCCAGTATGACAGCGCGATGGTGGATCGCGGCCGGGAGCTGGGCGCTGAGCGCATCAGCCTGGATGCCGCGCTGGCGCTGGGCGATTTTTTCGGTCGCGCGGGCTATCGGCGATCGGAAGACTTGGACACTGTCGCGGGGCTCGACCCGGCCTTGGATCAGTTGGAATTCGAGCTGAGCTGGAGCACGTTGTTGCGGCCGCGGCTGACGCTGGATTTGGGTGTTTTTGCGCAAAGCACCGATGTGGACGAGGACATCGCACTGGTCGGCGATGAGCGGCGGGAGGTCTATGCGCGTGTGTCGTGGCGCGGCGTGCTCAACCCGGCGCTGACGGTGTCTGTCGATCCCGGCGAAGAGCTGACTATTGTGGAGGCCGGCGTCTACCACCGCGGGCCCTTGGCCGGGCCGTTGGACGTGCGGTTCACGACGGATGTCGGGCATGTGCACAGCGGCGATGAAACGCTTTACGAAAACTACGCCTACGCTTCGGCGCGGGCGGATCTGGTGTGGGATTTCCTCGCCGGACGCGAAGCGTTTGTGGGTGTGCGCGCCGCCCACGCTCCGACGGTGAAGGGCTATTTAGATCCGCAGGTGCACGAGCCTGACGTGCTACGCCGCAATCGCGGAGATGACAGTCTGATCTGGCTCGGCGGCGGGGTGTCCTGGCGCTTTTGATGGCGGTCCAGCGCCGTTGTGACGGCGCGCCGTCGCGGGCCTAACCGCCTCTGGAGCCCCTCAGGCCCGCTGCCGCGTGACGGGCGCTTGGGCTCAGCTTAGTCCCTCGCGGCCAATGGCCAAGAAGCGATCGCGCCGCTGTTTGATCAACGCCTCGGAGTCATAAGACGCCAGCTCGTCCAACGCGTTGTCCACCGCATCGCCCACCGCTTCAATGGCGGCGTCCGGTGTGCGATGGGCGCCGCCGGCCATTTCCGGCACCACATCATCGACCACATGGATCTTCTGCAAATCAGCGGCTGTGATGCGCATAGCGATGGCCGCATCGCGCGCCCGCGCCGGATCCCGCCAGAGGATGGAGGCGCAGCCTTCGGGGGAAATCACCGAGTAAATCGAGTGCTCCAGCATGATGACGCGGTTGCCCGACGCCAGCGCCACCGCCCCGCCGGAGCCGCCCTCGCCCGTGATCACCGAGATTAACGGCGTCGGCAAATCCAGGCAGCGCTCAATGGCGCGCGCGATGGCCTCGGCCTGGCCACGCTCCTCGGCGCCGAGGCCGGGATAGGCGCCGGGCGTGTCCACCAGCGTGACGACGGGCAAGCCAAACTTGGCCGCCAGATCCATCAGCCGGACGGCTTTGCGGTAGCCCTCCGGCCGAGCCATGCCGAAATTGTGACGCACGCGGGTTTCGGTGTCGTCCCCCTTCTCATGACCCATGATCACGACGGAGCGACCCCGCCAGCGCCCTAAGCCGCCGACAATGGCGTAGTCCTCACCATAGCGGCGATCGCCGGCCAGCGGCGTGAAGTCCTCCACCAAAGCATCACAATAATCGCGGAAATGCGGGCGCTCGGGATGGCGGGCCACCTTGGTTTTCTGCCACGCATCGAGGTTGTCATAGGTGTTTTGCAGCTGCTCACGCGCCTTTTCGCGTAAGCGTTTGACCTCATCGGTCACATCCACGCCGTCTTCCCCGGCGGCCAGAGCCTGCAGCTCCTCGATCTTGTTCTCCAGCTCCGCCACGGGCCGTTCAAAATCCAGATAGGTGCGGGTGGAGTCAGCCATGACACGTCTTCTCGGTTCATCGGAAAAAAATATCGCCACGGAACGTATGGTCGAATACGCGCCGCAACAAGCGCCGAGCGCCGCAGGCGGCGGATTTCTATGGCGCCGACGCGGCCGCGCCCGCTCCCCATTGGCGGTCAGGCCAGCGGGTGGGCCGCCTGCAGCACCGCACGCAGCCGATCCTGTTGGACATGGGTATAGATCTGCGTCGTGGAAATGTCCGCATGGCCCAGCAGCGTCTGCACCACCCGCAAATCTGCTCCATTGTCCAGCAAGTGCGTGGCGAAGGCGTGGCGCAAGACATGCGGGGAGATCCGCGCGGGATCGAGGCCCGCGCGCCCGGCCAGCGCTTTCAGCTCCCTGGCGAACGCTTCGCGTGTGAGATGGCCGCTGCGGCTGCGGGCGGGAAACAAAAAGCGCGCGCTGCGCGCCCGCGCCGTACTGGCGGTCGGGCGCGACGCCGGCGCGAAATGCTCACGCACGGCGCCATAGGCGCAAAGGGCGTCCAGCGCCGCCGGCGTCAGCGGGGCGAGCCTTTCGCGTCCCCCCTTGCCGCGAATGAGCAAGGTGCGATCGCGCGGGGCGGCGGCCGTCGCCGGCAGGCTGACCAACTCCGACACTCGCAAGCCCGCCGCATAAAGCACCTCTAACAAGCACCGCAGACGCAGGCCGCGTGGACTGTCATCACCGCCGGCGGCCTCAAAAAGCTGCGTCATCTCAGCCTGGCTGAGCAGTTTCGGCAGCGGGCGGCGACGCTTCGGACCCGCGAGGCGTGCCGCCGGGTCATCGGCGCGCCAACCTTCTTTTTGAGCGAAGCGGTAAAACTGTTTCAGGGCCGAGAGCCGCCGCGCCGCGGTGGCGGGCGCGAAATCCGCAGTTAAGCGGGCCAAATAGCGCTCCACATCATGGCGCTGGGCGGTGCGCAAATCGCCTCCCTGAGCCGCCAGCGCCGCCTCGGCATCGGCCATGTCGCGGGCATAAGCGTCCAGCGTTTGGCGGCTGGCGCCGCGTTCGGCGCTCATCATTTCCAAAAACGCGTCAAGGATGGCGGCCGATGGCGACGGCGCCACATCATGCGGGGCGTCGGCTCGTCTGGTTTTGAGGCGCGCGGGACCGTTGGACCTCAAGGGGCCGGGTCCAGCACCGCCGGCGCGCCGCGGCGCGACACCAAAATCGCTTCGCTCACCACCTGGTGTGCGCCCTCGCCCAGGCCCACCCGCCACAAGGCGCGGGCCACGCGCGCCGCCGCGACAGGGTGGCCCGGACCGGCGGTATCCAGAACCCGTGCGGCGTAAAGCACCACTTCCGCCATGGCGTCGGCGTCGGCGGCGGCATCCATGGCGATGAGGGCGCCGCGCGCCTCATCGGGCAAGGGCGGCGCCGCAGAGGCGGCGGCTTCGGCTGCAGCCCGCAATTGCGGCGTGTTGGCGGCCCCCAGCGCCAGCAACAAAAAGGCGTCGGTTTGCGCGCGGGCGCGCTCGCCTTCGGTCAGCGTCTCGGCCGACTGCAAGCGGCGCAGCGCCGCCGCGCCCAGCTGCTCGCCGCTGGCGGCGCTATCAGCGGCGGCGATCAGCACCTCCAAACTGGCGCGCTCCTCATCGGTCAGCGGCTGGGGCGCGTCCGCATCGTCCACCGCGATCAAGGCGGCGGGCGAGCCAGGAGGTGCGGCCTGAGCGTCCAACAATGCACGCGCACGCGCCGGATCTCCGGCGGCCGCCGCGGCCTCCGCCAAGATCGGGGCATACACCAACACCTCGCGCACCAACGGCGCCGCGCCGATGGCGTCGCTATACAGGTGCGCCGCCAATATGAAATCCCGCGCGTCGCCGGTGAGGTCGAGCGCCGCAGCGAGCGCTTCAGCCCGCTGCCCCGGATCGGGGGCCGTGGCGACCGCTTGGTAAGCGAGCGCATGGGCCCGCTCCCCCTCGGCCTTCTGGGCGGCCGCCAACAAACCAACGCTGTTGGTGACATTGCCGGGCGGCGGCGCGGCGTCATAAGCGGCGGCCAACGCCCTGGCGTCGACGATGTCCGCGCGGGCGGCGCGGCGAACGGCGGCCAGGCGCGCCATGCTGGGAGCGTTGTCATGGCGGGCGACGGCCGCAGCCGCCGCGAGGGGCAGGTTCCCCACCGCTTTACTGTTCAGCGGCCCGCGCGCATGCAGAGCAAGCGCGACCTCCACGGCGTCGCGCGGTTGCCGGGCCGGCGCGGCCGTGGGGCCTGCCGCGCGCGCGGTCCACGCATCGAAGGTGGCGTCCACATAGTCGCCGCCGAAATCGCGCGCGGCGCTCAAGGTGAGTTCGGCGGCGGCCAGTTCCCCCGCCATGGCGAAACAGGCGGCGCGGGCCCGGGCCCAAAATGTCACCGCTTGTGGGGCGCGCGTCTGCTGAACCAATCGGCAGGCGCCGGCGGCGTCGCCGCTCAAAAAGCGGGCTTGAGCCGCCAATTGCGCATAGGCCGGTTCCGACAACGCTCCCGAAGCGCTGGACAGAATCCGCGCCACGGCTTCCACATGACCGCCATCATAGAGCGCATTCAAGCGCGCCAGCCCCAATTCCCGCCGATCGGCGGCGCCTTCCGGCGCGTCGCCCCCGCTTTGCAGCACACGCGAGACGAGGCGCGCCGCGCTCAAGGACGGGCCGTCATGGGGCGCCAACAGCATCAACCGGCGCGCCTCCGCGCCGCCAACGCCGCGCCAGAGCGAACGCGGCAGAGCGCCTTCCTGGGGTGTCAACGTCGCGATGGCCATGATGTCGACGCGATCCAGCGCGCGCACCGACAGCCCCGCATCCGGGGGCGTTTGGGCTGTCGCCCCGACTGTCGCCAGCACCATCGCCGCGATGACGGCTCCGGCGCGGCGCACGGCGCCCTCGGCGTGCGCCCTGATCCGACCGCTGGGATGCGCGCTAACGCGGCAATGTGACGTCAATTTCAACCTCTTGCGTCTCGGCGGGCGGCGCCATGGTGTCGGCCACGTGCAGCAAATACCCCAGCGTGCCCAATCCGAGCGCCGCCATAAGGCCGACAAAGATCAAGAATTTGCGCATTCCGTCCGTCTCCTTGCCACCAGGCCGGCGCGGCGCGCGCGTCAAGCTCGGGCATTGCTAGACGTCAATTAAGGCCTGAATCGGCCCGCTAGACGAGCCTATCGCGGATGGCGCACCGCAAAAACCCAAGACGTCGCAGGTCAATCGCTTGCCGCGACCCGGCCGGCGCACTACACCTGCCATGTGCGACGGCTGCTCGACAAGATGATGCTTCAAGACGACGCGCGCATGCGCCTGGACGGCCCGGTGGTTTTGGTGGGGCTGATGGGCGCGGGCAAATCGTCCATCGGCCGGCGCGCGGCCGAGGCGCTTGGCGCGCCTTTTTACGATTCGGACAAAGAGATTGAGGCGGCGGCCGGGCGCAGCATCAGCGAAATTTTTGAAACCTATGGCGAAGATCATTTTCGCGAAGGCGAACGGCGCGTGATTGCGCGCCTGATGGAGAAAGGCCCGATGGTGTTGGCCACCGGCGGCGGCGCATTTATGGACGCCAAGACCCGCGCTTTGATCAAGGACAATGCGATATCGGTCTGGTTGAAGGCTGATCTCGATACGCTGGTGCGGCGTACGTCCCGGCGCAACACGCGCCCACTGCTGCGCCAAGGCGATCCGCGCAAAATCCTCGCACGGCTGATGAGCGAACGCCACCGCACTTACGCCGAAGCCGACATTACGGTGCGCAGCGTGGAAGGCCCCCATGAACGCACCGTGGGCGCGCTTCTGGCGGCGCTGAAAGGGCATTTGAGGCGGCGCGCCCGGGCGGAGCGGCGCCGTCAAAAGGCGTCGCCCCCGCCTCAAAGCCGTGATGACGCATCCCCGGAAGAGGGCGCATGAACGCCCCGGCGGCGGAGATCCGACACCGCAGCGTGCCAGTGGCGCTGGGCGATCGCTCCTACGAGGTGTTGGTGGGACCAGGCGTGCTCGACGCGCTGAGCGCGCGCGCCGAGGCGCTGTTCGCCCGCGGGCGCGCCTTCATTATCGCCGACAGCCAAGTGGCCGCGCTGCACGGTGATCGGATCGCCGCCGACATGCAAAAGGTGGGCGTGGAGCCGCACCTCATCCCCATCGCGCCGGGTGAAGAGAGCAAATCCTGGGCGGGTCTGCAGCAGGTGTGCGACACCTTATTGGCCCACGGTATGGAGCGGCGTGAGGCGCTGGTGGCGCTGGGCGGCGGCGTGACGGGCGATTTGGCCGGCTTTGCGGCCGCCATCATGAAGCGCGGGGCGCCCTACATCCACATTCCCACCACGCTGCTGGCCCAAGTGGACAGCTCCGTCGGCGGCAAGACGGCCATCAACACCATCCATGGCAAGAACCTCATCGGCGCCTTCCACCAACCGTCTTTGGTGTTGGCGGACACAGAGCTGCTGTCCACGCTGAGCGATCGCGATCTACGGGCCGGCGTCGCGGAGATCATCAAAATCGCCGCCCTGGCGGATGCACACTTTTTCGCCTGGCTGGAGGCTCGCATGGAGGATGTGCTGGCGCGCGAGCCTCACGCCCTCACCGAGGCCGTGGCGCGCGCAGTCGCGCTTAAAGCCGCCATTGTGGCCGAAGACGAACGCGAGGCCGGACGCCGCGCGCTGCTCAATCTCGGTCACACTTTCGGCCATGGCTTTGAAACGGCGGCCGGCTATGATAGCGGCCTGCGTCATGGCGAGGCGGTGGCCGCCGGCATGGCGATGGCGGCCCATTACGCCGTGGATCAAGGCCTGTGTCCGGTTGAGGATGCGCGCCGCCTGGAAGCGCTGATCGCCATGACCGGCCTGCCGGCATCGCCGCACGATCTAGCCGGCGCGCCCTTCGATCCGGACGCGATATTCGCCATCATGGCGCAGGACAAAAAGGTTCTCGCCGGCCGGCTGCGCGTGATCGCGCCCACACAGATCGGTGATGCGCGCGTCGTGGATGTGGAGGATCCGAGCGGGCTGCGGCGGTTTCTTGAGGCGCGCCTGACATGACAGCGCGCCGCCGACTGGCCGATCGCCACGCCTTACAACACAACCTGCTCATTCATACCGCATCAATGGTGCTGATCCATGTTGACTGACCGCCATGCCTGAATTGCTCCCCCTTGTCGCCATCGCCGGGCTCATGGCGCTATCCGGCTTTTTCTCCGGGTCCGAAACGGCCCTCACCGCCGTCTCGCGCGCGCGCATGCACGCCCTGGAAAAGGATGGCGATGCGCGCGCCGGCCGCGTGCAGCGCCTGCGCGAAAAGCCCGAAAGCCTGATCGGCGCGATTTTGCTCGGCAATAATCTGGTCAACATCCTGGCCACAGCCATCGCCACGGTGACCTTTACGGCGGCGTTTGGCGATCTCGGCGCGGTCTACGCCACTTTTGTGATGACGGCGTTGGTGCTGATTTTCGCCGAGGTGCTGCCCAAGACCTACGCCATCTCCAACGCCGACCGCATGGCCATGGCGGTCGCGTCGCCCATCGGTTTTGTGGTCAAGGCCTTCGCCCCCCTGGTGGCGGGGGTGCAGGTGCTTGTCTCCGGCGTGCTGAAGGGCCTAGGCGTCAAGACGCAGGACAATCCGCTCTCTTTGCAGGACGAGCTGCGCGGCGCCATCGATTTGCGCCACCAGGAGGGCGAGGTCGACAAAGAAGACCGCGACATGCTCGGCGGCCTCCTCGATCTGCAGGAGCTGACGGTGGTGGATGTCATGGTGCATCGCAAGTCCATGGAAGTGCTGGATATGGACGTGCCGGCGCCGGAGCTGATCAGCCAAGCCCTGGAAAGCCGGTATACACGCCTACCGTTGTGGAGCGGGGATCCCGACAACATCATCGGCGTCTTGCACGCCAAGGATTTGTCGCGCGCGCTGTACGCCGTCAGCCAAGACGCCGATGGCCTGCTGCGTGAAAAAGCCGGCGCCATTGACGTCAAAGCCATCGCGCGTGAGCCCTGGTTCGTGCCGGAAACCAAAAGCTTGCTGGAGCAGCTGCATGAGTTCCGCGAAAAGCGCGAACACTTCGCTTTGGTGGTGGACGAATACGGCGTGCTGATGGGCCTGGTGACGCTGGAAGACATCCTCGAAGAGATCGTCGGTGAGATTGAAGACGAGCACGACCAACCCGTGGAGGGCGTGCAGGAGCTCGATGATGGCGCCGTCATGGTGCAGGGCTCGGTCACCATTCGCGATCTCAACCGCGCCATGGACTGGAACCTGCCCGATGAAGAGGCGGTCACGGTGGCGGGCTTGGTGATCCACGAGGCCCAGACCATTCCCGAACGCGGTCAGATCTTCAGCTTTCACGGCCGGCGGTTCGAAATCCTGGCGCGCCAGCGCAATCAGATTACCCAAATCCGCATCACCCCCGCCCCACCTGCTGAAGACGCCAATGGCGATGGCCATGGGCGCTGATCGCCGGACGGCTCGACAAGCGCGCTGGGATACGGTTGATCACACCCATGGCTGATCCGACCCCCCTGAGCGCCGCCCGCACCGATGTCACCGATGTGGACCTGCTGGTTGTCGGCGCTGGCTATGCCGGCCTGGCGGCGGCGCGCGCGGCGGCGCTGCGCGGCTTGCGCACGCTGGTGGCCGACGCCAAGCCGGCGCTCGGCACGCGCATGCACACCACGGGCATCTTCGTCAAAGAAGCCCAAGACGTGCTCGACGTTCCGGCCCGCCTCACCCGACGCGTCAGCAAGGTGCGGCTCTATGGCCCCTCGCGGCGCAGCGTCGATATCGCCGCGCGCGATGGATATTTCCTCACGACCGACACGCCCGGCGTCATGCGCTGGATGGGCGAGGAGGCCGAGCGCGCGGGCGCCGAGATCCGCGTCAACGCCCGTTTTGAGGACGGCGCGGTCGAGGGCGATCAGATTGTCGCTTCGATCGGCGGGGAGCGCGTCACGGCGCGCTGGCTGATGGGGGCGGATGGCGCGCGCTCGCAAGTCGCCAAGAGCTTTGGCCTCGGCGCCAATACGCGCATGCTGACGGGGCTGGAGAAAGAATACAGCGCCTGGGGCGATCTCGATCCGGACTATCTGCATTGCACGTTGGATAGCCGCACCGCGCCGGGCTATCTCGGCTGGGCGTGTGTCGGCCCGCAGGTGGCGCAAGTGGGCCTTGCAGTCTCCCCCGGCAAGAAACCGGATTTGGGCCCGTTTGCGGAGGAAACCGAGCGGCGTTTCGGCCTCAATCCAGACGATGTCGTCGAGCGGCGCGCGGGGCCCATTCCCTGCGGCGGGCTGGTGAGGCCTTGGGCGCGCGAGCGGGTCACATTGATTGGCGATGCAGCGGGCTGGGTATCGCCGCTTACCGCGGGCGGGATCCGCTTGGCGCTGGAGCTGGGCCGGCGCGCGGGCCAAGCCACGGCCGACCATTTGCTGGGCGATGCGCCCGCACCAGATGTGGCGCTGGCCCCCAGCCTGCCGAAATTCGGGGTGAAAAGCGCCCTACGCTGGGCGGCCGATCAGGCGCCGGCGAACTTCTTGTTTGATGTCGCCTTGGACAATCCGATGTTTCGCGCCTTCGCCCGGCGGATTTATTTCCACCATGGCGAGCGGCGCGGCGAACCGCCCGCCGCCCAGAACGGCGGCGCCCCGCGGACGGAAACGGCGGAATAATCTGAAGAGACGCCAACCACTGCGCGGGTCAGGGCGCAGCCGCGACACCCTCGCGGCGCGGATCGACGCCGGCCTCCAGCGTGCCGTCGCTATGGCGCAGCACCATATGCACGCCGGAATTCTCGCCGGCACTTTCCTTCACCGCAAAACCAAAACCGCTCATGGCCGCGATCAACTCCGCCGAAGCGCGATCTTGTTCGATCCGCACCGTTGCGCCCCGCGCCACCATATTGGGCAGCTCGACGGCGTCTTGTGGGCTTAAGCCCCAATCCAGCACGCCGATGAGCGTCTTAGCGGTATACGCGATGATGGAGGAGCCGCCCGGCGAGCCTGTGGCCAGGTGGAACGCCCCTTCCGCATTCAACACGATGGTGGGCGACATGGATGAGCGCGGCCGCTTGCCGGGAGCCGCCGCATTGGCGCGCAGCACGCCGGCGTCATCGCGGGGTTGGCGTGCAAAGTCCGTCAGCTGATTGTTCAAAATCATGCCGCCGGCCATCCGGCTGGAGCCGAAAATGCTCTCCACGCTGGCGGTGAGCGACACCACATCGCCGGCCGCATCGACAATGACGAAATGGGTGGTGCCGGGCGTCTCCACGCTCGCATCAGCGCCGACGGGCGCCGGCGGCGGCGCTTGATAGGCCCATGGATCGCCAGGCTCAGCGGCGGTGAGCGGCGTCTCGCGCGACATTTGCGCCGCGCGTTCCGCGAGATAATCGGGATGCAACAGGCCGCGCATCGGCACGGGCGTGAAGGCGTCGTCCGCGAGATACTGATCGCGATCGGCATAGGCCAGCAATTGCGCTTGGGCGAAGAGTGACCAATTCTCCGCGCGCTGCGCCCCGCCTTCGATAAAGCCGTCCTCGCTCGCCGCGAGCAAGGCCAGGATTTGCCCCACCGCGACACCGCCGGAGGAGGGCGGCGGCGCACCACACACGGACATCCCGCGATAGGGCGTGCACAGGGGCTGCGCCACGCGCGCACGATAATCCGCCATATCCGCCGCGCTCAGGGTTCCAGGCCGCGGCGCCAGCGCCGCTTGCGCCACAATCTCCGTAGCCAGCGGCCCTTCATACAACGCACGCGGATCCGCGGCGATCGCGCGCAGCGTTTCAGCATAAGCTGGATTGTCACGTAGGGCGCCGACGGCCAGGGCTTCACCGCCGGGCATGAGATAGGCGTAGACGTCTGTCGGCCCGTCTTCAGGCGTTGCCGGGAGCAGCCGGCCAAAGCGCGTAATGAAGTCATTCAAGCGCGGCGTCACGGCGAAGCCATCTTCGGCCAACGCGATGGCGTGATCGAACAAATCCGCCCAGCGCAGCACCCCATGGTCCGCATGGGCGAGCGACAGCATGTCCACCGCGCCGGGCACGCCGATGGCGACGCCGGAATGCTTGGCGTCAAGGAAGCCCCAGGGCTCGCCATCCGCGCCGAGAAACATCGCCGCGCTGGCGCCGGCCGGGGCCGTCTCCCGCCCGTCATACACCATGAGCGTGCGGGTTTCGGCGTCGAAATGGAGCATGAAGGCTCCACCGCCAAAGCCCGCGCTTTGCGGCTCCACCAAGCTGAGTGTCGCCAACACCGCCACGGCCGCGTCCACGGCGGAGCCGCCAGCGCGGAGGATCTTCACGCCGGCCGCCGTCGCTTCGGGGTGGGCCGCGGCGACAACCGCCGGCCTTGCGGGAGTGTCAGCCGCGACATCGCCATCCGCCGCAACACCCGCCGGGGTGGGCGCCGCCTCAACAGGGGCGGCCGGCGCGGGGTCATCCTGCGCCGCGCCGCAAGCAACGAGCGCTAATGCGGCCGCGAGGATCGCGATTGCGCGTGTCATGTGCATGGTTCGCCTCGCTTAGCCCCCTGGGTGCGACGCGCCGAAGCGGCGCGGCGCTCGCATCACACCCGGACGATGTCCGCCGGATCAATGCGAAATTCGACAAAGTCCCGCTGCACCAAACGCCCACGCACGCGCACCGGATCAGCGGCGAAGTCCGCCACTTCGGCGTGCAACGGCCCGCCTTCGGGATCGGTGATGAGGAAGGCGTGCATACGCCCGTCCGCATCCTTGGCGTAGAAGGCCGGCGGCAAGCCCGACTTGATGCAGAGCGCGGCGCACGCCTTGTGCTCCTTGCCTTCGGACGGGCGCATGGCGCCGAACCAGCATTTGGTGTCGAGGATTTCGCCCGTCAGCATGGCCGCGCCGAGATCCGTTTCGCCGCCGGTGAAGGTCCGCCGCACCGCCTGCATGAAATCATCCATCATGGCGGTGAGATCGCGCTCGGCCTCCACGGCGCGGACCCAGCCCGGTCCGTCCACCACCGAGATCATAGCGTGGCGATCGCGCTGGATCAGCGTGCCGCGAATGGCGACCAGCGCGCGGCCACCCGCGATCATGCCGTCCAAGCGCGGGCGCACGCCGCATTTGCCGAGACAGCCCAACAGCGCCGGCGTCGGCTGGATATCAACGGGGCGGGCCGTCCCATCCAGCTCCTGCTGCGCCACGACGCGCAGCGCGGGATAGGGATCGGTGAACAACTCGCCGATGAAGTCGCGCACATCAGCCTGGTCCCAAGTCCCGCGGCCGGCGCGGTCTTGCGTGTAGGCCAGGCCGGCGGCCGCGCCGCCACCCACGGCGATCAAGCCCAGCCCACCGGCGATGATCAGCAACGCCGGCGGGTGCGGGAGTCACCTCAAGCACTTTGGCCGGCTGCTG
>CAZGCB010000081.1:0-12689 GCA_964524065.1 uncultured Caulobacterales bacterium | reverse complement strand
CCGTCGATTTGATCGTCGGTCATCACGCCGCCCTTGGTCAGGAAGCTGCGATCGGCGTCCAGGGCTTCGCAGGCTTCGCGCAAAGAGCGGCACACCGTCGGCACGCCGGCCAAATCGTCGGACGACGCTTCGTACAAATCCTGATCCATGGGGCTGCCGGGATCGATGCGGTTCTCGATGCCGTCCAGGCCCGCCATCATCAGGGCGGTGAAGGTGAGGTAGGGGTTGCCCGCCGCATCGGGGAAGCGGGTCTCCAAACGCTTGCCCTTAGCGCCCGGCGCGTGCGGGATCCGCACGGAGGCCGAGCGGTTGCGGGCCGAGTAGGTGAGAATGGTCGGCGCCTCAAAGCCCGGCACCAAACGCTTGTAGGAGTTGGTGGTGGAGTTGGAGAAGGCGTTGATGGCGCGCGCATGCTTCAGAACGCCGCCAATATAGTGCAGGCAGGTTTCCGACAGGCCGGCATAGGCATCGCCGGCGAAGAGCGGCTGGCCGCCTTTCCACAGGCTTTGGTGCACGTGCATGCCGGTGCCGTTATCATTCCACACCGGCTTGGGCATGAAGGTCGCGGTTTTGCCGTAGGCGGCCGCCACCATGTGCACGACATACTTATAGAGCTGCAGCTGGTCGGCCATGGTCACCAGCGGGGCGAACTTCATGCCCAATTCGTGCTGGGAGGGCGCCACTTCATGGTGGTGCTTTTCCGGCTGCAGGCCAAGTTCCGTCATCACGGACAGCATTTCCGAACGCATGTCCTGGCCGCTATCAACCGGCGGGACGGGGAAATAGCCGCCTTTGGGTCCCGGACGGTGGCCGGGATTGCCGCCATCGTACTCCTCAGCGGAGTTGTAAGGGCCTTCCATGGAGTCCAGCTCATAGCCGGTTTTGTTCTGCTCGGTGGCGAAGCGCACATCGTCGAACACGAAGAATTCCGCTTCCGGGCCGAAATAGGCCGTGTCCGCGAGGCCCGTGCCGTTGAGATAAGCGATCGCGCGCTTGGCGGATGAACGCGGGCAACGCTCATAAGGCGTCATGGTGGACGGCTCGAGAATGTCGCAGAACAGCGCCAGCGTCGTTTGCTGGAAGAAGGGATCGATGGTCGCCGTCTCCAGATCGGGCGCCAGGTTCATGTCCGATTCATTGATGGCCTTCCACCCCGCGATGGAGGAGCCGTCGAACATGGCGCCTTCTTTGAGAAAGTCTTCGTCAACCATCGAGACGTCAAAGGTGACGTGCTGCATTTTCCCGCGCGGATCCGTAAAGCGCAGATCGACGTACTTCACGTCCTCATCAGCCATTTTTTTCACTAAGTATTGCGGATCGGACATCAATGCAGCTCCCGGATACGGTTTCAGTCTCACCGACAATTCGGCGGTTTGCTTGGAAAAACGCCGGCGGCGCCGGCCCTGAGGCCGCGTGCCGCGCCATACTCACCGCAGTGTGCGTTGCGCAACTCTGCTATGCGATAGGACAGTGCTGCGCTGCAATACGCAAGGCTGACCCGACATGAAACTGTTAGATTCCAAAGATGGCGCCGTTTTTGACACAGTCGGCCACAAATGCGCTGATCGCGCGGCTGTAGAGCATGGAACGCCCCTCCAGGCCCTGATGGGCCGCGCGGGAGCGGCCGTGGCCGATGCAGTGCGGCATCGCTGGGCGGCGCGCACGAGCGTCGTGTTATGCGGCCCCGGCGACAATGGCGGCGATGGCTTTATCGCCGCCGCTCAGTTGCGCGCCGCCGGTTGGCCGGTGCGGGTCGCGGCGTTGAAGGGCACCGACGCCAGCCCCGCCGCCCGCGCCGCGCGCACGGCCTGGGGCGCGGACGTTGTCGCCATAGACAGTACCGATCCGCAGGTCATCCTGGGGACGGCGGGGCTGGTGGTGGACGCGTTGTTTGGCGCGGGCCTCAATCGCCCTCTGACAGGATCTGCGGGGCGGATGATCGATGCGCTGATGGCGGCCCGTGACGATCGGATCGTGGTGGCGGCGGATGTTCCCAGCGGCGTCGATGCCGATACCGGTGTGTGCTTGGGCGCGGTCGCCGCGGCGGATCTCACGGTGACGTTTTGGCGCTTGAAACCCGCGCATCTGCTTGGGCCGGCGCGTCGGTTCTGCGGGGAAGTCGTGCTGGCCGATATCGGCCATCCCCCCGCTTGTCGGGAGGCGGCCGCACCCGTGGCATGGGTGAACGGTCCGGGCCTGTGGGCCGGGGGCGCTCCCGATGCTGGCGTGGACACCCACAAACATGCGCGCGGACGCTTGGCGGTGGCCACAGGCGCACTAGGGCGCACCGGCGCGGCGCGGCTGGCGGCGCGCGCCGGCCTGCGGGCGGGGGCTGGCGTGGTCACGCTGCTGACGCCGCCCGCGGCGCTGGGCGATGCCGCCGGACAATCGACCGCGGTGATGACGGAGAGCGTCAGCGATGCGGAGGGCCTGGGCGCGGCGGCGGGCGAGGCGGACGCCGTGGTGATCGGTCCGGCCTTTGGGCGCCGCGAGGCTGCTGTAGGAGCGGTGGCCGCGGTGTTGGCGGGACCGGGCGCGGCGGTGTTGGACGCCGATGCGCTGAGCGCCTTTGAGCGCGACCCGCACGCGCTGTTTTTTCAGATGCGGCCGGGAGATGTGATCACGCCCCATGCGGGCGAGTTTCGACGTCTGTTCGCCGATCTGGCGGATCAGGACTCGGTGTCGGCGGCCCAGGTGGCTGCGGCCCGCTGTGGGGCGGTGGTGGTGTTGAAGGGGGCCGCCACCGTTATCGCAGCGCCCGATCGGACACCGGTGATCAATGTGCATGCGGGCCCGGATCTCGCCACCGCGGGCAGCGGCGACGTCCTGGCGGGAATAATTGGCGGCTTCATCGCGCAATCCGCCGCGCATCAGAGACGGCGCGGGGCTGGAGGCTGGGATAGTTTTCACGCCGCATGCGCGGGCGTGTGGGTCCACGGGGCGGCCGGCCTTCTGGTTGGGCCCGGCCTGATCGCGGAAGATTTGCCGGAAAAACTCCCCGTGGTCTTGCGCGCGCTGCGCGAGCGCGCGAGGAAGGCACAGGCGCAGGAGCGCCTCCAAAAAAGCGCGCCGGCGACATCGCCCGACACCCCATCGCCCGTCGCACCCCATACACCGCCCGCGCACACACAAGGGAGACGTCCATGAGCACCAGCGGCGATCAACGCAAGCGCCCCGAAGGCTCCATCTCCGAGACGGAAGCCTTGGAATTCCATAAGTCTCCCACGCCCGGCAAAATTGCGGTGCACGCCACCAAGCCCATGGCGACGCAGCGGGATTTGTCGCTGGCCTATAGCCCCGGCGTCGCGTGGCCGGTGCGCGCCATCGCCGAGAATGCGGACCTTGCCTACGATTACACCGCGAAGGGCAACACGGTCGCGGTGGTGTCCAACGGCACCGCGATTTTGGGATTGGGCAGCCTCGGCGCGATGGCCTCCAAACCGGTCATGGAGGGCAAATCGGTCCTGTTCAAACGCTTCGCGGATGTGGACTCGATCGATATCGAAGTGGACGAGCAGGACGTGGATCGCTTCGTGCAATGCGTGCGCGGGTTTGGCGAGACCTTTGGCGGCATCAATCTTGAGGACATCTCTGCGCCCGCTTGCTTTGAAATCGAAGCGCAGCTGCGCGAGCAGCTGAATGTGCCCGTGTTCCACGATGATCAGCATGGCACGGCGATCATCGCCGCGGCCGGCCTCATCAATGCATGTGCGATCACAGGGCGCGCCATTGAAGACCTTAAGGTGGTCATTGTGGGCGCCGGCGCCGCCGGCCTCTCGGTCACCGAGTTGATCAAACGCTTGGGCGTGAAGGACGAAAACATCGTCATCATCGATCGCAAGGGCGTCGTCTATAAAGGTCGGCCAGGGAACATGCACCCACGGCTTGAGCAGCACGCCATCGACACCAAGCTGCGGACCTTGGAGGAGGCGGTTGTCGGTAGCGATTGTTTGATGGGGTTGTCGGTGGCTGGCGCGGTGAGCCAGGACATGGTGAAGTCCATGGCGGACAATCCCATCATTTTCGCCATGGCCAACCACGATCCGGAGATCACGCCGGAGGATGTCCTGGCGGTTCGCAAAGACGCCATTATGGCGACGGGGCGTTCGGACTACCCCAATCAGGTCAACAATGTCCTGGGCTTTCCCTACATCTTCCGCGGCGCGTTGGATGTGCGCGCCACCGACATCAATGAGGAGATGAAGCTCGCTGCGGCTCAGGCGCTGGCTCAGCTGGCGCGCGAAGACGTGCCCGATGAGGTGGCCGCCGCCTATCACGGGCGACGTTTGGCGTTCGGCAAAGACTACATCATCCCCACGCCCTTCGATCCGCGCTTGTTGGGTTATGTGCCGCCCTTCGTGGCGCAAGCGGCCATGGACACCGGCGTGGCGCGTAAGCCGATCCGCGATATGGAGGCATATCGGCGCGGGCTGCAGCGGCGCCTCGATCCGTCCGCCGGGGTGATGCAGCGCATTCAAATGGCCGTGCGGTCGGAGATGCGCACCATTGTCTTTGCCGAAGGGGAGGAGCCGGCGGTGATCCGCGCCGCCTACGCATTCCAAAGCCAGGGTCTGGGCAAGGCGGTGCTTGTGGGCCGCGATGAGCAAGTGCAGCGCAATATGCGCGTTGTGGGCTTGGACGCCAGCGCGGATCTCGAGGTGGTCAACGCACGGATTTCCGACCGCAATCCCGATTTCGTCGATTACCTTTATGAGCGTTTGAACCGCAAAGGTTTCTTGCATCGCGACGTCCAACGCTGGGTCAATCTCGATCGCAATGTGTTCGCGGCCTGCATGGTCGCCATGGGCCATGCCGACGGCATGGTGACCGGCGTCACGCGCCATTTCGACCGGGTGCTGCGCGAGGTGCGCTTAGCCATCGACACGCGACCCGGCGAGCGGGTCATGGGGATGTCCGTGGTGCTGGCGCGGGGGCGGACCTTGTTTATCGCCGACACCAATGTGGTGGAGTTTCCCGAGCCCGACGAGTTGGCGGATATCGCCTGCGAAGCGGCGGCGGCGGCGCGGCGCATGGGTTTTGTTCCGCGGGTGGCGTTCATCAGTTACTCCACCTTCGGGCAGCCTCACGGCGATCGCATGCAAAAGCTGACGCAGGCCCTGGCGCTGTTGGATGAGCGCGGCGTGGACTTTGAGTATGAAGGGGAGATGGCGGCCGATATCGCCCTCGATCCGGACCATCGTCGTCTCTACCCCTTCTCGCGTTTGACCGAGCCGGCGAACGTTCTTGTCATGCCGGCGATTCACTCGGCCTCCATCGCCACGAAATTGCTTGACGCCGTGGGCGGCGCGACGGTGCTGGGTCCGCTGCTGATGGGCTTGGACAAATCCGTGCAGATCTGTCGTCTGGGGGCTCCGGTGTCGGACATTGTCAATATGGCGACCATCGCCGCCTATGATGTCGCGGGCCGCGACGAGGCGCAGCTGGAGGCGGGTGCGGAGCCTGCGCTCTTGTTTGGCGAGACGATCCAAAGCTAGCCGCGTCGGCTTCGTGCGGGCGAATGTCCCATCGCGGCCAGCCACGTCGGCCGCAGCGGACGACGCGGCGCCGGCGGCCCAAGGGAGACGGATATGACCCCGCCCACACAGGCCGCTGAATCCGCAGACAGCCCGGCGGCGCCCAAATCGGATTCGCAGCCGACGTCTCAAAGCGGTGTGAAACGGGTGGATATGACCCAGGGCCCCGTTTTCGGGCACCTGCGGCGTTTTATGCTGCCCATGAGTTTTGGCATCACCGCCAGCATGTTGGTGGGCCTCATCGATATGTTCTGGCTGGGCAAGCTCGGTGTGACGGCGCAGGCCGCCGCCACTTTGGGCTTTCCGGTGGGTTTTGCTGTGTTTTCTGTCGCGATTGGCCTCAGCGCGGGGGCGGTGGCCTGCATTAGCCCTGCGGTCAGCGCCGGGGATGACCAACGGGTGCGCGAGCTGGCCACGGACGCCATTTTGCTCGGCCTCTTGGCGGTCAGCGCGGTGGCCGTCATTGGCGCGACCGGGATTGGTGCGGTGTTTCGCGCGATGGGCGCTGAGGGCGAGTTGCTCCACCTCGCTACGCTGTACATGCGCATCTGGTTTTTCGGGATCATCTTTGTGGCCGGGCCGGTGATCGGCAGCGCCATTTTGCGTTCGGTGGGCCAGGCCGTGCTTCCCAGCATCATGATGGTGATGACGGCGGTCATCAACATGATCCTCGACCCATTGTTGATTTTCGGACTTGGGCCGTTTCCCGCCCTCGGCGTCGCGGGGGCGGCGTGGGCGACGGTGATCGCCAACGCCTTCGCCTTTGTGCTGATCGGCTATCTGCTCATTGTCCGTGAAGGCTTGGTGACGACGCGCCTGCGCTCGTGGGCGCAGACGCGGGAGCATTGGGCGCGGATTGCGCAGGTGGGCCTGCCGGCGGCGGGCTCCAATATGATCAACCCCATCGCCTTGGTTTTGATCAGCGCGAGTTTCACCCGTTTGGGCGAGGAAGCGCTGGCCGGCTTTGGCGTCGCCAGCCGCATTGAGATGTTCGCCACCATTCCGCTGTTTGCGATGTCGGCCGCCATGGCCCCCGTGGTGGGCCAGAATCTGGGCGCTGGACGCATGGACCGGGTCCGCGAGACCTTCCGCGAGAGTTTCAAGTTCTCGGTCGGTTATGCGGTGGTGATGGCGGCGGTCTTGGCGGTGTTTGGCGGTTTGCTGGTCAGCGGCTTCACCGATGATCCGGACGCTCAAAGCGTGGCGCGGCTGGCGCTGTTGATCACGCCGGTGACCATGTGGGGCTATGGCGCGGTGTTCACGGCCGCTGCGGGCCTGAACGGGTTGAGCCGCCCTCTGCCAGCCTTGGCCATGACGGTCGGGCGCTCTTTGGGCCTCTATGCGCCCGCAGCCTGGATTGGCGGTCTGGCGGCGGGCGTGACCGGCGCGTTTGTCGGCATGGGCGTCGCCAATGTGCTGGCGGGCGCGTTCGTGATCTGGGTGGTGCTGGCGCGCGTGTACCCGCCAAGCGGGCATGATGACGCGCCGGGCTCCGGTGCGGCGCCGACGCAAACGGCGCTGCGTTGAGGGGCGGGCCATGGTGTCCGCTGAGAGCCGCTGCGTCGGTGCGTCAAGGGCCGAGGTGGTTGGCGCGCTTGGACGTTTTGGCCATTCGACGGCGCGCGCGGATGTGAGAGGGTAATCCAATGACGAATGCCGCAAACACACCCCAGCCGCGCGTGCACCTGAAGGCCGTGTCGCCATACAAGCCTGGCGGCAAGCTGGCCTATGACGGCCCTGTGGCGCTGATGGCGTCCAACGAAAATCCCTTAGGGCCCAGCCCGGCGGCCATCGAAGCCATTCGCGCGGCGGCGCCGCGGGCGCACATCTATCCCGATCCGACCTACACCGAGCTGCGCGAGGCTTTGGTTCGCACGCACGGCTTGCAGGCGGCGGATCTGGAGCGCGTGGTGGTGGGCGCGGGGTCGGACGAGCTTATCGCGCTGCTGATCCAGGTGTATGCTGGGTCGGGCGACGAGGTGCTGCACACCGCCCATGCGTTTTCCATGTATCGGGTTAGCGCGCTGGTGAACGGCGCCACGCCGGTCGCGGTTCCCGAACACAATCTCACGGCGGATATCGACGCCCTCGCGGCCCGCGCCGGGCCGGCGACAAAGCTGGTGTTTCTCGCCGATCCCAACAATCCCACCGGCACGATAGTGGGGCCGCAAGCCATTGAGCGCTTACGCGCGGCCCTTCCGGCGCATGTATTGCTGGTGGTGGACGGCGCCTATGCGGAATGTCTGGAGCCGGCGCATTATCGCGCGTTGCAAGACTTCGCTCGTGGCCGTGACGATGTCGCGATTTTGCGGACGTTTTCGAAAATGTACGGCTTGGCCGCGTTGCGGGTGGGATGGGGCTATCTGCCAGACGCGACGGCGGCGGCGATCCAGAGCATCCGCCCCCCCTTCAACGTCAACCAAGTGGCGGCTAGCGCGGCTCTCGCGTCCCTTGATGACGCGGCGCATGTGACGGCGAGCATTGCGCACAACCGCGCCGGCATCGCGATGTTGCGTGAGGCGCTGCACGCTCTGGGGCTGGAAACGCCAGACAGCCACGCGAATTTCGTGCTGCCGCGCTTTGTCTCGGCTGAGGCGGCGGCCGACGCCCATGCCTTTTTGCGCGCGCGCGGGGTGTTGGTGCGGGCGGTCGCCGGCTATGGCTTGGCGAACCGTTTGCGCGTTTCAGTCGGGACCGATTCAGACAACAGCCGCTTTCTGGACGCGATCGCCGCGTGGCGCGCCACCCAGCCCGCTGATGCCGGCCTGAAGACTGAAGCCTAGCGCAGCGGCGCCGCACCTTCCACGGTGTCAATCGGCGATAGGATGCGACAAGTGCATCCCATCGAGCGCCTAAAGCCGCGGCTCGATCGCCACGCTAACGCCTCCGTGGCGCGGCTTTGGTGATGCTATTTGTCTGACGGCATGGGTGGATTAGGGCGGCTTGTGCGCGCTCGCACCCGCCGGTTACGCGCCGGTGGGGCTTTCCCCGTCACGCTCCACAAGCCGCGCGCCATCAATACGCACAATCGCGCGGGATTCATCAAACAAGATGGGGCTGTCGTAAAGTGGCTGAACAATTTCCATAACAACGTTGCAGCCGCTTCGCGCGCCGATTGTATACCGAACGAAAGTCTGTGGTGTTTTACTCATCGTACTCTGCCCCTTACGCGTCACTCCCTGCATTTGTAACACTACGTTAACAGAGGTTAACATCTAGTTAACGGGGCGTTGCCGGGTGTTTCCTATGTGCGACTTGGCCTTCCGTCACGCGACGTCCTGATAGGCGGAGGGCGCAAGCGTATAACCCGCTTGCGCCCCCCTTGTTTTCGCCACAACGCAAAGCGCACGTTGGCGCGCCCGTTTAGCGGCTCACATAATCGCTCAGCGCGATGACCCCGCCGGCGGCGTCGGCCACCAACGCGCCGGAGACGATGTACGCCGCGCCAGCATCGGGACCGGACAGGTCCGCCGCAGGCGCGCCGATCACCAGATCGCCGAAGCCGTCGCCATTGACATCGCCGGCGGCGGCCACGGCGAAGCCGGTGCGATCGCCGCTAGCGGCCCCCGTGATCCGCACGCCCAAGGTGTCGCTTTCCAGCGTGCCGACATCGATGACGCCGTCGCCGAACAGCTCATTGGCGATGGCGGAGCCAAACACGACATAGGCGACACCCGCGCCGCCCGCGGCGTCGGCCACGCCGATCACAACATCGCTGCGATCGTCGCCGTCCAAATCACCTGCCGAGGCGATGCTCAGCGCGCCGGCCGGCAGTCCCGTAAACAGCACGCCCGAGCCGGAGGCCGCGGGGTTGAGCGCGGCGCCGCCTGTGCTGGCGAGCGCGGAGCCAAACAGCAACCGCGCCTGCGGGCCCGCGTCGTCCGCCAGGCTGATCAGCACGTCCGCAAAGCCATCGCGATCCACATCGCCGGCCGCACTGGCGCTCAGGACCAGGCTATCGGCGTTGAGGCCAGTGATCGCGGCGTCCCCGGAGAGGGCTGCGGCGCCGCCGGCGATGCGGGCGAGCGAGAGCCCGGCGCCGGACATCAGCGTGGCGGTGTCTTGGCCCGACACAATCAGATCGCCACGGCGGTCACGGTCGACATCCCCCGCGCCAGCCAGTGCTGTAACGCCCGCGCCAAAGGTGACGCTTTGGCCATTCAGCGCCAAGCGATCCACCGAGACGGTCCCGCTGGCGCCGGCAAGGCCGGAGCCAAACACCACATAAGCCATGCCCGGATCATTGGTCGCGCGACGGCTGGTCACCAGCAGATCATGGCGGCCATCACCATCCACATCGCCGGCGGGCTGGGCGCTGACGCCGGCTTTGCCGCCCGCAAGGCGTACGCCGCCGCCGAGATTGGCGAGGGCGTCGAGGTCCGTTTCGCCGATGGCCAGGCCCGATGCGAAGATAAGGTAGGCCGCATCGCCTTGCTGGATCAGGGTGTCGGCTTGACCATCCCCATCCACATCGCCGGCGCTGGCGACCAGGCGTTGGTCGCCGCCGGGGCCGCCGGAGAGACTAACGCCCAAGCCGCCGGTCGGGGCGGCGCCGCTGACACCCGCCAAGGCTGCGCCGAACACGAGATCCGCATAGGGGGCGCCGCCAGCTTGTGGAGTGTCAATGAGGATGTCGGCCAAGCCGTCGCCATCCACATCGCCGCCGGGGGCCACTTGCGATCCGGTGAGACCGCCCGCATCCATGCCCGTGAGGGTGAGGACATCGAAGGAGGCCACATCAGAATTGACGGTCACCGTCACGGTGTGCGTGCCGACGGATGTGGCGTTGGTGCCGAAGATAGACACCACATAGTCACCGGCGCCGCGTCCGCCGCGGAAGCTGAGTACGGCCGTGGAGGGGTCCACCTCAAAATCACCGGCCTGTTCGCCGCCGCTGATGGAGTACGTGGTGCCGCCCGTCACGCCCGGAGGCGTGTAGGTGAAGGTGGCGGTGTCAGCCGCAGACACCGTGGCCGATCCCGTCGGTGCGCCATTGAAGGGGTCGCCGCCGGTCACATCGGTGACGCGCAGCGTGATGTCCTTGAGGGTTTCCTCTTGGCCCATGCCATTGGCGGCCGGACCGCGCACCTTCAGCTGGAACTGATAGGTGTTGTCGTCCTCAAAGTCGGCGGGGTTTTCAAAGTCGGGACGTGTCCGGAAGCGCACGACGCCATTGCCGAGCACTTCGATCCGGCCGGAGTCGACGCCGCCATTGGTGGACCAGTTCAAGCCGTCCGGCCCGGGATCGCCCGCGGCGACGAACGCCTCGGTGGAGCCTTCCGGTGCACTTACTGAGGAGTCCGTCGTGATGGTCGGGCCAGCCACATCTTCGACGGTGATACGGACGGTTTGCTGTTCCACATCCGCGCCGACCGCGGCCTGAATGACCACTTCGTAGATGTTGTTGGGCTCCTGGCCTTCCGGGCAGTCAGGATCACAATCGCTGGGCTGTTCAAAATCCGGCAAATTGAGGCCGACGTCCGGCGGTGGCGGCAGGAAGCTCAAGGAGCCGGTCGTCACGCCGATCTCGAAATCATCTTCGTCCTGACCGCCTGCGAGGGTGAACAAGGCGCCCGTCGCGCCGGTGACCAGCGGCGTGTACACATCCAGCAAGCGGTTGCCCGTGGCGCCGGTGTTTTCATCAATCGTGAGGCTGACCGTCGGGCCGGCGACAAAGCCCAGCTCGTCGGTGTTGTCCAACACCTGCACATTGACCGTGGCGCTGGACACTTCCGTGCCGTCGGTGGCTTCCACAATGAAGCTGTAGAAATTGTCCGTGTTGGAGTCGGCCGGCGCTTCGAAGTCCGGCGGCGTCAGGAAGCTGACATCGCCAGTTTCTTCCACGATGTCGAACAGTGCGACATCCGGTCCGCCGATGAGTTTGTAGTCCACATCGACACCGGCGCCGCCGGCGGCGACCGCGCGGGCCTGGTAGGCCAGGGTTACGCCCTCCAGAACGGGCGGGGCGTCGAAGCCCACGGGGGAGGTGAAGGTGGGGCCGGCCACGTCGGAAACCGTGATGTCTACACTTTGGCTGGACACTTCCGTGCCGTCGGTGGCTTCCACCGTGAACCGATACGTGTTGCCGTCGCCGATCGAGCCTTGCGGCGTTTCAAAGTCCGGCGCCGTCAGGAAGATCACGTCGCCGGTTTCTTCGTCGATGTCGAACAGATCGTCATCGGGACCGCCAATGATGTCGTAGTCCACATCGCCGCCGCCGGCCGCCGTCGCCCGGGCTTCATAGGCCAATGTGGTGTTCTCCGGCACCTCGCCGCCCGCCAGCGAGTCAAAGCTCGGTCCCGGCACGTCGAGCACGGCGACGTCCACGGTCTGGCTGGACACTTCGTTGCCGTCGGTGGCTTCCACGGTGAACCGGTAGGTGTTGCCGTCGCCTTGGGAACCCTGCGGGTTTTCAAAGTCAGGCGCGATGCGGAAGCTGACATCGCCGGTTTCTTCCACGATGTCGAACAACAGGGCGTCCGCACCGCCAGTGATGGTGTAGTCCACATCGCCGCCACCGGCCGCTGTGGCGCGGGCCGCATAGGCGAGCGTGGTGTTTTCTTGAATTTGGTTCTCGTCGGCGCCCGTCGGCGAGGTGAAGCTCGGCGGGTCCACATCTTGGATGTTCACCGTGATGGTTTGCTCGGCGAACTCGGCTCCGGCCGTGGCGCGCACCACCACCACATACGTGTTGCCCGACGAACCCGCGGGCGTTTCAAAGTCGCGCGCTTCCAAGAAGGTCACGACGCCGGTGTCCGGCGCCACGTTGAACCGTGTTTGGTCGGCGCCGCCCACGCGGCTGAACGTCACTGTGACGCCGGGATTGTCCGACACAGCATCGACGTCGACCACAAAGGTCTCGTTTTCATCCACATCGACGGTGATGGCCGGCCCGCCGACAAACACCGGCGCATCGGTATTCGCCACGGTCACGGCGACGTCGAGATTGGTGGACTCCCCGGCGACGTCGGTCGCCCGCACGGTGAAGTTGTAAACGCCGTCGCCCGTGGGGTCGTTGGGCGTTTCGAAGTCGGGGATGAAGTCCGGCGTGAAGACGACATCGCCTTGGCTCGGATCGGGCACTGACACCGCGGCTTGGTCTGGGCCGCCCGCGATGGCGAAGCTCACCGCGCCGGGCGCGATGATGGTGTAGGC
>CAZGCB010000080.1:0-12726 GCA_964524065.1 uncultured Caulobacterales bacterium | reverse complement strand
CCGAGGCGAGGGCGCGGCTGATGGACCGCGCCTGGCCCGCCCAGGACATCGCCGCCTATATCGCCCTGATCGACGATCCGACCCATAAGGTAGCCGAGGACGGGTCCTATAAACTCTCCGAGACGCAGGCCCGCGCCATTCTGGAAGCGCAAGCCAAGGTGAAGCAGGCTACGGGCGTCGAACCGCTGGTGGAGATCATGATCCCGCTGGTGGCCATGGCCGATGAGTTGAAAATCCTCAAAGACGCCATCACCGAGGTGGCCGCCGCCGTACGGGCGGAGACGGGGGTGGAGACGACGTACATGATCGGCACCATGATCGAGCTGCCGCGGGCCGCCGTGCGCGCTGATGAGATCGCCGAACATGCGGAGTTCTTCAGCTTCGGCACCAACGACCTGACGCAAACCGCCTTCGGCCTCAGCCGCGATGACGCCGGCAAATTCCTCAACTTCTACATAAATAAAGGAATTATTGAGAAAGATCCCTTTGTCAGCCTTGATCAATCGGGGGTCGGAGATTTAATCCGTATGGGTGTGGCCCGGGGTCGGGCGATCCGTGCGGAGTTGAAATTGGGCATTTGCGGCGAACATGGCGGCGATCCCGCCTCCATCGCCTTCTGCGAGGATGCGGGCTTGGATTATGTCTCCTGCTCGCCCTATCGCGTGCCCATCGCGCGTTTGGCCGCGGCGCAAGCCGCCCTGCGCGCCCGCGCTGAAGCCGCCGGATAAGCCGCGACGCCGCCACGCAACGAAGAATTAACGATAAGGACGGCCTTTGGCGCGCGGGTTGCATAACCCGCATGCGTGCAGGAACCGTCCGCTGTAACGGCGCAGCCCCTCGCTGATGAGCGGCCCGCCGGCCAGCCGTTGAATGGTGGTGACACGATGATTAGGCGAGCGCCTCTGGCGACGAGCGTCGTCCTTTATGGATCCGGCGTGGTTCAAGCCCTGTCGACACTCGGCGTGCGAATGCGCAAGCGCACGGCGTCGGTACAAGCGTGCTTGCATCCCAACGTCTGGGGCGGGTCCGTTACGCGCCTCACCGGTCGCACCGCACGCCAGCATTATGGCCGCTGGAGCGCCGGCGCCGGCTTGGCGGGCCTGGTGCTTGTGGGCGGCCCGGCGCTGCAAGCCCACACCCTGGCGGACGATGACGCCCATCAATGGCGCGCCCGCGCCAAAGCCTCCCTCATCGCGCTGCAGAGCCCCCGGGACGCCGCGCCGGCTCGCGAAGCCGCCGCGCGCTTACGCGCCGTGGCCGATGCGCGCCATAGCGCTTACGCCGTGCACAATGCCGCGGCCCAAGCGCCTTTCCAACGGGTGACGCCGGCCGTGTTTAACGACGCCGCCCGCCGCCAGAGCGAGCATCATTGCCTGTCGCGCGCGATCTATTATGAAGCCCGCGCCGAATCCGGCGTCGGCCAATACGCGGTCGCGGAAGTGGTGATGAACCGCGTGCGCCACCACACTTATCCCAATACCGTATGTGGCGTGGTGTATGAGGGCTCCCACCGCGCGACGGGGTGCCAGTTCACCTTCACTTGCGACGGTTCCGAGCGCCGCGCCCCGCGCGGACGCGCCTGGGATCGGGCGCAGCGCATCGCCGCCCTCACGCTGATGGACTTGGCCGAACCCGTCACCGGCGACGCGACGCATTACCATGCGGACTATGTACATCCCTATTGGGCGCCGAGCCTCGTGCGCACGGAAGTCATCGGCGCGCACATCTTTTACCGCATGCCTGGCCGCGGATAAGGCATGAACCGCGACGTTTAGCGCCGCAAATCCTGACGCAACTCGTCCACACTGTAGCGCAAGGCCGCGATTTCAGCCTGGAGCGCCAAACGCTCATCATGGGCCTCGGCCTCGGCCTTGGCGCGCTCCTCCGACGTTTCGGCGTCGTGCATGGCCTGCAAGGAGTTGACGATCAGCGCAATGAAGAGGTTCAGCACCGCAAAGCTGGTGATGATGATGAAGGGCACAAAGAAGATCCACGACCAGGCGTGAACCTCCATCACCGGGCGGACAATGCCCATGGACCAGCTTTCCAAGGTCATGACCTGAAACAGCGTGTACATGGACGCGCCGATGCTGCCGAACCATTCCGGGAAGGTCGCGCCGAACAGCTTCGTCGCCATCACGCCGGCCACATAGAACAAGAGGCCCAACACCGCCACGATGGCGCCCATGCCCGGCAACGCCGACAGCAAAGCACCCACCACGGCGCGCATTTGCGGCACCACCGACAGCATGCGCAGCGCGCGCAACACCCGCAGCGCCCGCAGCACCGCAAAGCCCTCGCCCGAAGGCGCCAGCGCCGCCCCGACCACCAGCAGATCAAACACATTCCAACCGCTGCGGAAAAAGCGCGGGCCATAGGCGAACAGCTTCAGCGCAATCTCGATGATGAAAATCACCAAGGCGGTGCGGTCCAGAAACGGCAGCACCGGCCCTAAGAAATCCCGCACCGCTTGGGACGTCTCCAACCCCAACGTCACGGCGTTGACGGAGATCACCGCGATGATGATTTGCACAAACCGCGGATGCTCCACCAAAGCGCGCACGCGCTCACGCACACGGATCAACCGCCCCTCGCGCGGCGGCGCGGCATTGAGGCCTGCGTCCATTGGGCTCCCCTCGGGTCGAATGCTCGCCGTTTGGCGGCCGGCGACATGACGGCGTCCGCCGTGCGGGGTTCAGGTAGGAAGCCCAAACGCCAACGCCAATGCGTCGCCCCTCACATCATGACGCGCTGCAGCATCGCTCAGCCATCCCACGCGTCCAGCCCGATATCCAGCACCGGCGCGGAATGGGTCAGCGCACCGACGGAGATCACATCCACCCCCGTGGCGGCGATGGCGGCGACGGTGTCCACGTTCACCCCGCCGGAGGCCTCGGCTACGCAACGCCCGCCGATACGCGTCACCGCAGTGCGCAAGTCCGCCACGCTGAAATTGTCCAGCAGCACCACATCGGGGCCATGGCGCAAGGCGATGTCCAGCTGATCCAGATCGTCCACCTCCACTGACACCCGCACCATATGGCCCGCATGCGTCCGCGCAGCGATGAGGGCGGCCGCGACGCCGCCAGCCGCGGCGATGTGGTTGTCTTTGATGAGCACCGCATCGAACAAAGCGCCGCGATGTTGCGCCCCGCCGCCGGCGCGGATGGCGTAATGCTCCAGCGCGCGCAGGCCCGGCGTCGTTTTGCGCGTGCCGGCGACACGCGCCTTTGCCCCCGCAATGGCGGCCACATAACGCGCGGTGAGCGTCGCGATGCCGCTCAGATGGGAGAGGAAATTCAACGCGGTCCGCTCGCCCGTCAGGACGGCGCGCGCCGGCCCGTCCACCACCGCCAACACCGCGCCGGCGGCCGCGTCCATGCCGTCCGCCACATGCAGCGTCACCTGAATGGCAGGGTCCAGCTGTGCAAAGGTTTCGCGCACCAAGTCCATGCCCGCAATGCGGCCGGGCTGGCGCGCGACAAACGCCGCCCGCAAGCGTGCAGATGCGGGGATGGTGACCGCACTGGTGACATCGCCCAAGCCGCCCAAATCCTCCGCCAAAGCGCGCGCCGCCGCGTCGCGCAGCACGGCGTGCGGCGGGGGGGTGAGCCGATCTAAGACGTGAACGCCGGACACCGGACCCCGGTTGCTGGAATCAGCCATGGCGAACCTCCACAGACACCACATCAACCGCCGCAGCGCTTTGGCCCCGCACGCCATCCCAGGTCAAGCCCGACGAGACGCCCTGCGCCACGGCTTGCGGATAATCGGCGCGCCAATGGGCCCCGCGGCTTTCGCGACGGTGCAACGCCGCGACCGCCACGCAACGCGCGCTAATCAGCGCCAGAGCCCGTCCGTGCTGCGCCTCTAAAGCGTCAATGACCTCCAACAAACGCGTCAGCCCCGCCGCATCACGCACCACGCCGGCCTCCCGCGCCATGGCTGTGCGCAGCGTCATCAGCGCCGGCGCCGGCAATGGCGGAGGCGGCGCGACAGCGCTCAAGTCCGGCGCGCCGCCATCCGACGCCGGGCCCTCCGCCAAGGCCTGCGCCGCCCGGCGGGCGAACACCACCGCCTCCAACAGGGAGTTGGACGCCAAGCGGTTGGCCCCATGGGCGCCCGTACGCGCCGTCTCACCCACCGCCCACAGGCCCGCGACATCCGTACGCCCCCAGGCGTCCGTCACCACGCCGCCCATATGATAATGCGCCGCCGGCGCCACAGGCATACGATCCGTTCGCGGATCCAGCCCCGCCGCCTGACACGCCGCGAACACCGTGGGAAAACGCTCAGGGAACGCCGCGCCAATCGCATCGCGCGCATCGAGAAAGGCGCCGCGTCCCTCCTGCTTGGCCGTATGCACCGCCCGCGCCACCGCATCGCGCGGTCCCAACGGATCCACAAGCGCCCGCCCCTCAGCGTCGAGGAGAACCGCCCCCTCGCCCCGCAAGGCCTCAGTGGCCAGCGGCGCCGGATCACGGCCCACATCCAGCGCGGTGGGATGGAACTGGACGAATTCCAGATCCGCCAGCCGCGCGCCCGCCAACGCCGCCAGCGCCAGACCATCCCCCTGCGCGCCGACCGGATTGGTGGTGACGGCGTAAAGCCCGCCAATACCGCCCATCGCCAACACACTGTCGCGTGCGGTGATGACGACGCGCCGCCCCGCCTTGTCTTCAGCCAGCACGCCCGCAATGCGCCCCTTGGGGTCGGCCTGCAGCGCACAGGCCCGCAAGCCCGCCTGCAGCGTCACACCCTCCCGCGCTTGGGCGGCGCGCGCGACGGCGCGGGTGACCACTTTGCCCGCCTGATCGCCCGTCACCCGCGCAACGCGGGCGCGGCTGTGGGCCGCCTCCAAGCTGAGATGAAAGGCGTCCGTGGCGTCGCGATCAAAATCGCTGTCCGTATAGGTTTGCAGCAGCTCAGACAGATGCCGCACCCGCGCCGGGCCGTCTTCGGCGAGGATCCGCGCGATGGCGTCATCCACCAGCCCCGCGCCAGCGGCGATGGTGTCCGCCACATGCCGATCGGCGCTGTCATCATCGCCCAAAGCCGCGGCGATGCCGCCCTGGGCCCAGCCGCTGGAGCCGCCGCGCCCCGGCCCGTCAGGCGCGATGACCAAAACACGCCGCTGCGGGGCCAACTGCTGCGCGACGTAAAGCCCCGCAAGCCCCGCCCCGATGATCAGCACATCAGCGCGGATGGTCTCAGCCGGCGGGCCCGCCGGCCGCGCGTTTTGGGAAGCACTCGCCATGGGCGCAACATACGCCCTCAAAGCCGGGCGGCTATGAAATGGCGGCGTTGTCGCGGAAGAATTTCACCGGCGCGATGTCCGCCGAGCGCAATTGCCCCTCCATCAGCGCGCTGTGGCGCACTTCCAGAACGAAATTGTCCGGCAGGTAATTGCCCAGATTGGGCTCCACTTCGATAAGCTCGCTGTGGATCACCACATCCGCCCCGCGACGGCTCAACCGCACGGACTGGCGCGACCGGTAGCCCGGAAAGGTCTCGCCGAAATGACGATCATACCAATCGCAGCGCTCCAAGGTGCGCAGCTCCCCCTCATAAATGCCATCCACGCCGGTGGGCGCGATGGAGAGCGAGCCGGTCATCTGGCAACTGGTGTCATAGACCGCGGTCTCAAAGGACCAATCGCCCTCAATGGCCGCCGTCTCCGGCGCGTCGCCCGGCGCCGCCCCATCGCCCGCCTGGGCCCACGCGCCCGCCGCCGCGAGACAGGCCGTCACCGCGGCCAGCGCCGCCTTCCATTGATGTCCCTGCACCGCCATGCTTGTCCCTTTCCGCCAGCCCACGCCCATGCTGCGCTGATTTTAAGAGATAGCATCACTCCCGCGCCAGAATTTGACAGACACGGTCTGCAAGGACACCAAATCGCCGTGCATTTCCTCGCCCGACACGTCGCGCAACACGAAATTGTCTCGATAGTAGAAGGGCGTCACCTCAGCCGGCTCCACGCTGTCCACACGACTGGTGATCAACAAAGCGCCATGCAACATTTGGGCATGGCAGGACTGGCGCGCGTGATAGTGCACGCCGCCATGGCAGAACTGATCCACGGAAAAGCCGCAGCTATAAGTGTCGGCGTGTTCGGAGGCGGCGATGTCCATCACGCCGCTGAGCACGCAGGCGCCATTGCTGAGCGGCGCCGTTTCAAACATCCAGGCGCCGGTGATGTCCGTCGTCTGCGGCGAGGCGGCGGTTTCCGCGTGCGCCCCCGCGATCGCGACTGCACTGCACAGCGCCGCCAGCGCTCCCGCCGCCGCCGCCCGCACACCCTGTGCTCTGACGCTGCACTGCCCTGACTGGCCCATCTCGCCTCGCTTTCCGTCTCGCTCATCACCGTGACCGCGCCGCCACAGGAAGTCCAGGCCATGCCCGGGGCGGCTACACCACCATGACGCCCCTGCGGCGCGCGGCGGCGGCCAAAGGGCGATCGCGGGTGGCGAGCGGCGCGCCGAGGCGCAGCGCCAACTCCAAATAGGCGGCGTCCTTCACGGTCAAACGCAAATCTTGAGCCAGCGGGCGCGCGGCGGCGTATTGCGTCTCCACGCCCAAGGGATCATAGCGGATGGGCAGTCCGTCAAAGAACGCGGCGAACCAGCGCGCACGCTCGGCGCTGAGCGAGCGGCCCCGCGCCCGGCGGGCGACGACGCGCCCCACCTCAAACCGCAACAGCTCCGGCGCATGGGCGCCGCCGGCGCGTATCGTCAACAGCAAGGCGCGGCTGTCGCGAGGCAATGTGCGTCCAAAACACCAACCCAGCACAATGTTGGCGTCCAAGACCGGGGCCTGTGGCGGCGCGCTCACTCCACCGACATGTCAGAAAACAGGTGGATCACCACCACGCCGGCGATGATCAACACCATGCCCGCCAGGGCCGGCACATCCGGTTTCTGATTGAACAACACCATCGCCGCCACGAGGATGAGGACGAGGCCGACGCCCGACCAAATCGCATAACTGATACTGAGCGGGATCACCTTCACCACTTGAGCCAAGCAGTAAAACGACGCGGCATAAGCCAGAACGACTAAGAGGGCCGGCCACAGCTTGCTCATCCCGTCGGATGCCCGCAGCGCCAAGCCCCCCGTCACCTCCGTCACAATGGCGGCCGCCAAGTAGAGATATCCGTTCACCGTCGCCCTCCCCGGTGCGCCCGCCGCCATGGCGCTAACCGTCTTGGCCGGTGGCGAACACCCGTTGGAAGGCCGGCCGCTGCGCCAACCGCCCGGCATAAGCGGCGATGGCCGGTTTGGCCGGGAACAGCTCAAAGCGCAGCGCCCATCCCAGCGCCATGCCCAAAATCACATCCGCTGCGGTGAACCAATCGCCCAACAGCCAGGGATCGGCCTGCGCCAGGCGCTGCTCCAACACATCCACCACCAATTCCCAGTCGCCCCAGCCAGACTGTTGGCGCGTGGTTTCGAACTTTGCGCCCGCTTGCATCATGGCCGGGTCGACAGCCGCCCCCTGGAACACCAACCAACGCAAGTACTCGCCGCGGCGCGGGTCATCCAAGGCGGGCGCAAGATCGTGGGGCTGCTTGTACTTATCCGCCAAGTAAATCGCGATGGCGCCGGTTTCCGTCACCACCGCCTCGCCATCCACCAGAGTCGGGATCTTGCCCATGGGGTTCAGGGCTAAGAATTCCGGGCTGCGCATGGAGCCGTCGTCATAAGCGACATGTTTCAGCTCATAAGGAACGCCCAACTCCTCCAGCAGCAGGTGGATCATCACCGCCCGCGATTGCGCGTTGTGATAGAGTTGTATGGTCATGATGGCGCTCCTCCTTTGGGTGGCTCCGCCATACGCTGACGCCAGCGTTCGATCAACGCCGCTTGGCCATCGGCCGGCGCACCTTGATAGACCAGCACATCATCCGGGAAGCGGATCCAAGATTGGGCCGAGCGCACAAAAATGTGCCCCACAGGCTGCAACTCCGCGCGGCGATCCAGCGTTCCCGCCCGCACGGAGATGTGCGGCACGCCCTCGGTGACATGGATCAACCGCCCGCCGCAGCGTGGACAAAAGTGTCCCGCCTTAGCGCGTCCGCTATCCGTGGGGATCGGGACGGACGCCATTTCGCCCCGCATGAGATGAAACGCATCACGCGTGACCCGCAGCGAGAGATTAAACGCCGAGCCTGACTGCGCCTGGCACGTCAGACAATGACAGGCATAGAGCGTCGCGGGATCCGCGCTGATGCGATAACGCACCGCGCCACAGGCGCATCCGCCCTCCAGCGGGGCGCGCAGCGCGCTCACGCCGCCGCGTCCGCCTCAGCCGCCACCCAGGCCGCCGCGCAGCCCTTGGCGAGGTCGCGCACCCGCGCGATGAAGCTCTGGCGTTCGGTCGGCGAAATGACACCGCGCGCATCCAGCAAATTGAACAGATGCGAGGCCTTCAAGCACCAATCAAAAGCCGGCAAGGGCAACGGCTTGCCGCCGGTCTTGTCGGGATCGAGCAGCGCCGCGCATTGTTGTTCCGCGCCAGCGAACCATTCGCTCAACATGGCCGTGTCGGAATGTTCGAAATTAAAGGCCGAGAATTGCCGCTCCGCCTCCAAGAACACATCGCCATAGCTGACGCCGGCACCATTAAAATCAAGGTCGTAGACATTCTCCACGCCTTGAACATACATGGCCAAGCGCTCCAACCCATAGGTCAGCTCGCCGGACACCAAATCGACATCCAACCCGCCCACTTGCTGGAAATAGGTGAATTGCGAGACTTCCATGCCGTCGCACCACACCTCCCAGCCCAAGCCCCAGGCGCCGACCGTGGGGTTCTCCCAATCATCCTCGACAAAACGGACATCATGCAGACGCCGATCAATGCCGATGGCGTCCAAGGACTCCAGATAAAGATCCTGAATATCCGGCGGGTTCGGCTTTAGGATGACTTGGTACTGGTAATAATGCTGCAGACGGTTGGGGTTCTCGCCATAGCGCCCATCCGCCGGCCGGCGCGAGGGCTGCACATAGGCGGCCCGCCAGGGCTTGGGCCCCAAGGCGCGCAGCGTCGTCGCGGGGTGCAGCGTGCCGGCGCCCACTTCAACATCATAGGGTTGCAAAATCACACACCCGCGTGCCGCCCAATAGGCGTGCAGGCGCAAAATAATGTCCTGAAAACTTGGCGGGGCGGCGGTGTCGGGCGCGGGATCGGTCATAGCCGTTGCCTACGCCCGTGCGCCTCCAGAATCAACGGCGCCGACGATGCGCCGCTGCGATGTCTGACGTGCGAAGCCAGCTAAAGGCCGAAGCGCGCCCACAGGGCCCGGGCCTCGAGCCGATCCAGCACCGCATCGGCCACATCGCCAGCCAGATGACCGCTGAGGCCGCCAATTTCCGCCGGGCCTTGCGCGCTCATGCCCAAGCGACGCAACAACCCGCGGCGCGCCGCGGGAATGGGCCGGATGTCCACCCGCTCGCCGAACTTTTCACGCAAAATATCCCCGGCATGGCCGATGCCGTCGATCAGACCCAAACGCACCGCGTCCAAACCGGTCCAGATATCGCCCTCAAACAGCTCGGTCGTCTCATCCAGCTTCATCCCGCGGCGGGTCTGCACCAGGGCGATGAAGCTCTCATGGATGGCCGATTGGATGCGCGCTACAAAGGCGACATCGTCTTTCGTCTCCGGCTGAAACGGATCCAAGCGCACCTTGTGCTTGCCCGCGGTATAAATCCGACGCTCGACGCCCAGTTTCTTCAGCGCGTCCGCGGCGCCAAATCCCGCGCCGACCACCCCGATGGAGCCCACCAGCGAGCTTTCATCGGCGAAAATCTCATCGCCCGCACACGCGATCATATAACCGCCGGACGCCGCCAAATCCTCGCAAAACATAAGGACCGGAAGTTTTTTCTCCGCCGCCAAGGCGCGGATGCGGTCATGGATCAGCCGCGCCTGCACAGGCGAGCCGCCGGGCGAATTGATGCTGAACGCCACCGCCACGGCGTCCGGGGTGTTGAAAGCGCGGGTCAGCACCAGCTCCAGACCCGCCAGGTTCAAACCGCGGGCGAAGCGTCCGCCGCTGCCAATCTCACCCTCCAGACGCACCAAAGGCGTCACAGGCGGCGGCGGGCCGAAAATCGGGATCAAACGGCGCAGAAACTTGATCATAAGAAGAACGTAAACTCCGCGCTCCGCGGCGCAAGACGCCGGCGCGGGCGAGCCGCAGCTGCACTGTCGCGGTTATACAAACAGGCCCCTTGCCGAGCCGTTACGCCATCAGCGGTGTGCGGGCGCGCCCGCTGAGGATCGCCCGACTGGCGGCGCTTTTCACGTGATCATCATCAAACAGCACCAACGGAGGCAGCAGCGTCACCGGCGTCTTGGCGCCCTTGCGCGCCGCGACCAGCACGCGTGTGGCCGGCGCATCCGCTCGCGGCGACACCGGCAACAGACGCAGCGCCCCCGCGGACGGCTTCAGCGCGCTCACCACATCATCCACACGATCAGCGCGGTGAATGAGAACCAGCCAGCCGCGCGTCTTCAACACCGCCAGCGCCGCCGTGATCCAGCCCTGCAGGTCCGTGCCCGCCGCCCCAGCGACAAAGGCCCGTGCCCGCGCTGGATCCTGCGGGCTCCGCAAAGCCGCCGGATCATCGAGATAAGGCGGGTTGAAAAACACCACATCATAGGAGTCGCGCCGCGCCGCCGCGATGGCGCGCACATCCGCCGTCACAACAGACACGCGCTGCCCCAAGTCGTTGGCGGCGGCGTTGTCTTGGGCGAGCTGAGCCAGGGCGGGATCGATCTCCACCGCGTCAAAATAGGCATCGCGGTTCCACTGCGCCGCCACCAACAGCGCCGCGCCCGCTCCGCAGCCCAATTCCAGCACGCGCGTCCCCGCCGGCGCCTGCACCGCCGCGCCCAGCAGCACGGAATCCATCGCCGCCCTGTAACCGGCCTGGGGCTGGCGCAGCGCGATGCGTCCATCCAGCAGATGATCCGTCTCGCCGTAGCGCACAGGGTTCGGCGTATCCGGCGGCACGCTCATCGCTGCGCGCCGTCCTCGGCGTTGGCCGCCCTCACCGCAAGCGCCTCACCATCATGGGCCAACTCCTCGCGCAGCGCATCGCCAAGGCGGAAAAAGCGCTCCGTCAGCTCCGGCGCATAGGGGTTCATCTGCTGAATAGCGCGAAACAGCGCGTCACTGTCCCCCTCCACCAGCCGCGCCGCCTGCATCAACAGGGAGAAGCTGTCGGTGTGGTGGCGCGCCGGCATGTCGCCCATGCGGGTGATGACCTTGGCGATCAAATGGGTGAGCCCCTGCACCGCGGCCACATCGCGATCGTGTTGCTCCGGCGTCGTCACCGACACTTTGAGCCGCAGCGCCCGCTCCAAAAACACCGCCACCCGCCGCCAGCGATCGCCTCGCACTGGGCACAGCACGATTTCCTTGCCGCCAATGCCGTCCGCCGCCGATTGCGGGCCAAACATAGGGTGGGTGGCGAGGATATCCGCCTGCGGTGGCAATGCACGCGTAAGGATTTCCGCCGGGCGCACCTTGACCGAGCACACATCCAGCACCGTCACCCCCGGCCGCACGAACGGCGCAATGTCGCGCGCCACCGCCTCCAGGGCCTGCACCGGCGCCGCCAAAACCACAAAGCGCTGCGCCGCCACCGCCTCCAGGGGCGCGATCCTCACGGCATAGCGCCGCGCCGCGCGCCGACGGGCGAACGGATCGGCATCCCAGGCATGGATGCGGAAATAGGGGCTCAGATGCTTGACCATGAGCTGGCCGAACGCGCCAAGCCCGATCAGGCCGAGATTGCGCATGCACGATCCTTAGACTGAACAGCGGCGGTGATCCGCCCGCTTCCAACACCCCCGCCCGCTTTAGAGCATCAGCCGGCCAGCGCGTCCAACCAGGCGCTGAGCGCGGTGCGCCCCGCCGCCGCCACGCCCGCGCCATGGGCCGTCGCTTGGGCGCGCAACGCGGGCGGGCTGACGCCCGGCGTCGCTGCGATTTCCGCCGCATGGCCCACCAGCCAGGCCTCCAACGCGTCCGGCGGCGTCTCGATATGAAATTGCAAGCCCAGCTGGCGCGATCCACGCGCAAAGGCCTGAACGGGCGTCACGACATTGTGCGCTAACACATCACAACCCGCCGGGGCGTCCATCTGATCGCCATGCCAGTGCAGCACCCGGCCCTCGGCGTCCGCCAAGGCCGCCAGGGGCGAAGCTGCACCAGCCTGAGTCAGCTGCACCGGGGCGTAGCCGATTTCCTTCACCGGCCCGGGACGCACCTGCGCCCCCAAAGCCCGCGCCATCAGCTGCGCGCCCAAGCACACGCCCAGCGTTGGGCGATCGGCCTCAAGCCGCGCGCGGATGGCGGCGATTTCTAGCTCCAAAAAGGGATAGGCCCCCGTCTCATACACCCCGATGGGCCCGCCCAGCACCACCAGCACATCCGGCGTCAGCGCATCCAGCCCCGCCCAATCCATCGTCGGCGCCTCGGCATATGTCAGCGCCGCGCCCCGCTGCGCCAGCAAAGGCGCGAGCAGCCCCGCATCTTCAAACGCCACATGACGCAGGGCGAGAACGGTGCGGACCATCATAGGCGCTCCATGCTGGACGAATGAGAAGGAGCGTGTATCCCAAGCCGGTGCGAGCCGCCAGCATCCCCCATCCCCAGCATCCCCATCCCACGGCGCCCCGCCCAAGCGCCTCGACGGCGTGTATGAGCCCGAT
>CAZGCB010000079.1:11595-12820 GCA_964524065.1 uncultured Caulobacterales bacterium | reverse complement strand
CAATCCCAAACCCCACGCGCCCCCACCCCCCGCCTATGATGAGGAAGCGCTATGCGCGCTGAATTGCAGGGCCTCGCGGACGCCGTTGAGCAGTCACTCGGACTGCTAAGGAGGCGTCTTTGACTGGGATATCGCCCTCAAACGCTTAGACGAACTGAACGCCCGCGCCGAAGACCCGGACCTGTGGACGGACCCAACGGCCGCGCAAGCGCTGATGCGCGAACGCAACCGGCTGGAAGCGGCGGTGTCGGCCGTGCGCGATTTGGGCGCCGAACTCGCCGATGTCGCCGAGTTGGCGGAGATGGCCGAGGCCGAAGGCGATGACTCGCTGGGGGAAGAAGCCAAAACCGCTTTGGAGGCCTTGCGGAGCCAAGCTCAAGCCGCTGAGCTTGAGGCCCTGCTGTCCGGCGAGGCGGACGCCAATAACGCCTTCCTGCAAGTCCAAGCGGGCGAGGGGGGAACCGAAAGTCAGGACTGGGCGTCTATGTTGATGCGCATGTATATGCGCTGGGCCCAGGCGCGTGATTTTAAGGTCGAGCTGATCGAGGAGCGCCCAGGCGAAGAGGCGGGGGTCAAATCGGCGACGCTGCTGGTGAAGGGCGAGAACGCCTATGGCTGGCTGAAAACCGAATCCGGCGTGCACCGGCTGGTGCGGATTTCACCCTTTGATTCCAGCGCGCGGCGCCATACCAGCTTCGCCAGCGTCTGGGTCTACCCTGAAATCGACGACACCATTGAGGTGGAAATCGAGGACAAGGACGTGCGCACCGACACCTATCGCGCCAGCGGCGCCGGGGGGCAGCACGTCAACAAAACCGACTCCGCCGTGCGCCTCACCCACGAGCCCACCGGCATTGTGGTGCAGTGCCAGAATGAGCGCTCGCAGCATAAAAACCGCGCCCAGGCCTGGGCGATGCTGCGTGCGCGTCTTTACGAGCTGGAGCTGCAGAAGCGGGAAGAGGCGGCTCAAGCGACCGAGGACAGCAAAACCGCCATCGGTTTTGGCCATCAAATCCGCTCCTATGTCCTGCAGCCCTATCAGATGGTGAAAGACCTGCGCACCCAGGTGGAGACATCAGACACTGCGGGCGTGCTCGATGGCGATTTGACGCCCTTCATGGCGGCCGCCCTCGCGGCCCGGCTCGGCGGCGATGGCGAAACAGCCGAGACAGGGTAGCGGCACGCCAGCCGTTGAAAACGTAAACGCCGCCCCGGGGGGCGGCGG
>CAZGCB010000079.1:0-11585 GCA_964524065.1 uncultured Caulobacterales bacterium | reverse complement strand
CCAACCGCCGCTCCGGGGGCCGGGCCCCCCCCCAGGTAAAAACCGAACCCGCCGCCCGGGGGGGGGGCGTCGCTATTCAAGCTTTCCGGGATACCCCGCCGCCAATCGGCGGCCGATCGCGGCGATCCCTAGCCGGCTTTGAACGGGGAGGGCGAGGCGCCGAAGGGCGTCGCCACCTTATCTTTATCCCCGGTTTTGGCCGGCGATACGCCCAGACCGCCGCCGATTTCGCGTCCGCCGGACACGGGGTCGGCGTCGTGGCGGCAATGGCCTTCGAAAAAGGCCCCACTTTCAACCGACAACGCGCTGTGCGTGATGTCGCCCTCGATCCGCGCCGTGGAGGCGAGCGTCACTTGCCGCCCTCGCACGCTGCCCATAACGCGGCCGCGGACAGTGATTTGCTCAGCCACGATCTCACCGCGAATGGATGCTTTCTCCCCCACCGTAAGGGCCCCAGCGCGCACATCGCCTTCAATTTGGCCGTCGAGCTGAATCTCGCCTTCCGCAACCACCGTACCGGTGATTTGCAAGTCGTCGCTAATGATCGAGGGGGCTGAAGAAAGTTTCGCCATAGGACTGACCACATTCACCGTTTGCGGAGGAGAATCATTTGCCGGGTATCCCGCCAAACGTTCTCTATCCTTGTTGAACATAATTACCCGCTTTGAGGAATTGCGCCGGGTCGTAACTCTTGCCGCGGAACCAAACCTCATAATGGAGGTGGCGTCCAGTGCTTCTGCCAGTTGATCCCATCGCGCCGACGCGATCGCCCGCGCTCACTTCATCACCCCGGTTCACATAGGTGCGGTGCAAATGCCCATAGCGGGTGCGGAACCCGTGGCCGTGATCAATCTCCACCACGCGGCCATAGCCCCCGCGCCACCCCACATAGCTGACGCGGCCCGGAGCCGCGGCCGTGATCGGCGCCAGCCGAGTCGAGGCGAAGTCCAAGCCGCCATGGAAAGCGGGGCGACCCGTGATGGGGTCGATGCGCGGTCCAAAGCCTGATGTCAGGCGATATTTGGTGCCCACGGGCACGCCCGTCGGTGTGGAGTCGATGGCCCGTTCCAGGGTTTCGCTCTCCGCCACGCGCGACGCGACGCGCTCCACACGGCGGGCGAACGGGTCCTCAAATTCCGAGCCGGAGCCCAGACTGATGAAGGGGCCGCCGGTGGCGTTGTCGTCCTCGGCCACCACGTCCTCGGGGTTCAACCCGGTCAAACGCAGAACCGAGCGCAGGTTTTCCACGCGCGCTTGGGCGGCCTCTTCAGAGCGATCCAGCAGACGCGATTGCTCCACCATAAGCGCGGCCAACCGATCATCGCCCGCAAAATCACTGGTGCGGGCGCGATCCGCTGCGGCTAAGCGGGAGCGGCGCGGCGTTGGATCTTCCACCGCGGCCGTCATGACCAGCGAATCACCGCCGGTTTCTTGGGAAGCGAAGCTGCGCCCGGTCATATCGCGGCCGATGGCGTGCTCCAGCAAATCTTTCAGCGTTTGATGACGACGATCAAACTCGCGCGCGGCCTCTTCAAAGTCGGTCGTACGCGTCTGCAGCAGGGCCAAGGCGGACGCTTCGCGCGCTCGCGCTTCGGCGAGCCAGCGCTCATACCGCATTTTGATCCGCACAGCCTCAGCCGATTGGGCCGACAACAAATGACCGCGTAGGAAGACGCTGGCCGTGGCGTAGGAGGTCCACCCGATGGCGATGGCCGACACGGTCGCGACCAGGAATTGCGCGCGCGTTGAGAGAGTGAAATAGCGAACTTGCCCTTCGGCGCGATGGTAAATCTGCCGTTCTGGAAAAACGCGTTCGACAAAAGAGCCCGCTCGCGACGCCATTCTCGCAATCATATTATCCGCCCGCTGTCTTCACCCGCCCGTTCGCATATGACTCGATCGGGACTGTGTTTTCAACAAGAGATTCCCAAGCCGCTCAGACCTTTGTCTGTGTGTGACCGTCTGCGCCGCTCACGTCAACGGCGGTCATGTACCAAGATGAGGGTAAATTTGCGGCGTCCCGCGCCTCAATGTTGAAAGGTGGTTTTAACGCTGCGCCGACATACCGGCGGGTGAGCTCCGCGAAAGCCTTGTGCGGCAAGGCGTTGCGCCGGGCGCACACGTGCAAGAACCAACGCGCCCCGGCCGCCACATGGCCGATTTCATCGCGATAAATCACGTCGAGAATTTCTGCGCTCGGATCATCACCGGCCCGGCGCAGCTTGGCGATCATGTCCGGCGTCACGTCGAGGCCGCGCGCTTCAAACACCAAAGGCGCCACAGCCAAGCGCGCCAGAAGATCCCCCGCTGTATCACGCGCGGCGCTCCACAGCCCGTCATGCGCCGGCCAATCCCCATAAACCGCGTCATAATCCGCAAGGCGGTCATGCACCAACATAAAGTGGCGCGCTTCATCATCGGCGACGGCGAACCAGTCATCCAGAAAGGCGCGCCGCACATCGTCGGCCGGCGCGTCGTTCGGCGCGCGTCCGTCCCATTCGGGCGCCGCGGCAAAGCGCGCGATGAGATCGCAGGCTAAGTCCATGGCGTTGAGTTCAATGTGCGCCACCGCGTGCAGCAACGCGGCGCGGCCCGCGGCGGAGCCGAGGCGGCGCTTGGCCAGCTCCCGCGGCGGGGCGAGGCGCGGCTTATCCGGGCGGGCTGGCGTGTCCGGCGGCGCGGGATCATCCGGCGCGATCCAGCGCGTCACGTCGCCCGCGCGCCAGGCCGCGGCGAGTGTGCGCACGCAGCGCGCTTTCTCCAGCGCATCCCCCACCTCCAGCGGCACGACCGCCGCCGCCGCCGCCGAGGGCGCGGCCGTCAACCGCGCCCGCCAGGACACGCCCTGCGGGCTCACGTCTTCAGGCCTTGGGCGGCCTCCAGCACCGCGTCGACATGTCCCGGCAGACGCACCTTGCGCCACATGCCGCGAATTGTGCCGGCGGAATCGATGAGGAACGTCGCGCGCTCTACGCCCATGGACGTGCGGCCATACATCTTTTTTTCCACCCAAACGCCGTATCGTTCGCACACATCGCCCTCAGCATCGGAGGCCAGCGTGACGCCCAAATCGTGCTTCGCCTTAAATTTATCATGTTTGGCGACGGTGTCCTTGGACACGCCGATCACGCTGGCGCCGGCGGCGTCGAACGCGGCGGCATGCTGTGTGAACGCGATGGCTTCCTTGGTGCAGGTGGGGGTGTCGTCGCGCGGGTAGAAAAACAGAACGAGGCGGCGCCCGGCATAGTCTTGCAAGGACACAGAGGCGCCGCCATCAGCCGGCAAGGTGAAATCCGGAGCTGGACTTCCGATATCTAAAGTCTGAGACATGAGCGGTCCTTGATGAACGGTATGGATATAGGACGTGTATGACCCAAGACGCCCCCCCTCCTGAAGAGGCGGTCTCAGACGCGCCGCGCGGGATCCTGCGCCGGTGCGCCGACGCCGCCCATGTGTGCGCCCGCGAGATGGCGCGCCACGCCATTGAGGCGACGGCTTTGGCGTTCGCCGTCATCGTGGCCGTGGGCGTGGGGTTAGCCTGGTGGCTGAACCAAGGTCCGGTCTCCCTTGACCCGTTTAAAGACGATATCCGCGCCGCGCTGGCCCGCACCTTCAACGCCGAAGAGGTGGAGCTGGGGGCCGTGACAGCGAGTTGGTCGTCCGATTTGCGGAGCGTTGTCGTCACCGTCACGGACGTCAAGGTGTCCGATATGGACGGGAGCGTGCTCGGCGAGGCGCCGCGCTTAGAAGCCGCAGTGCGCCTGGGGGCGCTGCTGCAGGGCAAAGTCGTGCTATCGCGGATGGCGGCTGAAGGCGGCGCCTTTTCCATGGTGCGTCTGCCCAATGGTGCGTTGACGGCGACCTTCGGCCCCCCGGAGCGGCTGTTCGCCGGCGTGGACGATGACCCTGACGCCCTTGCGCCGACGCCGCAAGCCGGGCCGCCGGACATGTTGCGCGGCCTTGCGGAGGTGCAGCTGCGCAACGCCGCCTTCCACATTGTCGACGCCCGCTTGGGGGCCAAGCTGACGGTGCGCGACGCCTCCATTCGGCTCAGCCGGCGCGGCGACGGCTTTGCGTTACGCGCGGTGGGCGGCATGCCGGATCTGCATCCGCAAGCCCATTTCGATGCGCGCGCACGCATCAGCGATGATTTCCAAGAAGGCTTCTTGGTGGCGGAGGTGGAGTATCTGTCTCCCGCCGGCGTCGCGGATGCGGATGGCCCGCTCGCTGTCCTTTCACGCTTGGATGCGCCGGTGAGCTTTTTGGCCACGGCCGCGTTTGAAAACGGTGCGGTGTCGCTCACCGGTGATATCGAAGCGCAAATCGGCGCCGGCACGCTGCGCTTTTTGGATGAGCAAGATCGTGAGGTTCGCAGCGGGACCCTGCGGGCGCGTTTCTCCGATGAGGGCGCGACGCTGGAAACCCTAGCCTTTGATGTGGAGGGGTTGAACGCGACGTTCACCGGGGCTCTGCGGGACGTTGAGGAGGCGCTGCGCGGCGAGCCAGGGGCGGTCATGGATTTTGACCTGCGCAGCGAAAACCTGGTGTTGGATCTGCGTCCCGTCTTCGCTGATGTGCTGACCATTGATCGGGCCGAGTTCAACGGCGCGGCGGATTTGGCCAATCTGACTGTGCGCTTTGATGATTTCACCATCGCCCTGTTTGAAGTGGAGGCGGCCTTCCGTGGCGATATTCGGATGCAAGAAGCCTCCAACGGCGTCCTGTTGCCGGCCGTGCGCGTGGAGGGCCCGCTGACGGGCGAGGTGCGTCCTGAGCATGTCATGGCGGCCTGGCCGGTGGAGTTTATCGACCCGGCGCGCGATTGGGTGCGCGATGCGATCCTCGCCGGGCGCGCCTTTGACGGTTATTTGCGCCTGGATATGCCGGTGGAGGCGTGGATTGAAAAGCGCCTGGATGATGATCGGCTGACCTTCACCTTCTCATATGAAGACACGGAGATCCTCTATATCGAAACCATGACGCCGTTGGTGGGCGCCTCCGGTGATGTGGAGTTGCGCGGCAACAGCCTGGACGCGCGCGTGGAGCGCGGGACGGTGCGGCGCATCGATGTCACCAACGGGTACATCCATCTGCCGGAGTTAAAGGAGCCTGGCGGCATCGCGCGCTTCGGCGCCGATGGCTATGGGCCGGTGCCGGACATGTTGGCGCTGCTGGATTCCGATCCGCTCTATCTGCTGGAGCCGACGGGCAAGACGCCCGACGAATTCGCCGGCTATGGCGGCGGGCGTATGGAATTGTCCTGGCCGATCCTCGATGAGGTGCCGCCGGAATTGGTCAATTTTGAAATCGATGGCGTCTTTGACGACGTGTTCGCGCCGCATCATGTGGAGTTCCTGCCGCTATCGGGGGCCAAGGTCACGGTGAAAGGCCGCACGGATGAAATCGTCGCGCGCGCGGAAGGGCGGCTCGGCCCAGCCCGAGCGGTGATCGATTGGGTGGAGTATCCCTTGGCGGAGGGCGGGCCGCGATCGGAAATCACCGTGAACGCCGTCATCGACAATGTCGGGTGGGACAAGCTCGGGTTTGCGACGCGTGAGTTCCTCACCGGCGATGTGATGATCAAAGCAGACCTCATCGCCTCCGAAGAGCTGCTCAAGAGCGCGGATGTGACGATGGACTTCACCGAGGCGGCCATCCGTTCGCCGGTGTCCGATTGGCGCAAGCCCGCCGGCGCGCCCGGTGAAGGACGCCTCAGCTATGTCTTCCGCGATGATGGGGGGTATGCGTTTCCCGATGTGCGCCTGTCGGCTGAGGGCCTCTTGCTGCAGGGACGCGCCAGTTTCGGACCGGACTTTCAAGTGGAGTCCATCGTCGCCGACAATGTCGTGCTGGAGGATTACATCGAAGCGCGCGGGCGCGTGCGGCGCACCGCCAATGATGGCTTGTTGATTGATGTGGCGGGCTCGCAGTTCAACGCCAACGACTTGATCTTCTACCTCTTGAACAGTGAACCGGCGGAGATCCCTACCGAGTTCGAGCTGCTCGCAGATTTTGACCGGGTGACCATCTCCAAACGCGATGATCTCACCGATGTCACCCTGGCCATGACGCATAATGGCACCCGCATCGACGACATGACCTTCCGGGCGGGGCACGCCATCGCGATCACCGATGATGCGCCGGCGCAACCGGCGGCGGAGGGGGCGCAGTTCATCACCGCGGATGTGTTTCCCATCACCACAGCCGACGATGCGGCGCGCAAGCTGTGCGTCTACAGCCAAGATGTCAGCGTGTTGATGCGTTCTGTGTTGTTGAACGACGATTTCCGCGGCGGCGTGTTGACCATTGATGGCGATGTCCCGCCCGCCAGCGCGCCGCCGGAGGCGCCCACCAAACTGTTCGTGCGGGTGGGCGATTTTCGCCTGGTGAACACGCCCATCCTCGCGCAATTGCTGAGCTCGGTGGTGTCCTTCAAGGGCTTGTCCGACACGCTGAATGGTGAGGGCATCAGTTTCAACCGCCTCACCGCAGACGTCACAACGGCCGAAAATGTATTTTATTTCGAGCGGGCTTTGATGTCCGGCCCGGCGTTGGGCGTGTCCACGTCCGGGCGCATCGACGCGGAGGGCGAGGAGTTGTCCGTCCAAGGCACCCTGGCGCCGGCCTATGGCGTGAGTTCGGTGCTGGGCGCCATTCCGGTGGTGGGCGATGTGCTCACATCGCGCGAAGGCGAGGGCGTATTTGGCGTCACCTTTTCCATTCGCGGGCCTTTCACGGGCGCCAACATTCGCGTCAACCCGCTATCGGCGTTGGCGCCCGGGATATTGCGGCGCATTTTTGAGGGTCGCTTGCGGGATGATGAGCGTTTTGACGGCGAGGCGGCGCCCGAGCGCGTGGATGATTATGCCTGCTTTCCCGAAGGCGGCGCCACCGCCGCGCGCGTGGGCGCGGCCGGCTCGCGCGGATGAGCGCAAGCGCTGACGCGCGAAGTCGCCCGCCCAGTGTGTGTGCGCTCGGGCTGATGAGCGGCACGTCCTATGACGCCGTGGATGTGGCCGTGATGGAGACTGATGGCGAGGGCGTGATCCGCCGCGGGCCCTCGGCCGTGATGGCGTTCCACGATCAAGAGCGGGCGCTGATCGGCGCAGCGATGGAGGCCGCCCCGGCTTGGGATTTTGAGGGCGATCCGCCGCCCATTTTCGGGGCCGCCCAGATCGCCGTCACCGCCGCGCATGCGCGGGCTGTGGCGGCGTTTCTCGCGGAACACCCGGATTGGGAGCCGAGCCTCATCGGCTTTCACGGTCAGACGGTGCTGCATCGCCCGCCGCAGAACCGTCCGGGCGCCACTTGCCAACTCGGCGATGGCCAAGCTTTGGCGGATTTGGTCGGCCTGCCGGTGGTGTTCGATTTTCGCCGCGCCGATATCGCCGCCGGCGGTCATGGGGCGCCTTTGGCCCCGATCTATCATTGGGCGTTGGCTCAGGGCGCGTCGGGAGACGCGGCTAAGACAGCGGTGCTGAATTTGGGCGGTGTGGCGAACATCACCTTCCTCACCCGCCATTGCGCGGACCTTCTCGCCTTTGACACCGGCCCAGCCAATGGGATGCTGGATGCGTGGGTGAGCCGCCATGGCGCTGGCGACTATGATACGGAGGGTCGCTTCGCCGCGGCGGGGACGGCGAACACCGCGGCGCTCGCGCGCTTGCTCGACCACCGCCATTTCGACGCGCCGCCGCCCAAATCCCTCGACCGCTTCGCCTTTTCCATGGCGCCGCTGGACGGGCTGTCGCTGGAGGATGGCTGCGCGACGCTTACGGCGTTCACGGCTGAAACGGTCGCCCGCGCCTTGCGCTTTGCGCCGCAACCGGTGGCGCGTGTCATCGTCGCGGGCGGCGGCGTGCGCAACCCCGTGCTGAGGCAAGCCATCGCCGAGCGTTTGGACGGCGGCGTGCGGCTGGAGCCGGCCGCAGCGCTCGGGTGGGACGCCGACGCGCTCGAAGCCGAACTCATGGCGTATCTCGCTATGCGCAGCCTAAAGCGATTGCCGCTCAGCTTTCCGGGAACCACGGGGGTCGCACAGCCGCAGACCGGCGGGCGGCTCGCCCGTCCGCGCGGCGCCTAGCCGGTCAAGGCCTGATCGGCCACCAACCGCCGGTCGAGATAGAGCGCGCACCGTTCGATCAACGCATCAACACGGTCGGCGAAGAAATGGTTGGCTCCCTCCAGCACTTCGAACTGCACCTCGATGTTCTTCTGCACCCGGATCTTATCGGTGAGTTTGCGCACTTCCTCGTGCGGCACGACTTGGTCCTGATCACCATTGATGACGAGGCCAGAGGCCGGGCACGGCGCCAGGAACGAGAAGTCATAGAGGTTCATGGGCGGCGCGACCGACAAAAAGCCGTGCACCTCCGGCCGGCGCATCAGCAGCTGCATGCCGATCCAGGCGCCGAAGGAATAGCCGGCCACCCAGCAAAATGGCGCGTTCGCGTTAAAGCTCTGCACCCAATCGAGAGCCGCCGCGGCGTCTGACAGCTCGCCAATGCCTTGATCATAGACGCCCTGGCTGCGGCCCACGCCACGGAAATTGAAGCGCAGCGTCGCAAAACCGCGCGCGCGGAACATGTCGAACAACTCCGTCACAATGGGATCATCCATGGAGCCGCCGGCCTTGGGGTGGGCGTGCAGCACCAAGGCGATGGGCGCCGAATCACCCGCCCCGGGCTGGTAGCGGCCCTCTAAACGGCCCTCGGGGCCGACGAAAATCACTTCAGGCATGGCTGTTCTCCGTGGCCGGCATCATCGCGGCGCCGGCCCAATACCGAGTTCCTGACTCAGGAAATGGCGTGGGCCGTTCATATGGCGTCATGCGAAAACGACGATTCATGGCCATCTAATTCTTGACTCTGTGAGTAGGGAATTTACCTCTAGGCCCAGATGGGTCGTAACAGGGACCGTGTGAGTAGCATGCCCGTCCCCGCGACCGCGACTCGATTTCGGAGCGTACGGTGAGGCTTTCCTCTAAAGGACGATACGCGGTGATGGCGATGGCCGATTTGGCGAGCCACAGTGGAAACGGGCCCGTGCCGCTGACGGCCATCGCCGAACGTCAGGAAATCTCGCACTCTTATCTTGAGCAATTGTTCGCACGGTTGCGCCGCGCTGGCGTGGTGCGCAGCGTCCGCGGCCCGGGCGGCGGCTATCAACTGGCGCATCCGGCGGGTGAAACCCGCGTGGCGGATGTGGTTCTGGCGGTGGATGAACCGCTGCGCGCCACGCGCTGCGATCCCAATACGCCCAAGGGCTGCCTTACGGGCGCGCGGCGGTGTTTGACCCATGATTTGTGGGATGAGCTGTCCCGGCAAATCCATTTGTTTTTGAGTGGCGTCACGCTCGAAGATGTGGTCAAGGGCCAGGTGCGCGGCCGCGCCCAGGCGCCCAGCCTGCAGGACACGCCGCGCTTCGCCAATGACGCCGGCCAAACGCGTGAGGCGGCTGATCCGCTGGCTGATTTGGGCGGCGCCCGCGCCAAAGCCAATCGCGAGGCCGCTTCGCCGTGAGCGCGTCTGTGTACCTCGATCACAACGCCACATCACCCATCCGGCCTGAAGCGCTGGCGGCGGTGCAGGCGGCGCTGGAGACAGGCGGCAATCCCGCCTCTGTTCATGCGGCCGGCCGGCGAGCGCATGCGCTTCTGGAGGATGCGCGCCGCACACTGGCCGGCGCGGTCGGCGCGGATGCCGAAGCCGTCACCTTCACCAGCGGCGCCACCGAAGCGATCAATCTGGCGCTGCATGGCATGAGCGCCGCCGGCGGCGCGCGACATGTGTTCGTGTCGGCGATCGAACATGACGCGGTGCTGGAAACCGTGCGGGCCATGGATGTCACCGCGACGCTCATCCCCGTGTCCGCCGATGGCGTGGCCGACGCGGCCTGGCTGCGGGAGCGCTTGGCCCGCTGGGACGCCGCGGAGGGGCCGCCAGCGGTGGCGCTGATGCTGGCGAACAATGAAATCGGCGTTCTGCAGCCCGTGGCGGAGATTGCGGACGCGGTGCGCGACGCCGGCGGTTATTTGTTGGTCGATGCGGTGCAGGCGCTGGGGCGCGTGGATATCGATCTCAGCTTGCTCGGCGCGGATTATCTCACCCTGTCGGCCCATAAGCTTGGCGGTCCGGCCGGTGTTGGGGCCCTGATCACGGGGCCGCGCGCCCCGCAATCGCGCGCCCTGCATGGCGGCGGGCAAGAGCGCGGCCGCCGTGGCGGCACGCCCAATCTCGCCGGCGCCGCGGGGTTCGCCGCCGCTGTGGACGCGGCCCTACGCGATCAAGCCGAGATGCCCCGTCTGGCGGGCCTGCGTGACGGGATGGAGACGCGCTTGCGCGCCGCGCGCCCGGATGTACGGATTTTCGGCGAGAACGCGCCCCGCCTGGCGAACACCAGCTGTATCGGCCTTGCTGGCTTTTCCAGCGAGTTGCAAGTCATGGCGCTGGATATGGATGGCGTGGCGGTGAGCGCCGGGGCGGCCTGCTCGTCCGGCAAGGTGCGCGCGAGCCATGTGCTGACGGCCATGGGTTTTAGCGACGCCCTCGCTGGCGGCGCGATCCGCATCAGTGTGGGATGGACCACAAGGCCGGCGGACATAGACAGTTTTGTTGAGGCCTGGACCCGCGCGGCCGCGCGGGCCTGTCCTGTCGCAGCCTGAGTTTCGGAGACGCCAATGCCCGCGACAAAAGACACCGTCGAGACTGTGGAGCGCTTGGAGGCGGATAAGTATTCCGCAGGCTTCACGACGGAAATCGAACAAGAATATGCGCCCAAGGGCCTCAATGAGGACATCATCCGCTTCATTTCGGAAAAGAAAGAAGAGCCGGACTGGATGTTGGCGCAGCGTCTCGATGCGTATCAGCGCTGGCTGACCATGGAGGAGCCGAGCTGGGCGATGGTGGATTATCCCAGCATTGACTACCAGGACGCCTATTACTACGCCGCGCCGAAAACCGCTGCGAAGTACGAAAGCCTGGACGACGTCCCGCCCGAAATCCTCGAGACGTATGAAAAACTCGGCATTCCCCTGCGCGAGGCGGAGGTGTTGCTGGGCGTCGAAGGGGCGGCGGAGAACGCTGCGACCGCGCGCGAAACCCCGCGCGTGGCGGTGGACGCCGTCTTTGACAGCGTGTCCGTGGCGACGACATTTAAAGAAGAGCTGGCCAAGGCTGGCGTCATCTTCATGTCCATGTCTGAGGCGGTGCGCGAACACCCGGAGCTGGTGCGGCAGTATTTAGGTTCTGTTGTGCCGGCGACGGACAATTTCTTCGCGACACTGAACGCCGCCGTGTTTTCCGACGGCACCTTCGTTTACATCCCCAAAGGGGTGCGCTGCCCCATGGAGCTGAGCACCTATTTCCGCATGAATGCGCGCGGAACGGGGCAGTTCGAACGCACGCTGATCATCGCGGATGAGGGCTCTTACGTCTCCTATTTGGAGGGGTGCACAGCGCCAATGCGCGACGAAAATAAACAACAAGCCGCGGTTGTGAGTTGGTTGCGCTTGCGGATTCCGGAATAAAATTTTAGACGGTGCAGGACTTGTTGCCGGGCGACGCGGAAGGCAAGGGCGGGGTGTA
>CAZGCB010000078.1:0-12874 GCA_964524065.1 uncultured Caulobacterales bacterium | reverse complement strand
GCGGAGATTGAGCGCATGAACGCGCTGCTCGCCAGCCTGTCTGACGATCCACGTGTCGGATTGGCGCCGGGCTTCCGCGATGCGGGTGAGGCGTTGTGGAATCTGCGTTTGGTGGCGGCTCTGCCCAAGCCGCCGGGCTTCTTTGACCCGGAGAACCCATCGGATTTACAGCCAGTCCTTCCCGATGAGGAGGCGGAGGCAGAGGCGGCTGACCACGCCGCGCACGCGGAGCATGGGGGCCATGACGCGCATGCCGGCCATGGCGCGACGCATTCCGCTGGCGCCGATGATGCTGATGCGGATGACAACGGAGATGACGCTAGCAGGCTGGCCGCAACGGCGCGGGCGGCGGAGCAAGGCGCCGAGGGCACGTCGTGGAGCGAGCGGTCGCCCTTGCTGAGTTTCGCCAACACCGACATGGCTTTTTCCGGCGATACCTTGGTGGTCGGCAACTATCACGGCTTTCTGATCTATAAATTAGGCGAGGACGGCGCCCCTGAGCATCTCAGTTCCGTCGTGTGCCCGGGCGGCCAGGGCGATGTCTCCATTGTCGGCGATTTGTTGATCATGTCGGTGGAGCAAACCCGCGGCCGGGTCGATTGTGGCCTGGACGGCGTGCGCGAGGATATCAGCGCAGAACGCTTCCGCGGGTTGCGCATTTTCGACATTAGCGACCTCACCCAGCCGGTGCAGGTGGGGCAGGTGCAAACCTGCCGCGGCTCACATACGCACTCTGTGGTGGCGGGGCCGACCGAAGACGGCGACATCATCGTCTACAATTCGGGCACCTCATCGATCCGCGATGAGGAGGAGTTGGCGGGCTGCTTCAGCTCGATCCCGGGTGATGATCGCACGGCGCTGTTTCGCATCGATGTGATCGCGATCCCGGTCGATGATCCGTCCAAAGCCCGCATTGTCGACAGTCCGACGGTGTTTGCCGATCGCCAGACGGGCCGCTTGGCCGGTCTGTGGCAGGGCGGCGATCATGGCGATGACACCCAAACGACGCGGCGCACGGACCATTGTCACGACATTACGGTGTTTCCCGAACTCGGCATCGCCGCCGGGGCGTGCTCGGGCAATGGCGTGTTGTTCGACATTTCCGATCCCATGAATCCCCAGCGCATCGATGAAGTGGTCGATCCGGGCTTCGCCTATTGGCACTCCGCGACGTTTAACAATGATGGCACCAAAGTTCTGTTTACGGACGAATGGGGCGGGGGCGTGCGGGCGCGTTGCCGCGCCTCCGATCCGCGTGATTGGGGCGCCAACGCTATCTATGACATTGTGGATGGCGAGCTGGTGTTCCGCAGTTACTTTAAAATCCCCGCGCCACAGACCGACCTGGAGAACTGCGTCGCCCACAATGGCTCCATTGCGCCGATCCCGGGCCGCGATGTGTTCGTCCAGGCGTGGTACCAAGGCGGCCTGTCTGTGATCGACTTCACCGACAGCAGCAACCCGGTGGAGATCGCTTATTTCGACCGCGGTCCCATCCACGAAGAGCAGATGGTGTTGGGCGGGTATTGGTCCGCCTATTGGTATGCTGGTCGGGTCTACGGCACGGCGATTGTCCGCGGCTTGGATGTGTTGGCGCTGGAAGCCAGCGAGCATGTCAGCGCCAGTGAAATCGCCGCCGCCGGGCTCGCCGATCAAGGGGCGGTGTTTAATCCGCAACAGCAATTGCGATGGACGTGGCCAGCGGATCCCGTTGTGGCGCAAGCCTATGTGGATCAGCTGAGCCGGGACGCCGCAATCGACGAAGCTGAGGCGACGCGTGTGGCGACCCTGCTCGATCGCGCTGCCGGGGCGCTGGAGGGGGAGGGCGATGCCAGCGTGGCGCGTGATCTGGAACAGGTCGCGACATCCTTAGAGATTCCAGCACAGGACAGCGTGATCGCGCAACGCGCCGCCAAGCTCCGCACGACGTTGACCGCCATCGCCGAACGGCTGCGTCAGCGCTAGCGCCGGCGCACAATGCGCGAAGGCTTTTGCAAGCCGCGCGGCGCCGAAAGCGGTTCTGCAACAGGCTGACGCGCCATGTGCGCTTACGCCCCAGTTGCGGCCGCGAGGACGCTCAGCCCGGACCGGCGCCGGGCATGCTGGTGATCTTGTGGAGCTGGTGTCACTGGCGTGGGGTGTGGCCGGCCACTGACGAGTGGGCTACACTGCCCTTCAGGGGAAGCAAGGGTTGAGGGTGCGTGTGATGCGATTTTTTGTTTTGTTCTGTGCACTGTCTTTCGCGACTGGCTGCGCGACCCAGCCGCCGATTGCCCCAGCCTACGATCCTGACCACGACTTCAGCGGATATCAGACATATACGTGGATGGGAGACGAGCCGCTGATCGTCACAGGCGGCCTCTTGGCGCCGACCCCGGCCCTCAAGGCCCTCGAGCAAGCCGTCCGCGATGAATTGCGGGACAAGGGCTTCATCGAAGTTCAGGACCGCTCCGAAGCCGATTTTGGCGTCAGTATCGTCTTGGGGCGCAGCGAAACCGTGGTGTTCGACTCAACCGACCGGACGGTTTACGCCGCCAGCGAGCGCGCCGTGGTGGATGTTGATCGTGTCGGTCCGCGTCGCGACTCACGGGCCCTGGTGCGGTCCGGCTTCCAAGAATATGAGCTTGATCCGCTCGCCCGGAACGTTGCTCAAGGTCAGCTCACGATTGGCGTCCACGAGCTGGGGTCCGGCGATGTGGTGTGGCGGGTTAGCGCCCAACGGGACATCACCCATGTGGTGCCCGACGGCAGCGCGGCGGACCGTGCTGTGCACGAGCTGTTGAAGGAGTTTCCGCCGAAATGACCCGCGCCTAGACGCGCCGGACGGTAGTGCGCTGAACCGGCCCTTGGCTTTCTGGCCGCGCATCCGTTCTTGACGAGTCGCTCGCGGCTCCTCGTGTGTGATCACACACCCAGCATCGGCGGATGGCGCCGCAGGGTGTCGCGCACGAACCGGCGCGCACGGGTGTGTTTGATTGGGGCCGCTAAGGCGTTGCGGCCGCATCCTGCGCAATGCGAGCCCCCAGGGTGTCCAGGGCCTCCGCGACCGATCGCATGAACGCGTCATAACCGTCGCGTGCGGCTGGTCCCGTGATTTGGAACCGGCGCACCAGCATCGCGTCATCGGCGGCCTCGTGGCGGATGATGTACTGGCCTACCAACTCCGCATCGCCCGATCCACCACGTAAGAACCGGTCAAACGTCACACGCACCTGGATGTCAGGCTCAAAGCCGCGCGGATAAGGCCGCAGCACCACCGGGCCGCGCAAGTGAGCCTCAAGGGCGCGGCTAAGGGCGCCGGAGACCGCTTCGGTGGGCGGTACGGCCCAGCGGTGATCATCATCCAGCACGATACGATGATCGTCGGTGCGGTTGGCGATGGGCTGCCTGCGCGCATAGGCCGGCAAGGTGATCTCCGCGAGCCCGATGGTCGGGGCGCCCGGCTCATAGCGGGGCGGCGCGAGCGTGGAGTCGAGGAAATAAAGGGATGGGGCCGGCCCGGGCGAGCAGGCGCCGATGAGAGCGCAAAGGCCCATGAAGGCGATGAAAACGTGAGCACGCATGCCGCTACCGTCCCGTGATGATGGCGTTGGGTTGTTCTTCAAGGCGGGCCGCGAGCGCCGCCACGGACCGCGAGGCGTCCCGTAGGTCCCGCACAGCGCCGGCCAAATCAACATAGAGTTCTGATTCCGGCGACAATCCTGTCAGCGCTGCTTCGCCCGCATCGGCGATGTGGTTCAGGTTGGCGACGAGCTCAGGCAGATTTTGACTGGCTTCATCAAGGTTGGCCGCGGCCCCGCCAATGGCCTCCAACGCGCGCGCCAGCTCGCCGGGCAGACGTTGCGTGTCCGGATTGGCGAACAAGGATGCGAGCGCACCCACGAGCTCATCCAAAGGCAGGTTGGCCACATCCTCGATGATTTGTTCGACATTGTCGGCGATCGCGTCGAACTCTGAGCCGGCGGTGGGGATCGTCGGATACGGTGATGTGGTGAAATCCATTTCCGCCCCGTCAGTGCCGATATCGTCGACAAACCGCACCAGCTTGCGGCCCGCCAAGACATTGCCTGTCGCCAGTTGCGCCCTCATGCCTTCGCGGACCCAGGCGGGCAGGGCCAGGCGAGCATTCTCGTCGCTGTATTCAGGGACGCCGATGCGGGTGGGGTGAATCGCGAGGTTCACGTTGATGGAGATGGGATCCACCGGCCCCCCCGCAAAGTCCAAAACGATATCGTGAACAGTGCCGACGCGAATGCCTTGCCATTCGATAGGCGCCCCTGGCTCAAGGCCGGCGATGGAGTCCTCAAACCGCGCCATCAAGAAATAGCTGGGCTCCGCACCGCCATCAAATTGGCTTTCCTCAGCCGCCTCGCGATCGGGATAGAGCTGAAACACGGCATCTTCAGCCAACTCCGCTTGTGTCAGGTTCACGCCCGCAATCTCGCCAAAGGCGACACCGCCTGAGAGCAACGTGTCGAGCGACTCCATTTGGACTGTCAGACCATTGGCGTCGGCGACGGCGCGCACGCCTGAGACATTCCAGAAATGCGTCGCGGGCGTGAGCAACGCATCGTGGGGAGCCTCCACGAAAACACGGTAGAGCACATGGCTGGAATCATCGGCCAAACGCCGGCTTTCCACCTGTCCGACACGAAACCCGCGATACAGCACCGGCGATCCCACATCCACGGACCCCGCCATACTGGCCCGCAAAGTGACATGACGCCCGGGCGTGCCGGGGGGCGTTAGCGGCTTGGCGTCGAGGCCTTCAAACACCCGACGGCGCTGCGTCGGGCGCCCCGACCAATCAACCTCGATGTATGCGCCGGACAAGATCGTGCCCAATCCGGCCAGCCCGGATGTGGAGATGTCGGAGCTCACCACCCAAAAATCCGTGGTGTCGCCGAGATAGGACGCAATATCCTTTTCCATGCGCGCTTTGACGACGACGCCTTCGAGATTATCCGAGAGCCGGATCTCCTCTACGAGGCCCACCACGACGTCACTGTGTTTGATCTCGGTTTTGTCGGCGGCGATGCCGTGCCCCTTGGCGAAATGGATCTCCACCAGCGGCCCGCGTTCCGAGAAGGACTGCCACGCCACCGCCGCGCCGATCACTGCGGCCAGCACCGGCACGATCCACACGATGGAGATGGACCACCGGCGGCGCGGCTCAATCTCGGGGGCGTCAATCTCAGGATTGGACATGGGTCACCTCATGATGGGCCTGCGATGGGGCCGCGTCGCCGCGATCCCAGATGAGGCGCGGATCCAGGCTGCTGGCGGAGAACATGGTGAGTATCACCGACAGCGCGAAAGCATCCACGCCCGGGCCGGGAAGGATGGACATCAACCCACCCACTTGAATGAGCGCCGCCAACGCCGCGACGACGAACACATCGACCATGGACCACCGGCCGATGAACTCCACAGCCTCATGCGCCCAATGGCGTTGATGCTCGTTGATGGCCCAGCCGCGTTGGATGGAGAGCGCCAACCACGCAATGACGATAAACTTGGTGACCGGCACCACGATGCTGGCGATGAAAATCACCGCCGCGATGGAATAACTCTTATAGTGAATCAGGCTGATCACACCGCCCATGATCGTCGATGCGTTTTCGCCCGACACCGAGCGCGTCACCATGATGGGCCATAGATTCCCCGGGATGTAGGCGATCACGCCGGCGAGCCAGAACGCCCAGACCCGTTGCAAACTCTTGGTGTCACGCAGACGCGTCCGCGCGCCGCAGACAACGCAGTTCTCCCCCGGCCGGTCGGTCAAGGTGCCGCACACCCGACAAAGCGCCAGGCCCCTATCGCGCGCGCGGATCATGGAACCCGCCGAATGTGTTGCCAGATGGTGTCGCGGCAAGTGGCGGAGGCGCCCATGGCCAGCATGATGATCAGCGCGGTCATGGCCCAAAACGCGGCGCCAAGCGTGATGTCCGCGAGTTTGCCGACCTTCACCAGCGAGACGATGACGCCGATCATGAAAATCTCAGCCATGGTCCATGGCTCAATGGCTTGGGCTAGACGATAGGACAGCGCGTGAGGGGGGCCGGTGGTTCCGCGCGCGAACACCGTGCCGCTGAGGCACAACAACAAAAGAATACGTGTCAGCGGAAAGACTAAGATGAAGAACGCGCAGGCCACCGCGATGGCTTGCATGTCGTTGCTCCACAAAACGCCGACCGCGTCGATCACCGAAATCTCGTTGGACAGACCCGACCGCTCCATCCGCATGAATGGAAACGCGATCGCCACGCTATACAGCATCAGGCTCGCCAACATCAGCGCCATGGTGCGCTCAGCGCTCTGGGTTTTGTTGGTCACGATCACGGTGTGGCAATGCGGGCATTTGGCCCGTTCGCCCTCACGCAAAACCGGGCGGCTCCACAAGGCGTCGCAGGACGGGCACGCCACATAGGCGGCGTTGAGCGCCGCGATGTGCGTCCTGCGTGTGTCGTCCCCCGGCATGCCCATGATCCGTTGTCCGTTCTTCGCGCTTCTGTCCAGACGGCCCCCACACTTGCCTCACCTGGACCTGGATCGTAGCGCGCCGCGACCCCGTTACCCATGGCCCACGCAGCGTATCATACGCCGGATCATCTGCGTATGGGATACGCCCACGCCGCGCAAAAGCTCGCTACTGGCCAAAAGGCATTCCGTTGTGGCCAGCCACCGTCGCCCGCCAGTTTTCGGCCGTGATGACACGCCTTGGGCGGGCGCTTTGTCCATCGCTTAAACCGGCAACGCTCCATCGACCGCCATGAATGCGGTGGTGGCTCATAGCTGTGTTCATGAACGATCGCGTGGATCGGCCGGGCGTTTCTAAAGCCCCATCTGGCTGACGGCCAAGTCGCGCATGATCTCCTCAGAGCCGCCGCCAATGGCCATCACCTTCACTTCGCGATAGACGCGCTCGACCAAATTGCCGCGCAAATAGGCCGCGCCCCCAAAGATTTGCATGGCTTCGCTGGCGACGAATTCCAGCGACTTTGTCGCGAACACTTTCGCTTTCGCGAGTTCCGCGATCGGATGGCCGCCCTCCTGCATGTCATGGCAGATCGCGTATAAATAAGCTTCGGTCGCGTCGATGCGCATGGACATGTCGGCGATTTTGTGCCGGATCACTTGGCGTTTGATCAGGGGGCGGCCGAAGGTTTCACGCTCCTGCGCCCAAGCGATGGCCTCCCGCAGGCAGAGCTTCATCATGCCGACCGATTGGGCGATCATGGCGAGCCGCTCTGTGTTGAAATTGTTCATGATCGCGAGGAAGCCATTATTCTCCGGACCCATCATATTGGTCGCCGGCACACGGCAATCATCAAAGTACAGCGTCGCTTGATCGGAGCACCACCAGCCCATTTTCTTGTCCAGCGCGGTGCGACTGAAGCCGGGCGTATCGGCCTCCACGAAGAAGAGCGAAATCCCGCCAAGGCCGGGCCCGCCCGTGCGGGCGCCGATGACGAAATAGTCCGACACCATGCCGGAGGTGATGAACGTCTTAGAGCCGTTCAGGACGTAGTGATTGCCGTCCAGTTTCGCGGTGGTCTGCAAACTCGCCACATCCGAGCCGCCGCTGGGTTCGGTGATGCCAAGCGCCGAGCATTTGCGGCCGGACACCACCTCCGGCACCACACGCTCGCGGATCTCCTCTGAGGCCAAGGAGACGAGTGGGCCGATCGAAATGGACCGGCCGCCAAGACCCGAGGTGATGCCCTGCGCGCCGCACAAGCCCATTTCTTCGGCATAGATGGCGCGCATAAAGTAATCTTCAAAGCCGAGGCCGCCCAGTTCTTCCGGCACGCCCAAACCGAATACGCCAAGCGCGCCGACCTTCTCGTGAATCTCGTAGGGAAAGCCGCCCGCTTCGTCCCATTCATCGGCATGGGGGGCGAGTTCATTCTCCACAAAGCTGCGCATGGTTTCGCGGAACGCCCGGCGCTCCTCGTTTTCATGAATGTTGATCATCGTGCGTGCACACCTCTATATCGATCGGAGCCGTCGTCAGCTTTCCATTGGCATTAAGCGGCTGCGTTGACGGTTCTTTGCCCTTTGCTTGGCGGCGTTTCCGGCGGGCCCGCAAAACACTGCGCAATGCGCATCCATTGTTCGGCGACCGGGCCTTCGACCTTCAGCGCCACATCATCAAAACTGCGGGTTTGGGTGACCACTTGGGCGAAGGCCAAGGCTGGCCCCTCAATGCGATCGCCCGACCCCGCCTCGCCAAACGTCCAGATCGCGCCCGACGGCGCCGTTAGGCTGACGAGGGGCATCGCTTCGGGGATGTCGAGGCTGTTCACCATGTGACTCCAGCCAAAGGTGTTGATCCCGATACGGACGATGTTGCTGATCCGATCGGTTTCGGTGCGTGTGACGCCCATCAGATCGAACACCTCGTGACCGTGCGCCCAGGTTTCCATCTGCCGTGCACTGATCGATGAGCGAGCCGACATGTCCGGCCCAACCCATTTCAGGCGGCGCTTGGGGTCATAACCACGCCAACGCGCGGCCATATCGCGATAATAATCACGCCAGGCCGCCAAGAGATCGGGACCGCGTTCGGACACCGCCTCATTCTCTACCGCGCGCATGCCCAGCGCCATTTTCGGCATCATCGCGTTCACAGACGCCAGGAACGCCGCCTCATCGGTGGAGGACAGATCCGCGGCTTTGTTCCAGAAGTGCAGATGCACGATTACATCATTCGTGGTCCAGTTCTTAAACTGGGTCGGCTTGTTCCAATCGTCCGGAGCCATCGTTTCGACGAGCGCATAGAGCGCGTCGGACTCCGCGAGAAAATCATCCGCCTGCTCAAGCATGGTCAGTCTCCCACAAACCCGGCCAGACGCTCATAAGCCGTTAGGAAATCCGCTTTGAATTGCTGGACGACATCGCCCGCAGACATGGTCTGGTTCATCAAGCCCACCCCTTGGCCGACCCAATAGGTCGCCAAGGCTTTCGCGCCGTCATGGCCGCCGTCCGCGAGCGTCTCGATTTTCGCCAGCGGCGGGTCGGAGATCAGCGTTTGCAGCGGCATGGGCAACGTCGCCGGCGCGCCCTCGCTTTCCCACGCCTCGACCCATGGGCTGCGCAGCTGCCGCGACGGTTTGCCGGTCCGCGAACGCGAGCGAATAGTGTCGCGCGATGTGGCGGCCAACATCTTGTCTTTGACGGCCTGCGACGGCTCGCCTTCGGCCGTGGTGAGCCACACCGAACCGCACCAAGCGCCGGCGGCGCCCATCGCCATGGCGGCCGCCATTTGATCGCCGCGCACAATGCCGCCCGCCGCCAACACGGGCGTGTCGCCCGCCACCGACACCACTTCGGGCACCAGCACCATGGTGGACACGTCACCGCAATGGCCGCCGGCCTCGCCGCCGGAGGCGATCAAAATATCGACGCCGGCTTTGATTTGCGTCAGCGCGTGCTCCTTCGCCCCCACCAGGGCGGCCACGGGCACATCATGCTTGCGCGCATACTCAAACATGATGGGGGGCGGCGCGCCGAGCGCATTGGCGATAAGCTTGGTCGGGAATGAAAACGCGACCTGAAGCAGCTCCTCGGCCCCTTCATCGAGGTTCTTGGCGAACCACACCGCCTCGCGCGCCATAGCCCGCACATCGCCGGGGTCGACGCCCGCTGCGGCCAGCTGATCGGCGACAAAATCGATGTGTTCTTGCGGCAGGCTGTCCACCACCCAATCGACATCCAGCGGCTCACCTTTGCCCAGCATGGTGTTGGGCACGATCAGGTCGACGCCATAGGGCTTGCCGTCGCAATGCGCGTCGATCCAGGCGAGCTCCTCGCGCAACTGATCGGGCGTGTACTTCACCGCCCCGAACACGCCCATGCCGCCAGCGCGCGAAACGGCCGCCACCACATCGCGGCAATGGCTGAAGGCGAGTAGGGGAAACTCAATGCCCAGCATCTCGCAGATCTTCGATGGCATCATAGCTCCGGTCCTTTTCCTCAGCCCTCGGCCGGCTCGATCTCGATGAGCCGATCATCGGCGGCGACTTGGTCGTCGGTTTTGCACGCGACCGACACGACGACGCCGTCCACCTCGGCGAGGATCGCGTGCTGCATCTTCATCGCTTCCAAAGTGAGCAGCGCATCGCCTTTCGACACAGCCTGACCTTCGGCCACGTCCACCGTAACGACACGTCCGTGCATGGGCGCCACGACGCGCCCGCCGCCGCCGGCGCCATCCTCGCTCTCAGCGCGGCCGATGCCGTTGCGCAGCCGAAACACATGATCACCGAGATCCAGATCAAGATCGCCATTGGGCGCAATCTCCACCACCACCGGGAGTCGCTCTTGGTCGACCTCCACGAGGGCCCCGAGCGGCTCAGCGCGGATCACCGCGATCTCGGTCGCATCCTCACCACCGCTAACCCGGTACCGATCGTCGCCCAGCGGCGCGACCGACACATCCAAAGCGCCGTCCGCGGTCTCAAAGCTGAAGGGGGTCGAGGCCGCCGCATGCGTCGACCAGTCCAGCAAGACGGACGGCGCGGCGATGGCGCGGGCCGCATACTGGTCGCGATCGAGCCGGAAGCGCATCACGGCCGCAATCGCCGCTTCTTTGAAGCTTGGCGTGCGGGCCGCCAGATCGTCGGTTGAAAACTCCTCCGCGATGAAAGCGGTGGTGGCGCCGCCCTCAGCGAAGGTGGGTTTGCGCAGCACGTCGATCAGGAAGCGCTTATTGTGCGCCAAGCCGAACAAATGGGTGGCGCGCAGCGCTTCGATCAGACGCCGGCGCGCCGTGTCGCGGTTCGGTCCCCAGGCCATGATCTTGGCGATCATCGGGTCATAAAACGGCGACACCGCCAGGCCCGTTGCGATGCCGCTATCGACCCGCACGCCATCACCCGACGCCGGCCGCCAGCGATCCACCGGCCCGGTCTGCGGCAGGAAATCTTGGCTCGGATCTTCGGCATAGAGCCGCACCTCAATGGCGTGACCGTCCAGCCGCACATCCTGCTGGCTCAGCCCCAGAAGCTCGCCCGCCGCCACCTTGATCTGCAGCGCCACCAGATCGAGGCCGGTGATCAACTCCGTCACCGGATGCTCGACCTGAAGACGGGTGTTCATCTCCAGGAAGTAGAAAGACCCCTGCGCGTCGAGCAGGAACTCGACCGTGCCGGCGCCGCGATAGTCAATGCTGCGCGCCGCCTCGACCGCCGCGGCGCCCATGCGCTCGCGCAGCTCCGGCGTCATCACCGGACAGGGCGCTTCTTCCACCACCTTTTGGTGGCGTCGCTGGACGGAGCAATCGCGTTCGCCCAGATGGATCACGGTCCCGTGCGCATCAGCAAACACTTGGATTTCAACGTGCCGTGGGCGGATGATCGCCTTTTCGAGAATGAGATCGCCGGAGCCAAAGGCATGCTCCGCCTCCGAACGCGCGGCGGTCAGGGCGCTTTTCAATTGCGCGGCGTCATGGACCAGCCGCATCCCCCGGCCGCCGCCGCCTGCGGACGCTTTGACCATCACCGGAAAGCCGATGTCCTTGGCCGCTTCGAGATAGTGTTTCTGCGATTGATCGGCGCCCTGATAGCCGGGCACACAGGGCACGCCCGCTTCAATCATGCGGCGCTTGGCTTCGGCTTTGTCGCCCATGGCGCGGATCGCCGCGGCCGGCGGACCGATGAAGACGAGGCCGGCCTTCTCCACCGCCTCGGCGAAAGCGGCGTTCTCCGACAAAAAGCCATAACCGGGATGGATCGCATCGGCCCCGCTCGCGCGCGCGGCCGCCAAAATGCGCGCGGGGTCGAGATAGGATTCTCCCACGGGCGAGGGGCCGATATGAACCGCGTGATCGGCCAGCGTGACATGCGGCGCGTCGGCGTCGGCGTCGGAATAGACCGCCACCGTGCGATAGCTCAGGCTCTGCGCTGTGCGCATCACGCGCACTGCGATTTCACCGCGGTTAGCCACCAGAATAGATGTGATTTCGGGCATGCTCAGGCCTCGCTTTCGCGCGCCCAGCGGGGCTTGCGCTTCTCGATGAAGGCGGCGACGCCTTCGCGGCCTTCATCGCCCATCAGGCAGCGGGCGAAGCTCTGCGCCGCCGCCTCGATCTCTTCCTCGCGGGTGAGCTGCGCCGCGTTGCGGAGCAGTTTTTTTGTCTCCGCCACCGCGCCGGGCGCGCAGCGCTTGAGCTTCACGCGCTGGCGTTCGATGGCGGCGTCGACGCCCGCGCTCCCGGTCGCGATCTCGTCCGCAAGGCCGATACCGAGCGCGTCATCGGCGGTCACGGTCTCCGCCGTGATCATCAAGCGACGCCCAATCGTCGCGCCAAGGCGACGGATCACGAAAGGCGCGATTTGCGCCGGGGTGAGCCCGATGGCGGTTTCGCTGAGGGCGAAGCGCGCGGTCTCCTCCGCAATCACCACATCGCCGACACAGGCAAGGCCGAACCCGCCCGCCATGGCCGCCCCCTCCACCGCCATCACGGTGTATTGCGGCAGGCCAGCGACGGCGTCGAGCAACGCGCCGGCCTCCTTGCTCAGCGTGACAACGTCCGCCAGATCCCCGCCGCCCTGAAACACGGATTTGAAGGCTTTGAGATCGCCGCCCGCACAGAACATCGCGCCGCGCCCGCGCAGCACCACGCCGCGAACATCGCGCCTGGCGTGCAAATGATCGCAGAGCGCCATCAGATCCGCCGCGCGCGCGCTGGAGAGCGGATTGCGAATTTGAGGCTCGTTGAACCACGCCGTCAGCCACCCATCGGCATAGTCCAGCTCGACTTTGGACAGCGTCGGAAAATCCGTCATGGCCAATCCTTCCTGCGCCATCACAGGCGCGCGACGCCAAAGGCGTTGGGACGATGGGGGCGTCGGGCCGCTTCGTCGCAGAT
>CAZGCB010000077.1:0-12934 GCA_964524065.1 uncultured Caulobacterales bacterium | reverse complement strand
CCGGCGGCGCGTGTATGTGTGGAGCATCGTCGCGTTCGCGGCGGCCTCCCTGGCCTGCGCGGCGGCCCGTTCGCCCGACGCTTTGATCGCCGCGCGCGCGGTCAAAGGGCTGGCCGGCGCGTTCTTGGCGCCGGCGGCGCTGGCGGTGATCGGCGCGGTGTATCCTAAAGAAAGCCGCGGACGGGCGTTGGGGGTGTGGGCCAGCGCCTCGGCGCTCACCGCGGCCATCGGGCCGATTGTGGGCGGACTGCTGGTGGAACACGCCCACTGGTCGTGGATTTTCGCGCTGAATGTTCCTGTGGCGGTCATCGCTGTGGCGCTCGCTTGGCGCACCTTGCCGGAAAGCCGTGCTCCGGGCCCGCATGGACCGCTGGATCTGGTCGGTGCGGCCGTGGCGGCGGCGGCCTTTGGCTGTCTGGCCTATGGATTGGTCAGCTTGGGCGGTGATCCGGCCGACACCGTCGGCGGCGGGGATCAACGCTCCTGGACGCGACGGATCTTTTTCTTGGGTTGTGTGGGCCTTGTGGCGTTTTTGAGCTGGGAGCGCCGCGCCCGCGATCCCATGGCGCCCTTGGGTCTGTTCGCGAACCGAGTGTTCTCCGGCATCACGGCGCTGACGGTGTTTCTCTACGCCGCGTTGTCGGTGCTGTTTTTCGCCCTGCCGTTTGAGCTGATGGATGCACGCGGCTGGACCGCCACCGTCGCGGGGCTGGCGTTTTTGCCCTTTACGCTGGCGGTGGGGCTGTTGTCGCGCAGCGTGGGCGGCCTGTCGGAGCGGATCGGCGCGCGCCCGCTCCTGCTCGGCGGATCGGTGGCGGCGCTCGGCGGCTTCGCGATGCTGGGGCTCATTCCGGCAGCGTGGGGCGGGGGCCTCAGCATCGCAGCGCCCATGGGGCTGCTCGGCTTCGGATTCGCGCTCGCCATCACGCCGCTCACCGCCGTGGCGCTTGCAGCCGTACCGGAGGGGCGCGGCGGCGTCGCCTCGGGCATTAACAATGCGGCGGCGCGGGCGGCGGGTTTAGGCGGCGGCGCTGCTGCAGCGGCCCTACTCACCGCCCAAGGCGACGCTGCGTTTGGCTGGGCCATGGCGCTGGCGAGCGGCCTGGCAGGGATCGCCGTGCTGCTGGCGGCGTTCGCCATTCCTTCCGGCGCCAGGGCCGCGCAACAGCCATAGACGCGCCCTCAAGGGGCGGGCTAGATGCGACGCCATGACTGATTCACACACTCCGCCCGGCGCCGGCGGTGCGCCTGGCGGCCTGACACAGCTCGGCGCGCCCACTGGTTTGCCCGACAGCCCAGACGCCGCGGTGCTGGAGACCGTGCCCAATCCCAGCCCCGACAGCCCTTATCTGGTGCGCTTCACCGCGCCGGAATTCACCTCCCTGTGCCCCATGACGGGCCAGCCGGATTTCGCCCATGTGGTGATCGACTACGCGCCCGCCGCCGTGATCGTGGAAAGCAAATCGCTGAAATTGTTTCTGGGCTCGTTCCGCAATCACGGCGCCTTCCACGAAGCGTGCACGACGCTGATCGCGGCGCGGCTGCAGGCGGTGCTTAACCCGCCTTGGCTGCGCGTGGGCGGCTATTGGTATCCGCGCGGGGGGATTCCCATTGACGTATTTGTCCAACATGGCAGCCCGCCAGAGGGCCTGTGGATCCCCGATCAGGGCGTTGCACCCTATCGCGGGCGCGGGTGAGGCCGCCGCTTAGGGCGCCCGCCAATGCGTGGTGAGCGCCGCCACATCGGGGCGCTTGCGCTCCATGGGCGCCGTCACGGCGGAGCCCAGGAAAACGTAACCGGCCATGCGCTCACCGGGCTGTAGGCCAAAACCCGCCAGCGCTTGCGGATCAAAGGCGTACCATTCGGTCAGCCACTGGCCGGCATAGCCCATGGCGTGCGCAGCGATCAGCAGGGTCTGGCAGACCGCGCCGGCGGACAGGATTTGCTCCCATTCGGGCACTTTGTGGGGGACTGTCGTGCGGCTCACCACCGCGACACACAGCGGCGCGCGGGTGAAGCGCTGGCGCTCGAGAGCCAGCTGATCCTCGGTGATGTCGGGCGTGCGCGCTTTGGCGATGTCCGCCAGCATGGCGCCGGCTTGCGCGCGCGCCTCCCCGGCGATGACGATGAACCGCCAGGGGGCCAGCTTGCCATGATCGGGCACACGGGCCGCCAGGCGCAGCAGGTCCCCCAGCTCGTCAGCCGACGGGCCCGGCGCCTCAAGGGCCTGCGCGACCACAGAGCGCCGAGCCGCCAGCAACGACACTGTGCGCGCGCAGCGCCGGGCCGCCACCGCCGCATCGCCAAAAGCCGGCGCGGAAGGCGCCAACAAAGCTTCGTCAACACTGCTCATGCACACGTCCTCTCACTCATCCCCGGAGCTGGGCGGCCTGTGCGCGTTGGCGCGTGGATCGCCATCACCGGGACTGTGTTCCTCGCTCCGCGGAGCCTCCGATCCCAATCGCGAATCATTTGCAACTTCATATGCGTACGGATTGCCACGTCGCAAGTCCTCAGCCATGTGTAGATCATGAGCAACACCTCCCTGTCTGACACAGACACGCCGTCGACGGATGACGTCACGCCCGCGGATCGCCGCCGCCAGCGCGTGCGCGACCTCATTCTGGACGCGGCTGAAACACTCTTTGCAGAAGAGGGCGAAGCGGGGCTGACCATTCGCGGCATCGCCGAGCGGATCGATTACTCACCGGGCGCGATTTACCAATATTTCCGCTCCAAAGAGGCCATCCTACAAACCATCCGCGAAATGTTCTTCGCACGCCTGCTGGAGCGTTTGGATGATGTGACAGCCGGGCGGGACATGTCCGTCGCCTGCATGCAGGACGGGCTGCGCGCTTACATTGATTGCGGCTTGGAGCAGCCCAATCACTATCGCATGGCGTTTGCCGAAGGGGCCGAGGCGATGCCCGAAGAGGACACAGCGGACGTGCCTCAAGACTCCAAAATGTTGGAGGCGGCCCAGCGTCTGCAGGGCATGGTGTGTGGTTTGGTCGAGGCGGGTCTTATTGCGCCGCTCGATCCAGCCCTGGCGGCCAGCAGCGTGTGGCCGTGTCTGCATGGCCTGACGCTGTTGCTGGTGGAGCATCCGGACTTCCCGCATAAAATGCTGGGTTCAAACCACATTAACCGCGAAGCGCTGATTGATTTTCATATCACCATGCTGGTGCGCGGCCTGGGCGCGCCTGACACGCGCATGACGCTCTAACGCTTTCGGGCAGCGTCGCGGCGTCCACCACCGGGCCAGCACCGTACACACTGACGACCGACCATACGCACCCTTAGCGATGCGTGGTCGCCTGCAATTTTGAACGCCGTTCACTTTTCAAACGTAGTTTAGCGCTCTACGTGACACCACAGACGCACACCGCCCTGCCCCGGGCGAGGCAGAAGGACAAGGCCGCCATGACGCCGCATCTTGACCGCACGGGCCGGGCCGCCCCACGGCGCCGCGCCGCTTTCGCCGCGCTCGTGGCGCTGACGGGAACTGGATTTGCAGCCGCTGTGTCGCCCAGCGCAGCCTTGAGCCAGCCCGTCGCGGGGGAGGTTCTGGAGCCCATTCTGGTGACGACGCAAACGGTGCGGCTGCAACAAGCCGCCGATGTGGCGGAGCGCTTCGCCGGCGTGGTGACCGCCCGGCGCGAAAGCAGCTTGGGTTTTGAAAATGGCGGCCTGATCGACGCCATCGCGGTGGATCTTGGGGATCGGGTGGACGCCGGCCAAGAGCTGGCGCGTTTGGATCTGCGCTTTTTGGACGCGCAAATCGCGGCCGCTGAAGCGGGGCTGCGCCAGGCCGACGCGAACGCCGAGCTGGCCCGTCTCACCGTGCAGCGCCAGCGCGAGCTGACGGCGCGCGGCAACGCCTCTGCGCAGGCCCGCGACGAAGCTGAAGCCAACGACTCCGCCACGCGTGCGGCGGTGCAAGTGGCGCGCGCGGAGCTGGAGCAGCTCAAAGTACGCCGGGATTTGTCCCTGCTCGTCGCGCCCTTCGCCGGCGTCGTCACGGCGCGCCATCTGGACGAGGGCGCTGTCGCCGGCCCTGGCGCGCCGGTGCTGGACCTCACCGAAACCGAGGGCGTGGAGATCCGTGTCGGCCTGCCAGCGGCGCAAAGCCGCACGTTACGAGTGGGCGCCGACTACGCCTTCGACATCGCCGATCGCACCATCACCGGCCGACTGCGCGCCGTCACCCAAGTGGTGGATCGCACCACCCGCACCGTCGCAACCGTGTTCGATGTCACGGATGGCGAGGCCGCGCCGGGTGAAGTGGCGCGCTTGCGGCTGGTGGGCGAGGCCCCAGGCGAAGGGTTCTGGGCGCCGTTGACGGCTTTGTCCGAGGGGCGGCGCGGCTTGTGGACGGTGTTCGTCGCCATGCCGTCGGAGACTGAACCGGGACTGCACACTTTAGACCGGCGCTATGTGGAGATTGTTCATATCGAAGCGGAACGGGCCTATGTGCGCGGCGCCGCGCGCGATGGGGAGCGCTTCGTCACGGTCGGTCTGGAGCGTGTCGCGCCAGGCCAAGTGGTGCGCCTCGAGCCGGAGGACGCCGCCGCCCCCGCGACGACGCAAGTCGCCGGGCGCGAGCCGGTTTAAGGCCGCGCCCCACGCCCCTGTCACGCTCAGAACCGTTTGACGGCCCAGTTTTGACGGCCCTGTAAGGATCGTGCCTATGACGACGCTGTTCACCCGCTATTCGCGCCTGTCGATTCTGGCCCTGCTGCTGATTTGCGCCGCCGGCGCGGGCTCCCTCTTGACGATGGGCCGGCAGGAAGACCCCACCCTGGTGGAGCGCTATGGCCTGGTGCTAACCCCGTTCCCCGGTGCAGTGGCGCAACGGGTGGAGGCGTTGGTCACCGAGCCGCTGGAGGCCCGGCTGCTGGAATTGGGCGAGGTGCGCCAAATCATCTCCAAAACGCGGGCCGGCTTATCCATCGTCAATGTGGAGCTGCGTGAACAGCTCACGCCGGCCCAGGTGGATCAGGCCTGGACGCTGGTGCGCGATCAGGTGGAGCTGGCCCGCCAGACCTTCCCCGCCGGCGTCGGCGCGACGGAGGTGGAGCGGCAGTATGTCGGCGCGGCCACCATGATCATCGCCCTGAGCTGGGCTGACGGGGCCGAAGCGCCTTTGGGCGTCATCAGCCGTCTGGCGGAGGATCTGCAGGATCGGCTGCAGATCATGCCCGACACCGAAGAAACGCAGATTTTTGGCGAAAGCGTTGAGGAAATCCGTGTGTTGGCCGATGCCGACGCCCTCGCGGCGCTCGGCCTGTCCGCTGGCGATGTCGCCGCGCGCATCTCCGCCTCAGACCCCAAAGGCCCCGCCGGGCAAGTGCGCGCCGACCGTCTCAGCCTGGGCGTGCAGGTGGCCGGGGAGCTGGATTCCGTCACGCGCGTGCGCGAAGTGCCCCTTCTGCAGCAAGCCGATGGCGACGCCGTGCGTGTGGGCGACATCGCCGACGTGGAAAAGGGCGTCACCACGCCGCCGGCGTCCATCGCCGTCGTTGATGGATCGCGCACGGTGTTGGTGGGCGCTTATCTGCGGCCGAACTCCCGCTCTGATGTGTGGAACGCGCAGGCCCGCGCCATTGTGGAGACCTTCCGCGCCGAGCTGCCGGCGCAGATCACGGCGGACATCATTTTTGAACAGAACGCCTATGTGGACGACCGTCTGATGGGCTTGGCCGGCACCTTGGGCGTCTCAGCGCTGATCGTGTTTGCGGTGCTGTTCGTCATGATGGGCTGGCGGGCGGCGCTTATCGTCGGCGCGGCGCTGCCGCTCACCAGCTTATTGGTGATCTTTCTCATCCGCCTCGCCGATCAACCACTGCACCAAATGTCAGTGACGGGGCTGGTGATCGCGCTCGGCCTGCTCATCGACAACGCCATTGTGATGGTGCACGAGTACCGTCTGCGTCGCGGGCGCGGCGCAGCGCCCCTCGAGGCTGTGGACCAGGCCGTACGGCATTTATTTGCGCCGCTGCTCGCGTCCACGCTCACCACCATGCTCGCCTTCGCACCGATTGCGCTGATGCCCGGCAGCGCCGGTGAGTTTGTCGGCATGATCGGCGTGTCGGTGATTTTCGCCGTGGGCTCCTCGCTGGTCTTGGCGATGACCATCGTGCCGGCCTTCGCCGCCTGGTTCGACGGCGGATCGGACGCCCTGCGCAAGCCTGGGTTTTTGAACCAAGGCCTCACGATCCCACCGCTCACCTGGGCCTACCGTAAAGTGTTGGCCTTCATCGCGCGGGTTCCGATCGCCGGCATCCTTTTGGGCCTGGCCGCGCCAATCGCTGGATTCTATGGGGCGTCGACCCTGCCCATGCAGTTTTTTCCACCCACCGATCGGGACATGTTCCAGATGGCGGTGACGCTGCCGCCGGAGGCCTCCATCGCTGAGACACGCCGCGTGACGGAGGAAGCCGAGGCTCTGTTGGCCGAGTACCCGTCGGTGCGTCATGTGGGCTGGGTGCTGGGGGCGCAACCGCCACGGACCTATTACAACGTGCTCGCCGACGGCAACGGCCAGCCCAATTTCGCCGCGGGTTGGGTGCGCACGGACTCCCCCCAAGACACGCGGCGCATCGTGCTCGATTTGGCGCCGAAGGTGCGCGACCTCTTTCCTGAAGCGCAGTTCTTGGTGCTGCCCTTTGAGCAAGGACCGCCGGTGAACGCGCCGCTGGAAGTGCGCTTGTTCGGGCCGGACTTTGAAACGCTGAGCGCTTTGGGCGATGAGATCCGCCTGCTGCTCAGCCAAAGCCGCAACGTCACCTTCACCAACGCCCAAATGAAGCGCGGCGCGCCGGTGGCCCGCATTCAGGCCGATCCCGCTTCGGCGGCGCTGGCGGGGCTGAGCTTGCGCGACATCGCCGGATTGGTGCGCAGCGATTTGGACGGTGCGGTGGGCGGCAGCATCTTGGAAGGCGCCGAGGAATTGCCGGTGCGCGTCCTGTTGGATGACGGCGCGCGCTCCAATCTCGACGCCGTGCGCGGCAAAGCCGCTCCAGGCGCGCGCCCTGGCGAATTGGGCGCGCCGGTGAGCGCCCTGGGCGATGTGACGCTGGAGCCGGAAATGGCGGTGATCACGCGCATCGACGCGCAGAGGGTAAATCGCATTTATGGGTATGTCAGCCCGTTCACCCTGCCGGATGTGGCGCTGACGGACTTCCGCGAGCGCCTAGCGCAGTCGGATGTGGAGATTCCGGCCGGCTATCGTCTGGAATTTGGTGGGGAAGCCAACGCCAGCGGCGATGCTTTGGGCATTCTGTTCGCCACGGCCGGCCCGCTGATCATTCTGATGATGGGCGCTTTGGTGCTGGCGTTTAACTCCTTCCGCTATGCGGGCGTGGTGGCGCTGGTGGGCGTTTTGTCGGTGGGTCTCGCCTTTTTGGGCGTGTGGATGTTCGGCCAGCCGAACGGCTTCAACGCCATTATCGGCGCCATGGGCCTGGTGGGCTTGGCGGTGAATGGGGCGATTGTGGTGTTGTCGGCGCTCAAGGCCAATCCGCAAGCCGTCACCGGGGATGTGGAGGCCATTGTGGAGACCACGGTGGACGCCAGCCGCCATATCATCTCCACAACCCTCACCACCATTGGGGGCTTCGTACCGCTCATCCTCGCAGGTGACAGCTTCTGGCTACCGCTGGCCACCGCCATCGCCGGCGGTGTGGCGGGCTCGGCGGTGCTTGCCCTGTTCTTCGCGCCGGCGGCATTCTCCATGATGGCCAAGGGCCGTCAGCGGCGTGCGCGCAAAAGAAGCGCCAAACAAGCGGCTCTGGCGGGGGCGCCGGCTGAATAAGCGTAAGCGGGCACGCGGGTGATATCCCAGTGTCTGCGGCGGCCCATGGGAGGACGCGATGGCTGACGATGATGACGCCGATCTGGCGCAGCGGGGGAACAGGCCGCGCCTGCCCACCTGCGTCGGGCGCCTCGCCACGGGCGATTTCCGCGCCCCGCAGACGCCGCAGCCTGATGATCAACGCGGCCCCTGGGCGGTGCGCAGTACACGCGCCGTCTATGACAATCCTTGGATCGGCCTCACCCACCATGACGTGACCCGCCCCGATGGCGGCGCGGGCCTCTATGGCGTGGTGCACTTTAAGACCGTGGCTGTGGGCGTGTTGCCGCTGTTCGCAGACGGAACGACCATGCTGGTGGGCCAGCACCGCTTTTCGCTGGATGCTTACAGCTGGGAATTGCCGGAGGGCGGCGCGCCCCATGGCGAGGATCCGCTTTTGGCCGCCCAGCGAGAGCTCAAAGAAGAAACCGGGCTGACCGCGCAAGGCTGGGCGCGTTTGTTTGTCGCGCATCTCTCCAACTCCATCACGGATGAGGCGGCGGCCTGCTATGTCGCTTGGGATTTAGATGAAGGCGCCTGGGCGCCGGATCCCGAAGAGGAGCTGGCGCTGCAGCGTGTCCCCTTTGGCGAGGCGCTACGTCGCGCCCTGGCGGGTGACATCACCGACATTCTGACCCTGGCGATGTTGCTGAGCGCGCGCCATATGGCGGAGACAGGCGCGTTGCCTGATGCTGTGTGCGAGCGCATTCTGGCGGCGACGGCGGTGTAAGCGCAGTGTTTAGGCGTCGGAGCGTGACGGCGCAGGCCCGTCGGCTCCACACAGGAACGGGAGGCCCCCAATGACCGTGACTCATCTCACTGATCCCGCTCTCGCCGGCGCGAATGTCACGGGAACCAATGAGGCGACGACGCCCTCCCTCACCTCTCAAGACGCCGTGTGGCGGCGGCTGCGCGCTGAAGCCGCGCAAGAGGCCGCGCGCGAGCCCACGCTCGCCAGCTATTTCCATGCCGCGATCTTGAACCACGCCAGCCTGGCGGACGCGCTGTCCTATGTGTTGGGCTTGAAACTTGGCGCCGATGATCTCAACGGCATGCAAGCGCGCGAGGTGTTCTCCAACGCTCTCAACAGCGATCCGACACTCGTGGCCGCGGCCGCCGCGGACATGGCCGCGGTGTTGGAGCGTGATGCGGCGTGCCGCGTGCTGCTGCAGCCTTTCCTCTATTTCAAAGGGTATCAGGCGCTCCAGGCGCACCGGGTCGCGCGTTGGCTGTGGGGGCAAGATCGCGACACCCTCGCCTATCACATCCAAAGCCGCGTCTCCGAAAAGTTCCACGCGGACATCCACCCCGCCGCGGAGATCGGCAAGGGCGTGATGATCGACCACGCCACCGGCGTCGTCATCGGCGAAACCGCGCGGGTGGGCGATGATTGCTCCATCCTGCAGGGTGTGACGCTGGGCGGCACGGGCGCCAAGGGCGGTGATCGCCATCCTAAAATCGGGCGCGGCGTGCTGATCGGCGCCGGCGCCAATGTCCTCGGCAACATCACCATCGGCGATGATGCGAAAATCGCCGCCGGTTCGGTGGTGCTAAAGCCGGTTCCGGCGCGCTGCACTGTGGCGGGCGTGCCGGCCCGGCCCGTGGGCGGGCCTTGCGTCGGCACGCCAGGCAAGGAAATGGACCAGACCATCGATGACAGAGCGCGGTAAGAGCGCCGAAGCGACGACCTGACGATGGGCGAACATCCCCTCATGGGGGGCCGATCCCCAGATCGATCCCGCTGGGGCGCGGCCATGTTACGGTTGCCGGGCCGCAGGGCGCTGGACGAATGTGGCGTGTTGGGCCACATCTGTTCTATTGGCTTCCATATGGGCGAATCGCGCAATGAAAGAGGCAGGCTTGCAGGGGATATGTCCAACAGACACCCTGCACCGGAGGCGAGAGAGGCGAAAAGACAGCCATGAGCACATCCGCAAACCCCATCACGGCGACTGAAGGGCAAAAGGTCGAGCAGTTCCTGCGCCAGAAGTTCAACACGCCGTTGTTGGTCAAGCTGCGCCAGCGCCCCGATCAATGCGCCGAGCTGTATCTCGGCGCGGAGTGCCTCGGCGTGATCGAAAAAGTCGTGGACGAAGGCGAAACGTCCTATGCGGTGGAAATCTCCATCATCCAAGAAGACTTGGAAGAGGTGGCCTAGCCGCCACGCATGCGATCACAGCAAATCCTGCAGGATCATAGGGTAAACTCCGCCGGATCGGGCACCCGCGAAAACGCGATTTTTGCGCCGAGATAGTCCAAATCCAAATCCGTCTGGGTGGCGAGAGTCACATGCCGCGGCGCGGTGAGGCCAGCAGGCCGGTCTGCTGCCCGCGCCCCGCCCAAGCGAGCGAACCGCCCATCGGCGTCGGCATTGATGCGATCCACCGCCGCCCAGAGCGCGCTGCGCTTGCGGGCATCAGACCGCAGCGGTGCAACGGGTTTGTCCATATCCGCGAGCAAATCACCCTGGCGCACCCGGGCGTCGCCCGGGCGCCGCAGGCTGTGCAGATACACCGACACGCTGCCCAATCGGCGTGCGCCCGCATCTGCTAATGCAGCCCAATGGGCGTCTAAAGCGGCTAAAAACGCGAAACTGTCCTGTGTGGCCGGGATGGCCACAGTACGCTCCCACCGACTGGGCGCAGCGTGATCGGGCCCCAGACGAACCAGCGCCTTGGGACGGTCAAAGCGCGCTGGGTGTAGCCCGTGCGTATGCGGCGGGCCCCCGCGCCACGCCTTGATGCGCGCCGTGGCCGTCACCGCAGCGGCGAAGAAGCCGTCTCGGCGCAGACGGCTGGCGCATTTCAGCAGCAGCGCCCGGGCCACGATGCGCGCGCCCTCCAAGGTTCGGTGCTCCGGGTTCAGCACGCGCGAATGCCCAAACATGGAACGGTGGGTGGCCGGCTCCTCGACCTCATAGCCATGCAAGGCATACCAAAACCGTTCTCCCTGCACGGAGCCCCAAATCCGACGCGCCTGTTTGGGAGCCAGCCCCCAAAGCCCGGCGAAATCCGTCACCCCCGCGCGCGCCAAACGCGCCGCTACGCCAGCGCCGACCCCGGGCAAAGCCGTCAATGGCGTTTGCGCTAGCCGCATCGGCGCATCCTGCGTCGCTAAGACGGTCAGGCCGTCCGGCTTCTGTAGGCCCGCGGCAATTTTCGCCAACAGCCGGGTGGACGCCAGTCCGATAGACGAGCGTAAGGCCGGGCCAAAGTGCGTCATTAAAGTCCGCTTGACCTCAGCGCCCATGGCCAGCGCGCCGGAAGCTTGGGCTTCGCCGGCGCCCAGACGAAAGGCGGCCTCATCCACAGAGTACGCTTTGACCAGAGGCAAACAGGTCTCGATGGCGGCCATCAACGCCCTATGCATCGCGACATAGCGATCATGGCGGGCAATCCGAACCGTTACACCTGGCAGCGCTGCGCGCGCCTCCCCCACGGTCACACCGCGCGCAAGCCCCACCGCACGCGCCTCATAGCTCACAGCGATGGCGCACGCATGGTCGGATGCCGTGGTCGCCACAACCACCGGTCGCCCACGCAAAGCGGGATCGTCATACTGCTCGACAGCGGCAAAAAAGGCATTGAAATCAATGTACAAGTATCGAAAATTCACCTGCGGCGCATACAGCATCGCGACCTCCACGACCGCGAACGTAAAGCGAACAAAAAGGGAGGTCAATAACGGTCGTGGGGGGCTGCCCTGCGCCCCCGCTGTGACGGCCCCGCAGGATCAAAAGGCCCCCTAAGGGAACAGACATCTGCGCTGGTGAAGACATCTGCGCTGGTGAAGACATCTGCGCTGGTGAAGAGCGTCCGCTGGCAGCGCCTCCATCCCGCGGGCCGCCAGCACAACTTGCCTCAGAATGTGCGTGTCACGCCGAATTCGATTTCTTCGGTGTTGGTTTTGAAAAGACTGATCGTCGAGTTGGTGCGCGTCAGTCGTGCTGCAATGAACGGGGCGGCGCCAAAAATGGTCCAGTCGCGCTTTGAGCCACGCATGTTCACGCTCGTCGTCAGATCTTCGCGGCGCTCGCCAAATAAAAACTCCCGCGCATCATAGCGCCGCGCCGCCAAACTCGGTTCAACGTACAGTCCATACCCCCCCGGCGCTTCAAAGTACGTGCCCAGACCAATACGCCCATACCAGTATCGTTGCGTGTCCACAGCCGCCTCAGCGCGCCGCACATTGGCGAGACCGCGCAGCAGCCAATTCGTGCGCATTGATCGGCTGATCACAAAATCAGCGCCGTAGAGAACGCCGTCTTGTGCATCGAGGTTCTCGTAGTCCACATCCCGATATGAAACGATACCGGTCATCTGTAATCGGGCCGGCAATTCTTGATCCAACTTCAGTTGCAAGCCCACAGCTTCGGTAAACAGGCCGCTATCGTCGAGAATGCCATCGCCGAACCAGCGGCGCTCCGCCAGAGCACTCACCTCAAGGCGCGCGCGCCGGCCCAACGCGAATTCCGGTCCGACCGATAGCCCGGCGATGACATCATCAAACTCATCATTGGGGTAATCGGTGCCAATTGCATTGACGCCCACATTAAATCTAAGCCTCGGATTGAGCAGAACGTGGCGTTTCACAGCCAAGCCGAGCCGGGCGCCGACCCCTGATTGAGCTTGCGCGTCTTCCGAAAGATCGAACTGCAGGCCGAACAAATCCACTGTATCTTCGCGCGTGGCGCGATTGATGTTGGTGCTTGGCGCGATCGACATGCTCAACGCCACGCTCCATCGCCGCCGTGCTTCGATGGCCGCCAGAAACTGTAAGACGCCAGTGCGTTGCTCTTCAGACAACGTCCCGGCGAGTGCTAGGCGGAACTGGAATTTGGCCGCCTGATCACGCCGTTGCTCAAAGTAAACCCGCCCCAACACGAGGCGCGCGATTGAAAAATCCGGCTTCGCCGCCAGGGCGTTCCGCAACGCGTCGCCAGCGTCTTCCAAACGCCGCAATTCCATAAGCGACACCGCATACAATAAGCGCGCTGTGGGCAGAGCCTGCACATCTGGGGGGAATGCTTCGAAAGCACGCACCACGTCGGCGTGCTGCTTCGACGCGCTGAGCATTTG
>CAZGCB010000076.1:0-13047 GCA_964524065.1 uncultured Caulobacterales bacterium | reverse complement strand
TCTTGCCGACGCCCGTGGGGCCGATCATGAGGATGTTCTTCGGCGTCACTTCATCGCGCAGCCGCTCCGGCAGTTGGCGGCGGCGCCAACGATTGCGCAGGGCGATGGCCACGGCGCGCTTGGCGTCGGCCTGGCCGATGATGTGACGGTCGAGTTCAGAGACGATCTCGCGAGGGGAGAAGAAGCTCATGGGTGGCTCGTGCTGGGCCCGTCAGGGCGGTGGGGCGCGCGGCGCTGTCGTCGGCGTGGGCGTGATGTAAGCTGCGCGTCAGGGTGTGGGAAGGGCTCGCCCTGTCGGAGGATCACAATGATGACGCTTGACCCGCGCCCGCGTTTCCATGTGGCGTTTCCCGTGGATGATTTGGCGGCGGCCCGCGCCTTTTATGGCGGTGTCTTGGGCTGTGCCGAGGGGCGCTCGAGCCCCGACTGGGTGGATTTTGATTTCTACGGCCATCAAATCGTGGCGCATGTGTCGCCGCAGGAATGCCGGGCTGCGGCCGCCAACACCGTGGATGACAAAGCCGTGCCGGTGCGTCATTTCGGGCTGATCCTAGAATGGAACGCCTGGGAGAGGCTGCGCGACCGCCTGCTTGCGGCCGAGGCGGATTTTATCATCGCGCCCTATGTGCGCTTTGCGGGCCGGCCGGGCGAACAGGCGACGATGTTTGTGCGCGACCCGGCCGGCAACGCCTTAGAGTTCAAGGCGTTCCGAGACGATGCGATGATTTTCGCCACGCGCTAGCTGGCGTGCTGAGCCTCCTCCGGCGGGAAAATACGCGCCAGAAGCCCTTCCCGGGGGACCCAGCCCAACAAGGCGCGCCGCACGCTATGCCACCCAGCGCCCAGGAGCAGCACGATGGCGCCCAGCGATAGCAGGGTCGCCGCCGCCAAACCGGCGGCGCCAAGGCCCGCATTGTCCAGCAAGATCCAAATGGCGATGCCCGCCGTCAGCATGCCCGAGACGATCAGCGCGCGCCGATTGATCAGCAAAGAGATCAGCGCAAACAGCCCCAACACAACCAAAATCAAGATGGAGCCGCCGACGGAAAAGCGGTGGCCATAATCGTCAAATCCGAAAATGAGCAGCTGTGTACCGAAGAGTAGCACCGGGGCAGCGGCCAAATGCAGCCAAAATCCATTATCAGAGAACCGCGTCACCCGGTCCGGGTCGCGGACATCAAAGGCCATGCCCATGATGAACAGGCTGAGGCCGCTGAGGAACACCAGCGGCGCGCCGATGGCGACGATCAGTTTGGGCGCGATGGCGAAAAGCAGAGCAATGACCGCCAGCACCGCCGTTACGCCAAGTAACCCCATGGAGAAGGGCAGCTTGAAGCGCGTATAAAACCCGCCCAAAGCCGTGGCGGTGATCAGCGCGATAATCAGCGGCGCCAAGCGCGCGCTCCATTCCAAGCTGCCGCCATCGTCGCCCAGCAGTTCCAGGCGATGCACCTGCTCGCCCACCAAAGCGCCATACACCATCAGGCCGCCGCTAAAGGTGAAGAGCGCAAAGGCGAGGCAAATCACGATGGCGGGGAAAAACAGCCGTTTTTGCCGCGCGAAATATTCGCCCAAGCCCCACATCAGCGCCGCGCAGCCCGCTAAAAGGCCGCCTGTGAGCCATAACAGGCCGCGCATCGTGCTGGAGGCGTCGTTCCAGCTGTCCACCGAGTCGAGCGCTTCAAACCGCGCCCCGGTGATGGCGCCGACGCCGATGGACAAGCCGATGGCGAAAATCGCAATGCCGGTAGCGATGAAAATGTCGTGGAAATTGCGGATGAAGCGCAGCTCCTCTTCCCCTGCGGGCGGAAGCGTGGCGCTGCGTCCGGTGAGAAACAGAAACAGCGGCTCGAGCTGATCGGCCGACAGAATGTGTTGATCCACCGCCGCGGCGAGATCTTCGCGCTTCAGTTCCGGCGCGAGGGGGCGAGGCTCACTCATGCAGGCTCTCCACGGTCAATTCTTGATTGGTGTAGACGCAAATGTCAGCGGCGATGGCCATGGCTTTGCGAGCGATGACCTCCGGATCGTCTTCGTACTCATAAAGCGCCCGCGCCGCGGCCAGCGCGTAATTGCCGCCCGAGCCTATGCCCACCACGCCATGTTCGGGCTCCAGCACGTCGCCGACGCCGGTGATGAGGAAGGTGGCGGATTTGTCTGCGACGATCAGCATGGCCTCCAGCCGGCGCAGATAGCGGTCGGTGCGCCAGTCCTTCGCCAGCTCCACACAGGCCCGCGCCAGTTGGGCGGGGTATTGCTCCAGCTTGGACTCCAGCCGCTCCAGCAGGGTGAGCGCGTCAGCCGTGGCGCCCGCAAAGCCGGTCAGCACGTCGGCCTTCTCCAGTCGGCGCACCTTGCGGCCATTGCCCTTCATCACCGTGTCGCCAAAGGACACCTGCCCGTCGCCCGCCATGACCAGTTTGCCAGACTTGCGCACCGCGAGAATGGTGGTGGCGTGGTAGGCGGCCGGATCGCCATCGGGGGGGGGGGTGGGGGGGCCGGGCATGGTCATGGGGTGGTCCTTCTGCGGGTCGCCACGTCTTTCTTACGGCGCCGGAGGCGGCGCTGCATGGCTTTTCGGCGCTGGCGAGATTAAGTGTTGGTCATGAGCCCGCGCACCGCCCCCGCAAAACCCTCCTCCGCATTGGTGTCCCGCACCGCGGAGATTCACCGCGTCACCAAGGAGACGGACATCACAGTCTCCGTGAATTTGGACGGGTCGGGCCAATCATCCATCGCCACGGGCGTGGGCTTTTTCGACCATATGCTGGAGGCCGTCGCCAAGCATGGCGCGCTCGATCTCGACGTGAAGGCCGAGGGCGATTTGCATATCGACGCCCACCACACTGTGGAAGATGTGGGGATCGTCATGGGGCAGGCTGTGAAGCAAGCTTTGGGCGATCACACCGGCATTCGCCGTTTCGGCCATGCCTATGTGCCCATGGATGAGACGTTGAGCCGCTGTGCGCTCGACCTCGCCAACCGGCCCTATCTGGTGTGGAACGTGGTGATGCCGACGCCTGTGGTGGGCATTGGCTCAGGGCCGGGCATGGACACGCAGCTGTTCAAGGAATGGTTCCACGCCTTCGCCTGGAACTCCGGCGCGTGCGTGCATGTGGACAATTTGCATGGCGAGAACACGCACCATATCGCCGAAAGCTGCTTCAAAGCGCTCGCCCGCGCGCTGCGCATGGCGGTGGAGCGCGATGCGCGCATGGCGGGGCAGAGCCCCTCCACGAAGGGTGTTTTGTAGGGGCGGCTGAACGGCGTTTGGGCCGCCTACCGTTCAAACAGCGTGTCGATGAGGAAGGGGGAGCCTTCAAAGGAGGCGCCGCGGCGGTCGTTCTCCACCAGCGTGTCCGGCCCGAACACCAGGCGCAAGCCGAGATAGGCGGCCACGCCTGCATCCGCTGCGTCCGTGGAGAAGCTGCGATTGGTGGAGAGCGTCGCCGACGCTCCCGCTGTGAGGTGGAGTGGTGAGCGCGGGATTTTGTACTCCGCCTCTCCAGCCAGTCGCGCCGCCGTGGCGGTTTGGCTGAAGCGCACATCACCCTCTTGATATTGCGCGAGCGAGCCGCGGCCGGTGAGGCGAATGAAGGGCGTTGGGAAATAGCTGGCGTTAGCCTCCGCGCCGCAGGCGATGCCGTCTGAGGCCGCGCTGAACTGAGCAAAAGCGACTGTTTCGGTCGTCTCTACGGGTGGTTGATCAAAGCCGTCTGGGAACGTGAAGAATGTCCGGTCTTCGATAGAAATATTGACGTCCTGCCCGTCAAAATCCGCAAACGCTCCGTTCACACCATAAGTCCACTTTTCACGATACAGATTTATCTCGAAGCCGTAGGCATCAAAATCAGTTTCTCCTTCAAAAGAACCGGATTCCAAAGTGCCTCCACCGAAACTCAACCCTGCAGAATAACGACCAGGGTCTCGATAGAACACATGGGCCTGCCCAAGCCAACTTTGTTGCTCGATTTCATCTTCACGAAACAAATCAAAGAAACGTGCGCCAACCTCGAGTTCGTTAATCTGGCTTTCGAGGTCTACGATCACGGGCGGTTCAGCCGATGCGATGGTGTCTAGGCCAGAGTCCGCGTCGAATTGAATGCCAATTCCGAAAGCGATGGGAAACGCAAATTCAAGATCAAATCGGCCGCCATTGAAGGTTTCCCACCCATCGTTCGCTCCGCCTAGGTCCAAATTTCTGGCGCCTGTGGCTGTACGCCACTGGAGAGCAAATGTCGTCTGCGTACGCCCGCTGTATTGGTCATAAGCGCTGGGACGTTGAGGGGGTCTGCAGGGGCTGCGGCAGGCTCTACGATAGCCGCCTTTGTCTCCGTCTCCGCCTTTGTCTCCGTCTCCGCCTTCGGCGTCGGCTCCGCCGGTTCATCCGTTTGCGCAAGGACCTGTGGCGCGCTGAACGCCGCCATGCCGACCACGACCGCGCGTTTTACCCAAGTATCCATGCTCCGCCCCCCTATCACCCCTTGGTCGTATGACGTTAGAGGTCGACACACGCGCGCGCTGACAAGGTGACGACATTTGCGCGGGCGGTGGTTGTCCGCGGCCAAGAAGGGTCGGGGCGGCTCATGACGCGCGGCGACCGAGGCGCTAGAAATAGCGCCCGCGCTTCCACATGGAGCCAACTCGCCATGCTCTTATTCCGTTTCTTTGACTATCCGCCGGTTTGGTTGTTCGCCTGCATGGCGGCGGCGTCCGGCTTGGCGGCCGGCGCGCCGCTGCTCAGCTTTGGCATGCCCTTGGCGGGGCTGACGCTGGGCGGGGTGGAGGTGCGTGTGGAGCACCTGATCGCCGCGGTGCTGGCGCTTGAGGGGCTCATGCTGATGGGCTGGGCGGCGGTGACGATGTTTCGCGCCCGCACGACCATTGTGCCGCGCAAGGATGTGTCGGCCTTGGTGACGGACGGGCCGTTCAAGTTCTCCCGCAATCCGATTTATCTGGGTGATGTGGCGGTGCTGATCGCCTGGTGCATCGCCACGGGCGCAGCCTCGTCTTTTGTCATGGTTCCGGTGTTCATCTGGCTGATCACCAAGCGCTTCATCGAGCCGGAAGAGGCGGGCTTGCGCGCCCAATTCCCCGAGGTGTTTGGAGACTGGTCCGCGCGCGTGCGGCGCTGGATTTGACGCGGCGGCGGGCGACGGGCCAAACACAGGCCATGACCAACACAGTGGCCCTTATCGATTATGGCGCGGGTAACGTGCGTTCCATGTCCAACGCTCTGGCGGAGGCCGGGCGGCGTGTAGGCGCGGTCGTGGATGTGAAACTCACGGCGGATCCTGCGCAGGTGGCGGCGGCGGATCGAATTGTCTTGCCGGGCGTGGGGGCGTTCGGCGCGTGCGCAGCGGGCGTGGACGCGGTGGCGGGTCTTTACCCGGCGCTGGAGGAGGCTGTGTTTGAGCGCAAGCGGCCCTTTCTCGGCGTGTGCGTGGGCATGCAGCTGATGGCCGATGTGGGCTTGGAGCATGGCGAACATGCCGGCTTTGGCTGGATCGATGGTGATGTGGACCGCATCGATCCCGAAGATGATGCGCTGAAGATTCCGCATATGGGTTGGAACGCGGTGCGTCCTCACAATGGCGCGGCGCGTCACCCGGTGTTTGGCGCGCTGGGGGCCGGAACCCACGTTTACTTCGTGCATTCTTATGTCTTCGAGACGGAGTATGAGGCCGATGTCGCGCTGACGGCCCATTATGGCGGGCCGTTCACCGCGGCGGTTATGCGGGACAATATGATCGGCGTGCAGTTTCATCCGGAGAAAAGCCAGGCGGCGGGTCTGGCGTTTCTCGGCGCGTTCTTGCAGTGGGACGGCCGCCCTTAGCGCGTTGGGTGTTCGTGGAGGTTGCGGGCGCTGGCGGCGGCGTGAGCGGCGTTTCGTCTCAGCCGACGGCCGGACCGGCTTTGTGCTTGGATTCTTCACCGGGGCTGGGCCACAGTCCGCCACGAAACACGCCGCCCCCGGCGCCTCCTGTGCGAGCCGAGTTGGAGCCTGTCATGATCCTCTACCCCGCCATCGACATCAAAGATCACCAGGTCGTGCGTCTCGCTCAGGGCCGCATGGAGGACGCAACGGTGTTCAGCGACAGCCCCCCCGCCCAGGCGAAACTCTGGGAGGATGCGGGCTTTGACTGGATCCATGTGGTGGATCTGGACGGCGCCATCGCCGGCGAGCCGAAAAACGCCGGTGCGGTGCAGGAAATCCTCAACACCACCACCTGCTCGGTGCAGCTGGGCGGCGGGGTGCGCAGCCTGACGCGCATCGCCTATTGGCTGGATGCGGGCGTGACGCGGGTGGTGCTGGGCACGGCGGCGGTGCGCGATCCGGAGCTGGTGAAGGAGGCCGCGCGCGACTATCCCGGTCAAATCGCCGTGGCGATTGATGTGCGCGGCGGCAAGGTGGCGGTGTCCGGCTGGGTGGAGCAGACCGAATGTGACGCGGTGGAGTTGGCTCAGCGTTTTGAGGACGCCGGCGTGGCTGCGGTCATCGTGACGGATATTGACCGGGACGGGCTGGGCGCGGGTGTCAATGTGTCGCTCACGGGTCAAGTGGCCGATGCGACGCAGACCCCCGTGATCGCGTCGGGCGGCACTTGCAGCGTGGCGGAGGTGCGCGCGCTGTGCACCCGCCACACGCAGGGAGCGGGACGCCGCGCCATCGCCGGCGTCATCATCGGGCGTGCGCTCTATGATGGGCGCATTGATCCTGCGGCGGTGATCGAGGCCGTTCGCACGACGCCGGCTTGAACTTTCGCCGGATCAATCGGCCTCCTCCAAGTGTGCATGCCGGCCGTGCATGCCCCTGTGATCTATACGGATCATGGTCTGCTGCGCGCGCCCAACGCCGTGGGGGTCGCGTTTACCCTTGGGTAAGACAAAACCGTGGTTCGGCCACACAAGCGTCCTCGTCTGGTCACGGAAGAATTGTTTCCTCACCCTAGCACATTAGGGAGGTGACCATGTTGGCCCAACTGAAACGCCGTGAATTGCAAGTGCTGGCCATGATGTCTGGCGTCATGATGTATGGCGGTCTGGCTTTGGCTGTCGGCGCTTAAGCGCCTGAGGCCGCAGCGGGGCTAAGCCCTGCTAACGCCGCCAGATTCGTGTGCGGTCGTGCGCCGTAATGGGCGATGACCTCGGCCGCAGCGATGGCGCCGAGACGGGCGCATTCCACCGGCGGCAGGCCGCGCGCCATGCCGTACAAAACGCCGGCTGCGAATTGATCGCCGGCCCCGGTGGTGTCCGTCAGCGTGCCGTTGATGGGCGCGGCGTCGACCACATGAACGTCATCCGGGCTCACGACCACCGCGCCGTGTTCGGAGCGGGTGAGAAAAGCCAGAACGCCGTCTGCGCGCGCCGCATGCAGCGCCGCGTCAAAATCGTCCGTTTCATAGAGCGACAGGATCTCCGCCTGGTTCGCAAACAGAACATCCGTGTGGTGACGGACAAGGTGGCGGAAACTCTCGCGGTGGCGGTCGACGCAGAAGGTGTCGGAAAGCGTCAGCGCAACGGTGCGTTGATTGGCGGCGGCGATCTCGGCGGCGCGCACAAAGGCGCGCTTGGCTTCTTCGCGATCGAAGAGGTAGCCCTCTAGATAGGTGATCTGGGCGGCGGCGACGGCGGCCTGGTCCACGTCCTTTTCGTCCACCAAAGCCGAGGCGCCGAGAAAGGTGTTCATGGACCGCTTGGCGTCCGGGGTGACCAGGATCAAGCAGCGCGCCGTGGCCGGCCCGCGCTGCAGCGGCGCAGTCTGGTAATCGACGCCGATGGCGCGGATGTCGTGCGCGAACACCGCGCCCAGCTGGTCATCGGCCACCTTGCCGATATAGGCGGCCTTGCCGCCAAAGCTGGCGACACCCGCCATCGTATTGGCCGCGGATCCGCCGGAGCTTTCCGTGCCCGCCGGCATGGCCGTGTACAGGGCCTCGGCCCGCTCCTCATCAATGAGGGTCATCACGTCTTTGGCCACGTTTTGGGCCTGGAGGAACGCGTCCTCCACCCCGGCCAGCACATCAACGATAGCGTTGCCCACCCCAATGACGTCGTAGCGGGCGGCGGACTCAGATGGCGTGGCGGGCATGGGCGGGCTCCAAAGCAAAGGGTGCGCTTTGGTAAGCTGAGCCTTGGCCTGCACGCAAGCGCCCCCCATTCGGGGCCGGGGCCTATACCCTGAAGGCCTCAGGGCCGCGCGGGACGCCGCGCGGCGAAGACGGGCAGACGCTCCCACGCCTTTTCATGGACGGCGTAGGCGATGGTCTGCACCATGGGTTCGATGAGGCCTATGCCGAGAGCGATACGGATATCGCGGGTCAAGGCGTAGGCGACGCTCACCGCCACCAGCAGGTGCGTTGCGCTATAGCTCGCGGTTTTGATGATGGCGCGCATGCCGTCCTCTCCGTCTTTGGGGGTGGCTCTCGTCTGTTGTTGCAAATAATAGTTATAATTATTCCAAATCAAGCGGGATCAACAATGGCGTCCAGTGGTCGGGGCGGCTGTGTGCTCCGGAAGGTTCACGGCCGACGTCCGATTCGCGTGATGGGCGATCGGATGGGGCTTGGAGCGCGTCGAGGCTCGGCCTAAGCATGGTGGTGGCCGGGGCGTCGGCGCCTGTCGGCCGAGGTGAGGAGCCGCGCATGAGCCACGCAGTCGCCCCGGCACTATCGGATGCTGTGCGCCGATCCCGACACATGTCGAGATGGTTGAACCCTATCGTCGCCGTATTCGCCGTTTTGCTGATGCTGCTGGCGGGTTTCGGCGCGATTGCGCAAACACTGCCGCCCGTAGCGGCTTTTCAAGCGCCTGCGACCATTGAGGCGGTGGAGGCCGCGCCGGGGGGCCGCCATTTCTTCATCCGCAGCCATGACGGCACGCCGCAATTGCGGATTTTCCGCATCAACGGCCAAGGGGTTGCGACGCCGATCCATACGCTGCGGCCCCAAGATGCGCGGCGGCTGAATTGGGCGGGCTGGGCCGCGCCGGATCGCTTGATCCTAAGCCTCGAAGGCCCGCGCAATGCCGGCGTGCAGGCCGACGAGCCGGATCCGCCGCCCTCCAGCCGTTTGATCGCCATGGATCCCGATGGGCGCCGCCGCTTGCCGCTGGTGCAGCCGGACGAGCTGACGGGCTTTTTGGTGCGCGACCAAGACAATCTGGTGGATTTGCTGGCCAATGATCCTGATCACATCCTCGTCGCTTATTCGGCTATGACGCCGGCGCAGCCGCCGGTGATGCGGGTCAATATCCGCACCGGCGAGGTCCGCTTGGAGCAGGTTGGGCGCGTCGGGATCAGCAGTTGGATGGCGGATTCGCAGCAACGGGTGCGCATTGGCCGCGGCCGCACGCGCAGCGGGGTGCCCCGTTTGGAATTGCGGGATGCGGAAACGGGTCGCTGGCGCAGCTTGGCGCATATGCTGTACGAGGACGCGCGCTTTGACCCGGTGGGTTTTGCCCAGCGGCCGGATGATTTGGTGGTGATCTCCGATCATGCGGGGGAGCCGGCGGGCGTGTATTTGTTCAACACCGCGCGCGATGTGTTCATGGACACGCTCTATCGCCATCCGCGGCTGCCGGTGTTGGCGGCGCAGATGTCGGCGGATGGGCGAACGCTGTTGCGTGTGGCGCTGAGCGATCGCGGGCGCAAGCGTTGGGTGACGCCGCGGACCGCCAACGGCGCCCCGCCGCCCTGGGCGGGGTTGTTTCCGCGGCGGGCGGTGGAGCAAACCGCCATCAGCTTGGATGAGCGGTTCATCACGCTGTTGGTCTCCGGACCGTCCGATCCGGCGGCGTATTATTTGTTTGATCGGGTGACGCGCGCGGCGCGCTATGTGGGTCCAAAATGGGCCCGGCTGCAGGGCCATCGCCTGGCGACGCCGTTTGAGATTGACATTCCCGCCAGCGATGGGGCGGCGCTGTCGGCGCAAATCCTCACCGCCTCCTGGCGGGGGGCGCTGGACCGCTCGCGTCCGCTCCCCTTCGTCATTCTGCCCCATGGCGGGCCGGGGCCCCATGATCGCGAGGGGTTCGACCGCTTGGCGCAATTCATCGCCAGCCGCGGCATCGGCGTGTTGCGTTTGGGCGGGCGGGGGGCGGACGGCGTGCCGCCCCCGGCCGATGGCCGCCGCCCCGGCGCGCTGATGGCCGAAGATGTCTTGAGCGCCGCCAATTGGATGGTGGAGAACGGTTATGTGGATGCGTGGCGCATCGCCGCCGCCGGGGAGGGCTTCGGCGCCTATGCTGCGTTGAAGGCGGCTCAAGCGGCGCCCGACCGTTTCGCCTGCGTGGCCAGCATCAATGGCGTCACGGATTTGCGCACGCTCGCCGCCGCTGGCCGCCGCAGCCAGGCGGATCTGCAGAACGCCCGCCATGTGGAGACGCTCTGGCCGAACCCGCGGGAGCGGGCCAGCCAATCGGCGGCGCCCTTTTTGGCGGATTTGGATGTGCCGGTGTTTCTCGCCCACACCCTGGACGGCGGGCTCAGTCCGATCGCCGTGGATCAGGCGCTGGCGCTGAGCATGACCCGTTCGCTGGCGGCGCGGGCGCGGGCGGCGGAAAACGCCGCGATGGCGCGACCCGGTGGCTCCTACACGCCGGAGACTTTCTTTCCCGCCTTTGATGCGTTTTTGACCGAGTGCCTCGATCCCCAACCGCTGGTGGATGAGGCGGCACGCGATGCTGGGCCGGCGTTTCCCGCTCCGGCTCGCGCGCAATCGGCTGTTGCAGCGGCGGTTGCAGACACCAACCCGAGTCCCGCTGGGGTCGAGGATGCGTCCGAGGACGATCCGGCGGAGGAGCCGGACGCCGATGCGACTGAGACGCCGCCTAGCCCTGCGCCGTCGCCGCGGCCGGACGCGTCACCCGTCGAAGGGTGAGGTTGATCCGACCGGATCGGGGGGCGGATGGGATGTCGGTCGGGCCGGGCGCATCGGCGAACAGCCCGTCCTCCACCGGCGCGTCGTGGGCTTGCGCCGCCAAGACCTGGCCAAGGCCGGCGCCTGTCCAGAGCGCCGGCGCGATGGCCTCAAAGAGTGTGGACGTGCCGGGGAAAATCCGATCCACGCCGTGATAACAGCCCCGCGCGGCGCCGCCGAGCACCACCACATCCCCGCTTTCGAGCTGCAGCGACTGCGTTGCGCCGCGCCGTGTCGGCCCACCCAGGCGAAACCGCGCCGCATCCCCCAGGGACACCGACACCACGGCGGCGTCCGTCGCCTCCTCATCCCAATCCTTGTGCAGGCCCATTTTGGCTTTGGGCCCGTACCAATTCACCAGGCAGGCCTCCGGTTGCGCCGGGTAGTCAGCGACAGCGTTCCATAAATCGAGCAGGGCTTGCGGCATGGCCGGCCAGGGGCGGCCGGTGTCAGGGTGGAGGGGCTCATAGCGATAGCCCTTGGCCTTGTCCGTCATCCAACCAAGCGGGCCGAAATTGGTCATCCAGACCGAAAGCGGCTGGCCGGTGCGCGGCATGCGTGGCTGGTAGAAGGGCGCGCCGGCCGCTGCGATCGCCTCCAGCGCCGCGCGCAGTAACGCGGTCTGAGCCGATGCGTCGAAATAGCCCGGCAAATGCTGAAAGCCGTGGGGCGGATGTGAGGTTGTCATAGAGCTTCGCCTTTGCTCCGCGGCCCGGCTGATCGGTCGTCTTGCCCACAATGATGTGGCTGCGAGCCCCGCTCTCCACCGCCAAACCCATAAAAACCTTGCGGGCCTCGGCGCACCCCACCATATCGACGTATACCGTTGGCCGCCACGGCTTGCGGACCCAATCGAACTCTCTCACCGCTGTGCGGGGGCGGCGCGCGCTAAGGCGCTACGGGCCATCGCGCCGTCCGCCGAAAAGGAGCGCTGCAGACATGAGCAAGGTCATCGGCATCGACCTGGGCACGACAAACTCGTGCGTCGCCGTTATGGACGGCAAAACCGCCAAAGTTATCGAGAATTCCGAAGGTGCGCGCACCACGCCCTCTGTGGTCGCCTTCGCAGAAGATGGCGAGCGCCTCATCGGCCAGCCCGCCAAACGTCAGGCGGTGACGAACCCCGAACACACCTTCTTCGCCATCAAACGCCTGATCGGCCGCACCATGGACGACCCCACGGTGAAAAAAGACGCCGACATGGTCCCCTACGACATCGTGCCGGGCGGCAATGGTGATGCGTGGGTGCAGGGCCGCGGCGGCAAGAAGCATGCGCCGGCGGAAATCTCCGCCATCGTGCTGCAGAAAATGAAAGAAACGGCCGAGGCCTTTCTCGGTCAGCCGGTGACGCAGGCTGTGATCACGGTCCCGGCCTATTTCAACGACGCGCAGCGCCAAGCCACCAAGGACGCGGGTAAAATCGCCGGCCTGGAAGTGCTGCGCATCATCAATGAGCCGACGGCCGCGGCGCTCGCCTATGGGCTTGAGAAAAACGATGGCAAAACCATCGCGGTCTATGATTTGGGCGGCGGTACGTTCGACGTGTCGATCTTGGAGATCGGCGACGGCGTGTTTGAGGTGAAGGCCACCAATGGCGACACCTTCCTCGGCGGGGAAGACTTCGACCTGCGGATTGTCGATTACCTCGCCGATGAGTTCAAAAAAGAGAACGGCATCGATCTGCGCTCCGACAAGCTCGCGCTGCAGCGCCTGAAGGAAGAGGCTGAGAAGGCCAAAAAGGAGCTGTCCTCCGCGGCCCAGTATGAAGTGAATCTGCCCTTCATCACGGCGGATTCGTCGGGGCCCAAGCACCTCAATATGAAGTTGACCCGCGCCAAACTCGAGGCGTTGGTGGATGATTTGGTCAAGCGCACCATCGAGCCGTGCAAGGCGGCGCTGAAGGATGCGGGGCTGAGCGCCGGCGATATTGACGATGTCGTCTTGGTCGGCGGCATGACCCGCATGCCGAAAATCCAAGAGACTGTGAAAACCTTCTTCGGCCGTGAGCCGCATAAGGGTGTGAATCCGGACGAGGTTGTCGCCATGGGCGCGGCCATTCAGGCCGGCGTGCTGCAGGGCGATGTGAAGGACGTGCTGCTGCTGGATGTGACGCCGCTGTCGCTGGGCA
>CAZGCB010000075.1:0-13635 GCA_964524065.1 uncultured Caulobacterales bacterium | reverse complement strand
CATTGGCGACCGCTCTTCATGCTGGGGATGGTGCTTGTCGGCGCGGCGTTGAGGGATGCGTGGCGAGACCGCGATTGGACTTATTTCTTGGGAGGCGCAGTCATCGGCTTTGGTCTATTGGTGTTCGTCTTGGCGGCCGGGCTCGCGCCGCTGGGCGGCGGCGCAGGCCCCTCGTGGGCGAAGGCCATGACTCAGGGCGCGGCTCTCGGATTGGTATTGGGTGGGGTTGTTTTTGTTGGGATTTTGCTGAACAACCAAGGCTTATTGGTATTGGGTAGGGTTGTTCTTATTGGAGTTTTGGTGAACGACCAGGGCCGCGGCTCAGCATTACGCGCCTTCGCCTTCGTCTTCGCCATCGGCTTTGTGCTGGCCGCCTTGCTCGCGTTGGTTCCGGGCGCGGTCGGCGATGCCGCAGCGCTGCTGACGCTGGGCGCTCTGATCATGCTGTTTGGGGGCGGGATGCTCAGGGACGGTTTGATGGACTCCCGAAACGACAGCCACATCTTCTTCGGCCTCGCCATATTGGGCGGGTTCGCGGTGGCGGGTGTGGTGATAATCGCCGATCTGGGGCTGAAGCTGTTGGCGTGAGGGCCGCGCCCTCCCGCCGGTGCGCCGCGCCCCTGAAAATTCCACGCCGGGGACGGCGGTGGCATGGGGCGGGCCCGCCGCGCTGGCGAGCACGCCGGCTTCGATCGCTTCATCCACCGCCACCAGCGCGACGGCCTGGCCGCCGGCCTCCTTGCGGCCCAAGGTGAAGGTGGCGATGTTCAGCCCCGCCTCGCCCAGCGCCGTGCCGAGGGCGCCGATAAAGCCCGGCTTGTCGTCATTCTCCACATACAGCATATGCTCGGAAAAGCCGGCGTCCATGGCCACGCCGTCGACGGAGATCAGACGCGGCTCGCCGCCGAACAACACGCCGGTGACGGTGCGGGTGCGCCGCTCCGTCTCCACCGTGATGCGGATCATGGACTCATGGCCGTCGGCGGCGTTTTGCGTCGTTTCCGACACGACAATGCCGCGCGCTTCAGCCATGGAGGGGGCGGAGACGAGGTTCACGCTGTCGATCATAGGCCGCAACACACCCGCCAAGGCTGCGGCCGTAATGGGCTTGACGTTCAGCTCCGCCGCGGCGCCGCAAATGGCGACTTCCACCCGGCTCAAGCTGGTGGAGATGAGCTGGCCCGCCAGGCCGCCCAGCTTCTCGCCCAAATCCACGAAAGGCTTGAGGCGCGGGGCGTCTTCGGCGCTGACGGCCGGGGCGTTGAGAGAGTTCGACACCGCGCCGGTGAGCAGATAATCCGCCATTTGCTCGGCGATTTGCACGGCGACATTCTCCTGCGCCTCGCGGGTGGCGGCGCCCAGATGCGGCGTGGCGACGAGGTTGTCCGCGCCGAAGAGCACATTCTCTTTGGCCGGCTCCTCCACGAACACATCAAAGGCCGCGGCTTTGATGTGGCCGGAATCGAGCAGCGTGCGCACCGCCGCCTCGTCCACCAGGCCGCCGCGGGCGCAATTCACCAGGATCAGGCCTTTCTTGGTTTTGCCGAGCGCCTCTTCCGACAGAATGTTGCGCGTCTGATCCGTCAGCGGCGTGTGCAGGGTGATGGCGTCGGCGCGGGCGAGCAACTCCTCCAGCTCCACCTTCTCCACGCCCAGTTCCACCGCGCGTTCGGCGCTAAGGAAGGGGTCGTAAGCCACCACTTTCATCTTCAGGCCGAGGGCGCGATCCGCGACGATGGAGCCGATATTGCCGCAGCCAATCACGCCCAAGGTTTTGCCAAACACCTCGGTGCCCATGAAGCGGGATTTCTCCCATTTGCCGGCCTGGGTGGACGCATCAGCCGCCGGGATTTGCCGGGCCGCGGCCATCAGCATGGCGATGGCGTGCTCAGCGGTCGTGATGGCGTTGCCATAGGGCGTGTTCATCACCACGACGCCGCGGGCGGTGGCGGCCTTCACATCGATATTGTCCACCCCGATGCCGGCGCGGCCAATGACTTTGAGGTTGGTTCCCGCGGCGATGATGTCGGCGTCCGGCTTGGCGGCGGAGCGCACGGCGAGGCCGTCATACTCCGGGATGATGGCCAGAAACTCCTCTTTGGAGAGGCCCATTTTGCGATCGAACGGAATGCCGCGGCGCTCAAACACCTCATCGGCGAGGGTGGAGAGTTTGTCGGCGATCAGAACTTTAGGCATTGCGAGTCTCCTGTCGCCATTCCTGGCGCGTTAGTCTGTAAACGTAGCAATCATCCTCGCCGAACATGCGGCGATCGATTTGGCTGAAGCCCACGGATTCATAGAAGCGGTGGGCGGCTGTGTTGGTGATGAGCGGATCGATGAGGATGGCGATGACGCCGGGTTCGGCGAAGCAGCGGGCGATGGCCTGCTGCATCATCTGGGTTCCGAAGCCGCGAGCGAGGGCGTCTTTCTCGCCAATCCAAATATCGATGGCGCGATGATCAGACCCCACATCGGGGCCCCAATAGGCGTCTTGATCATCCAGCCCCGGGTCCATGATTTGGAGGAAGCCAATGGGCCGGCCGTCCGCTTCGGCGATCAACCAATCGCACCAAGCCGGCTGCGGATCGAGCGACAACTCCTCCCACGGCCATGCCTCCGCGCCGGAGGCCAGCACATGGGGCTCGCGGTCCCAGCGCTCCAGCGTCGCACGGTCCGAAGACCGCGCGCGCCGCAGCGTCACTATCGCTGTGTCCGACATGATCCGGCTCGCCAGGCTCAGCTGCGACGCCAATCCCGCGACGGCCTAAGCCGCCGCAAGATCCGCCACGCAGGACGCAAACGCCCAATCGAGCCAGGGCCCGAGCGCGGCGACATCAGAGGCCTCCACCGTCGCGCCGCACCAAATCCGCAGGCCCGGCGGCGCATTGCGATAGCCATTGACATCGAAGGCGACGTCTTCCTTGTCCAACAGGCCGGAGAGCTTTTTGGCGAAGGCGGCTTGATCGTCATCCGACAAGGCGGTGATGCGCGGATCGGTGATTTTCAGGCACACGCTGGTGTTGGAGCGGAGGGCGGGATCAGCCGCAAGGAAGTCCACCCACGGCGTGGCCTCCACCCAGGCGGTCAGCGCCGCGAGGTTTGCGTCCGCACGGGCGACAAGCGCATCCAGGCCGCCCTGATCCAAGCCCCAATCGAGGGCGTCGATCCAGTCCTCAATCACCAACATGGAAGGCGTGTTGAGCGTCGCGCCCTCAAAGAAGGCCGCATCGGCGGCGCCCTTTTTCTTGAAGCGGAAGATCTTCGGCACGGGCCAGGCGGGGTCGTACTCCGCCACGCGCTGCAGCGCGCGCGGGCTCATGATGAGGACGCCATGCTGGCCCTCGCCGCCCAGTGCTTTTTGGAAGGAGAACGTCACCACATCGAGCTTCGGCCAGTCCAACTTCTGCGCAAAAGCTGCAGACGTCGCGTCGCAAATGGTGAGGCCGGCGCGATCGGCGGGGATCCAATCGGCGTTGGGCACGCGCACGCCGGAGGTGGTGCCGTTCCAGGTGAAAATGATGTCGGCGTCAGCCCGCACGGCGGCGAGATCGGCGATCGCGCCATAGCCGGCCTCCAGGGCGCGGGCATCCTCCAGCGGCAGCTGGTTCAGCGCGTCCTTCACCCAATCTTGGCCGAAGCTTTCCCAAGCGAGCACGTCCACGGGGCGCGGGCCCAGCAGCGTCCACATGGCCATTTCCACCGCCCCCGTGTCGGAGGCCGGCGTGATGGCGATCTTATAATCGTCGGGGACGTGCAGAAGCTGACGCGTTTTGGCGATCGCCTCTTGGATGCGGGCTTTGCCGAGTTTAGAGCGGTGTGAGCGCCCTAACGCTTGGGTGGCGAGTTGGTCTGCGGACCAGCCCGGCCGTTTCTTGCACGGACCGGACGAAAAGCGAGGATCGGCCGGACGCAGGTCCGGCTTAGCGGGTGTCGTCATCTGGTTTTACTCCCATCCTTCCAGATGGGTCGCACGCCGTTGGGGGCGTGTGGCCCACGCGCTGCCTGACACGCACCGGGGTTTACGTCAATACCGGTGTCGAATGGGTTCACGCCACGGCGATGTCCACGGCTCCGGCGGCCGCCTTGCCAGGCCACGCGCGCCTAGCACATAATTACGCGCATCGCATCAAGGAGGACGCGCGCCATGGGATCCAATATCTGGCGTGGCTTGGCCCTTGCGGGCGCGCTCGCGGGCGCGGGAGGCTGCGTGTCAACCGGCTCCGCGACCCAAGCGTTGGAGGATCGCACGCCACAGCTTTTCACCTGCCCCGATGCGGCGGATTTGCGCAGCTTGCGTGAGGATCGCCGTGAAGCCGACATGGCGCGCGAAGCCGCGCCGCGCCCGGGACAAAACAGCTCTGCGCGTTTGTACGCCCACAGCCGCATCGCGGCGGCGACCTACACGATGTACGACGCGTTTGACGAGGGCGGCGATCCACGCGCCGCCTTCCCGGATCTTGGCCTGCAGCTGGAAGCGTTGATTTATGGCGAGCCGGGCCGCGACACGGAACGGCGGCGCCCCCGCGCCCGACGGGCGCCGGACGCGCCGACCTTTTACGGCTTTGTGGCCTCTCATCCCCGCGATCGCACCCGCTATGTGGCGTTTCGCGGCACGATCGAGGCCGAAGAATGGGCCCGCAATCTCCAGCTGCGCCAGGTTGCGTTCGCCGAGGGCGGCCAGGTGCACAACGGCTTTCACACGATTTATCGGACCCTGCGCTTCACACAAGATGGCGTGCGCGGCGATCTGATGGCGCGCTTGCAGGCGCTGCCGCCGGCGCCGCGGACGGTGTTTGTGGGCCACAGTTTAGGCGGCGCCCTCGCCGCCCTGGCGGTGGCGGATGCGGTGAACGAACCCTGGGCCTATGGGGGCGATCGGCTCGCCCTCACCACCTTCGCCGCGCCGCGCGCCGGCGATCCCGCCTTTGTCGCCGTCGCGGAGCCCGTCTTAGACAAAGCGCGCGTGTGCAATGTGGTTGACGTGGTGCCGGGCGTGCCGGTCACCGGGCCGGGCAATGAATACGTCCACATGGGCGCGGTGTTAGCGCTGTCCTCCTTTGATTACGCGGATGTCGTGGAGAACGATTTGGAGTCGCGCGGCCAGCAAATCGGCTGCTGGCACGCGATGGACGTCTACAGCTATATGCTGGACCCTGAACGTCGCCGGCCCGCCGCGTCCGCCTGCTTTATCGACCCCACATCGTGAGCGTCGATGGTACCGCCTTCTGGGTTCGAACCAGAGACCTCTGGATCCACAATCCAGCGCTCTAACCAACTGAGCTAAGGCGGCCCGCGGGCGCATCTGATAACAGCGCCCGCCCCTGCGATGCAAGGCGGCGCGCAAGGGCGAAACACGGGCGTCGCCGTACCCCTGTCAACACAGCTGCGTCCTCACAAGCGCGTGAGGCATGCGCTCCACACCATATGGACGGCGCAGCACACTCGACAGGACGACGCCGCGATGGTTCTCATCAGCAACGCCGTGTCGCCCGATCGGCGTCGCACGCCTTTGAAAGCTTGTTGGGAGCTTGCCCCATGATACGCCGCCTGCTTCTTGCTGTGCTTGTCCTCATCGTCGTGGCCATTGGCGCGGTCGTGCTGGCGCCGACGCTGATCCCAGCCTCGGCCATCAAGGGCGTCGTCATCAGTCAAGGCGAGCAAGCCACAGGCCGCGCCATCGCTATCGATGGCGATGTGTCGGTGACGGTGCTGCCGCGGATCGGCGTGCGCATGGCGGGCGTCTCCCTCGCCAACGCGCCGGGCTTTGGCGACGAGCCTCTGGCGGAGTTGGAGGAGTTGCGGGTCGCGGTGGCGTTGGCGCCGCTGTTCTCCGGCAAAGTCGAAGTGGAGGAATTGGTGCTGGTGCGCCCCGTGGCCCGCTTGGAGCAACGGGCCGATGGCAGCAACAACTGGACGTTCGAACCGCAAGCCGCCACGGCTGACCCCGCGCCCGCGCCGACGCCGGAACCGGTCGCAAACGGCGCTCTCCGTACGCCGGACGCTTTGCCCATGCAGGTGGCGCTGGGTGATGTGCGGATCAGCGAGGGCCAAGCGGTGTTCATCGACGCCGCCACCGATACCCGCCATGGGCTGTCCAACATCAATCTCACCGTCTCCATGCCGGCCATGGACGCGCCGCTCCAACTGGACGGCGATCTGGCGCTCAACGGCGAACCCATGCGTTTGATGCTGAGTTTGGAAACGGTGCAGAGCTTCTTCGCGGGCGCCGAAACGCCGGTGCGCCTCAGCCTCGACAGCGCGCCGCTGCGCTTCAGCGCCGACGGCCACTTCACCGAAAGCCAGGATGTGGAGCTGGTGGGCGCCGTCAACGTCGAAGCGCCCTCCCTCCGCGATTTGGCGGGATTGGCGGGCGTCGCGCTGCCGCCGAGCGCCGTGGAGGGCCAACCCGCCTTTGAGCGTCTCGCCATCAGCGGTCAAGCCGCTCTTGATCCCGACACAGCGTCCTTCCAGGAGGCGCAGATCGCGCTCGACGCCATCACGGGCGCAGGGTCGCTGCGCGTCGATCTGGCGGGCGAAAAGCCGGCGATTGTGGGCGTGTTGCAATTGGGCATGCTGGAGTTGACCCCCTACGCGCCGGCCACGCCGGACACCGTCGCCACAGGCGATGCGGGCGCGGAGGCGACGCCGCCGCTGGAGCCCTGGTCGGACGATCCGCTGGATTATTCCGCTCTGGACGCCGCCGACGCACAGTTTGAACTGACCGTGGAGGGCCTGAAGTTCGGCGACATCACGTTGGGGGCTGGGCGGCTGTCGGCGAGTATGGAGAACGGCCGCTTCGCCGCAGCGCTGCAGCGCCTGGACGCCTATGGCGGGGCCCTGATCGGGGCGGTGGAGGCGGACGCCTCCGGCCGCACGCCGCAGCTCAGCGTCAACCTCACCTTAGAACAGGTTCAAGCCGCCCCGTTACTGCGCGACGCGGCCGGGTTCGAGCAGGTCAGCGGCCTGGCGAATTTCCGGATCGAGGCGGCCGGCGACGGACGCTCCATGGCGACGCTCATGAACAGTCTCGCGGGCGCCGGCTCCTTCGCCTTTTCGGAGGGACGCGTCGACGGCGTTGATTTGGAAGACGCGGCCAAAGCGATTGAAGAACTTCTGGACGGCCGTATCCCCAATCCGCGCGGCTTCGGCCAAGGCCAAAGCACGAGTTTCGCCAGCCTCACCGGCACGTTCAACATCACCGAAGGCGTGGCGCGCATGGATGATTTGCGTCTGGAGAACCCGATCCTGGTTATGGACGGCCGCGGCGATTTGGATCTGGGCGGTCAGCGTTTGGACATGCGGCTGGAGCCGCTGCTGATTGCAGCGCCCGACAGCGACCTGGCGGAAATTCCCATCCCGTTGCGGGTTTCGGGGCCCTGGAACGATGTCCGCGCGAGCATTGATCGCGAACGCTCCGGCGCCCTGCTGCGCGATTTTCTGCGGCAGGAAGCGGAAGAAGCGGCCATTGAGGAAATCGGCGACGCGGTGCGTTCGCTGTTCAATTTCGACTAAGCGCGACGGCGCGCACGCACGGAGGCGACCATGGGACGCGAGAACAGCATCGGCGTGTGGGGCGGCGTGGTGGGTCTGTTTGTTCTGGGGGTGGGCGTCGCCTTGGGCGGCGGGTTCATTTCCCAGGGCTTGGTGGAGGCGCGCACCGCCGACCGCCATGTGACGGTGAAAGGCTTAGCCGAACGCGACGTGGTGGCGGACCTGGCGTTTTGGCCCATCACCATCACCGCCTCGGGCGAGGATCTGGCTGCGGTGCAGCAGCAACTCGACGCCCATGTGGGCCTGGTGCAGGAATTCCTCATCGCTCAGGGCTTCGACGCCGCCGAGATCAGCCTCGGACGCATCCAACTGGAAGATCGCCTCGCCTACAGCTATGGCGACAGTCGCCCCAGCGGCGGGCGGTTTCTGGTGAACCAACCCTTGCATGTGCGCTCGGACAATGTGGACCGCGTCGCGGCCGTCAGCCGGCGCTTGGGCGAGGTGCTGCGCCAAGGCGTGGTGATCACGGGCTGGCAAGGCCCGTCTTACGCGTTCACGGGTCTCAACGCGGTCAAACCCGCCATGATCGAAGAAGCGACGCGCAATGCGCGCGAGGCGGCGGAGACGTTCGCGCAAGATTCCGGCTCGGCCCTGGGCGGCATCCGCACCGCCACTCAAGGCTATTTCACCATTCTCGGACGCGACGAAATTCCCGGTCAAACCGAGGAGCAGCAGATTTTCAAGCGGGTGCGTGTGGTGACCACGATCACGTATCAGTTGGAAAACTAGGGCCAGTTGGAAAATTAGGGCCAGTTGGAAAACTAGGGACAGCTGGAAAACTAGGGCGCCCAACGGCGCGGCGCATCACCCTCACGCGCCGCTGTCATCGGCGTTGGGGTGACGCTCATACAGCTCGCCAGCATCCCCCCGCGTGCTGCGCTCGCCATAGCTGGTGCGGCTCACCACCGAGCGGGCGCCATAGCGCACCGGGATCATCTCCACGGCCGCTTCAGGCGCGCGGGCGTGGGGCGCCAGGCGGCCCTCCAGCTCCGTGATGCGCACCATCAGACCCGACCGCTCCGCCACCCATTTAGCATGCTCTGACCGCAGCGATTCCAATTCATCCAAGTCCGCAATGAGGTTGGAGCGCTCGGCGCGCCATTGCGCATGCTCCACACGCACCACCTCCAACTCCTCAATGCGGCGGTTGAGCCGATCGCGCTCCAAACGCCACTCCGCGCGTTCCGACCGCAGCTCCGACAGCTGCGCGTTGTCATCGGCGTGCTCGGTGTAAAACGCTTCCAGACGACGCAGCTTGTCCAGCAGTGCTTCCCGCTCGCGGCGCCAGGCGCTGCGTTCTTGATGCAACCCCTCCAAATCATCCAGCTTCGCCAGCAAATGCGGCCGATCGGCGGCCCAGCGCTCATGCTCCACACGCATGTCCTGCAGCTGCTCCAGCTGCGCCGTCAGCCGGGCCCGTTCGGCATCCCAGGCGTCGCGGGTGGCGCGGAGCGTCTCCACTTCTTCGGCCTTGGCCAGCAGCATGGCGCGCTCGGCGCTGTACTGCATAGTCTCAGCGCGCGTGGCCTCCAACTCATCATTGCGGGTGATGAGACGGGACAACTCCTCGCGCCATCCATCGCGTTCGGCGGCCATGGAATCATAGGCCTGCGCCTTATCGACAAGCGCGGCGCGCTCGACGCGCAATCGATCGCGTTCATCGCGCAACTGGTCGGCGTGCCCCTTGAGCCCCTCTATCTCCGCCACGCGCGCGGCGAGCATGTCGCGCTCGGCCCGCAAGGGCTCCGCCTCATCACGCAAACGCTCCAGCCGCTCCAAGCGATCCAAATGCTCCATGCGCTCGCGGCGCATGGCTTCGGCTTCACCGGCCTCGCCCAGCAAGCGTTCGCGTTCGCGCCGCAGCGTGTCACGCTCCTCCTCCAGCGCATCCACATGCGCGAGACGCTCGCCCAACCGATCGCGTTCGGCGCGCAACGCCTCCAAGCGCCGTTCTGCGGCTTCGGCGCTTTGGTAGCGCCGGCCCCAGACCCACCAGGCGACGGCGACGCCGAGGGCCGCGGCCAACACCACAATGGCGAAAGAATGAATGGTCAGCCAAGCCATGCTGCTCTCCCTGCCCGCCGGGCTCGCCCCGGCCGGCTTTGCTAATCGTCGTGCGCCGCGCCCTCTGCGGACGCGTCCTGGAGGACGGTGATTTCAATGCGCCGATTGCGCGCGCGGCCCTCGGGCGTGTCATTGGCGGCGCGGGGGCGGGCCGCGCCATAGCCCACGGTGTCAAGGCGATCGGCGGCCACGCCGCGGGCGATCAACGCCTCGGCCACGGCCTCGGCGCGGGCGGCGGACAGACGCTCATTCAAGGCCTCCGCACCGGTGTTGTCGGTGTGACCGGCGACGCGGATCCGCGCTTGCGGACACGCGGCGGCGATGCGCGCCAAGGCCGTGAGCAGCGGGGACGCATCGGCCTGCAACGCGGCGCTTGCGCTTTCAAAGCCGATGGACTGATCATCCAGCGCCGTGTCGAGGGCGCTTTGGCATCGGCGCGCGGCCGCCGCGCGCGGAGCGGCGGCGCCTGTGGGGGCTGCAGTCGGCGCGGGCGTCGCGGTCGTTGTGGGCTGGGGCGTCTGCGTAATGCTGGGGCGCAGGGTTGGCGGCGTTGGCTCCGGCCCCGGAGTCTGGGCCGGAGTCTGGGTCGGGGTCGGGGTCGGGGTGGGTTGAGGGGCGAGGCGGCGATCGGGACGCACCGACACCGTCGCACGGGCCTGCGCTTGGCGGCCGTCCACCTCAAAAGCCCCGTTGATGGTTGCCAACGCCCGTCGGGCGGCGGCTTCCGCGTCGGCGTTCGGCGCTTCACCGCTCAGGCTAAGGGTGACATCACGCACCCCCGCACGACCGCGACGCAAGGCGGCCAAAGCCTCCAGCCCCGTCATCGCCATCGCTGTCCATTGCCCGTGAGGCGCATCGGCATCGACGCTCATGGCGTCACGCACCGCCGTGCCCGGCGCAAACAGCGTCCGCGCCCGCGCCAACAGGATATTGCGATCGGCAGCGCTCGGCGCATGACCGCTCAGCGTCACCGCCCTGCCATCCCATTGCGCCGACCATTCATAGGGGGTGCTGCGCGGCGGTTTGACCCGCACGCCCGCATCGTCGACCGCCGTGACGCCGCCCCAGAGGACGCCGCCCGCCCCCACACCGCCTAGGGACCCCGCTTGCAACACCGCCGCACGGGCTTGGGCCAACGCCTCCGGACGGCGCACGTCACCAGACAGGATAGCCCGCTGTCCATCCAAGCGCACCGACAGCGCGTCGCCCGCCACCGCGCGCAGCGCCTCGCTGGCGGCGTCCTGCAGACGCGTTTCCGCCCGCTGGGTCCCGGCGCCCAGAAAATTCAGCTGCGCGCCTGCCGCCCATAACAAAATCAGAAGGACAGCACCCACTGTCCATTTTGCGCCGTTGCTCACCGCCGACCACTTTCCTCATGACGAGACGACGGTAATCATGCCTGTGGAAAAGTCTGCACACAATTGAAAGCACTGCGATCGTGCTGCTTTTGCGCCATAATGAAACACCGCGCCCGAATGGACGCGGTGTTGGGAAGCGTAAGGCCAAATGTGGAGGCCGTTTGTGTCTGCTCTTGAAACAGCCGGACGCCGCGCCTTCTAACGTTTGGAGAACTGGAAGCTGCGGCGGGCTTTGGCGCGGCCATACTTCTTGCGTTCCACCACGCGGCTGTCGCGTGTGAGGAAACCCTTGGCCTTCAACGCCTTGCGCAAGCCCGGCTCATACAGCGTCATCGCTTTGGAGATGCCGTGGCGCAACGCGCCCGCCTGACCCGACAAGCCGCCGCCCCGCACCGTCGCGTAGACGTCGAACTGATCTTTACGCTCCGCCACCTCAAAGGGCTGCAGCACCATCATGCGCAGCACGGGGCGCGCGAAATAGGCCTCATAGTCCTTGCCATTGACGACGATTTTGCCGACGCCAGGCTTGACCCAGACGCGCGCCACGGCGTCCTTGCGTTTTCCGGTGGCGTAAGAGCGCCCTAAAGCGTCAATCTTCGGCTCCGCGAGGACTTCGGGAGCATCGGCGGGCGGCATGTCGCCCTCGGCGTTCATGACCTCTTTGAGATCTTCCAGCGCGTGTGTTTCGTCCGACATATGCGCCTTACCCTTTGCGTGCGTTCATGTGGTGGAGACTGGCCACATCGACCGGCTGAGGCTGTTGCGCTTCATGCGGGTGCTCAGCCCCGGCATAGATGCGCAAATGCTTCAGCTGACGGCGCGCCAGCGGGCTTTCCTTGGGCAGCATGCGCTGCACGGCTTTGTGCAACACGCGCTCAGGAAAGCGCCCATCCAGCAATTTGTCGGCCGTACGGGACTTGATGCCGCCGGGATAGCCGGTGTGCCTGTAATAGGTCTTCTGCGTGCGCTTACGGCCCGTGAACTGGACCTTCTCGGCGTTGATCACCACGACATGATCGCCGCAATCCACATGGGGCGTGTAGTCAGGCCGATGCTTGCCGCGCAGGCGCGTGGCGATGAAGGCCGCCAAACGGCCCACCACGAGGCCCTCGGCGTCAATCACGATCCATTTCTTTTCGGCCTCAGCACCCTCCGCCACATCGGCGGGTTTAAGCACATAGGTGCGCTGGCGTTCAGCTTTGGAGGCGGGCGCCTCGTCGGCGACCGGAGTGTCGGCGTCCATAAAACCAGTCCTGAAAAACAAACAAACGCCCGCGATGGTGGGCGTCTATGCACATGATCACGCAACTGTCATAGAAAACCGCATCCGAGGCTGTCAAGCCGTACCATCCAAAAAGCACCGGCAATACACGGATCTAATTAAAGGTAACATAGAACCGTATCCGTGACGCGCGGGATCCAGCGCTCCTCATCCGCGCCGCAAAGAGTAATTGGGCGCCTCGCGCGTCATGGCCACATCGTGCACATGACTCTCGCGCAGCCCCGCACCGCTAATGCGGATGAAGACCGCGTTTTGCCGCAAGGTTTTGAGGTCCGGCGCGCCGAGATACCCCATGGCCGCGCGCACGCCGCCCACCAGCTGATGGATCAGCGGGCCGATCGGGCCCTTATAGGGCACACGCCCCTCCACGCCCTCGGGCACCAGCTTCATGGTGTCGGAGACTTCTTTTTGGAAATAGCGATCCGCCGAGCCGCGGGCCATCGCGCCAACCGAGCCCATGCCGCGATAGTATTTGTAGGAGCGGCCCTCATAGAGAAACACTTCTCCCGGCGCTTCCTCAGACCCGGCGAACAGCGAGCCCAACATGGCGCACTCTGCGCCCGCGGCCAGGGCCTTAGCCATGTCGCCGGAATACTTCACCCCGCCATCGGCGATGACCGGGACGTCTGAGGCGGCGGCCGCGCGCACCGCATCTTCGATGGCGGTCAACTGCGGCACGCCCACGCCGGCCACAATCCGCGTGGTGCAGATGGAGCCCGGTCCGATGCCCACCTTGATGGCGTCGGCGCCCGCATCCACCAAGGCCCGCGCGCCGTCATAGGTGGCGACATTGCCAGCCACCACTTGCGTCGCGTTGGAGGCCTGCTTGATTCGCCGCACTTGTTCCAGCACGGCAGCGGAATGGCCATGGGCGGTGTCCACCACCACCACATCGACGCCCGCCTCCATCAACGCTTCGGTGCGCTCAAAGCCATCATCGCCCACCGTGGTTGCAGCCCCCACGCGCAAACGACCCGCTTCATCCTTACAGGCATTGGGATGCGCGGAGGCCTTCTCCATGTCCTTGACCGTGATCAGCCCAACGCAGCGGAAGGCGTCATCCACCACCAAGAGCCGCTCAATGCGGTGCTTATGCAGGAGGGCGCGCGCCTCCTCCTCGCTGACGCCTTGGCGCACGGTCACAAGCTCGCGCGTCATCAAATCCGCGACTTTCTCATTCGGATCGTCGGCGAAGCGCACATCGCGATTGGTGATGATGCCCACCAGGCGGCCCGGCCCGCCGACGCCATTGGGCTCGACCACAGGAATGCCGGAGATTTTGTACTGGGCCATCAAAGCGCGCAAATCGCCGAGGGTGGCGTCAGGCCCGATGGTGACGAGATCCACAACAATGCCGCAATCAAAGCGCTTCACCTTGCG
>CAZGCB010000074.1:0-13823 GCA_964524065.1 uncultured Caulobacterales bacterium | reverse complement strand
AAGGCGCGCGCGGCGAGGGCGGGTATCTCACCAATTCCGAGGGCGAGCGCTTCATGGAGCGCTATGCGCCCAGCGCCAAGGACCTCGCCTCACGCGATGTGGTGAGCCGGGCCATGACCATTGAAATCCGCGAAGGCCGCGGCGTGGGTCCGCTTAAAGATCACATCTTCCTGCATCTGGATCATTTGGATCCGGCGGTGTTGGCGGAGCGTCTGCCGGGCATCTCCGAGACGGCGCGTATTTTCTCCGGTGTGGACGTCACCAAGGAGCCGATCCCGATCCTGCCCACGGTGCACTACAATATGGGCGGCATCCCCACGAACTATCATGGCGAGGTGCTGACCAAGGTGGGCGGCGATCCCGACACCGTGGTGCCGGGCCTGATGGCTATTGGCGAGGCGGCCTGCGTGTCGGTGCATGGCGCCAATCGTTTGGGCTCCAACTCCCTGATCGATTTGGTGGTGTTTGGCCGCGCTGCGGGGCTGCGCTGCGGCGCTGCGGTGGAGGCGGGCGCGTCTCAGCCCGAGCTGCCGGCCGATGCGGGCGACGCGCATCTGGCGCGGCTGGAGCGCTTCCGCACCGCCGAAGGCGGCACCAACACCGCGGCCCTGCGCCTTGATATGCAAAAGGCCATGCAGGAAAATTGCGCCGTGTTCCGCACTGGCGAGGTGCTGGAAGAAGGCGTGCAGCGCATCGCCAAGGTCTATGAGGGCGTGCCGGACATCCGCGTGGCCGACAAAGGCTTGGTGTGGAACACCGATCTTCTGGAGACGCTGGAGTTCGACAATCTTCTCATGCAGGCGGCGTCCACCGTGCACTCGGCGCGCAATCGCACGGAAAGCCGCGGCGCCCATGCGCGGGAGGACTTCCCCGATCGCGACGACAATGAATGGATGAAGCACACCTTGGCGTGGGTGGATGAGGCCGGCGCGGTGAAACTGGATTATCGTCCTGTGCACACCTACACGCTGACCAACGAAATCAGCTATATCGAGCCCAAAGCGCGGGTCTACTAGAGCGTGGCTGTGTGTGGCCCGTGTCGCAATCCTGCGCGCTATGCCTGGTGATATCCACGTCTCAGGCAGGCGGGAGGAGAACGATGGTGCGGGCTCTCACGGGGATTATGGCGGGTCTGCTTTTGGCGATCAGTGCGGGCTTAGGCGGAGCGTACGCCCAAGACTTGGGGGCGCCGCTGCCGCGTCCGGAGGTTCCCGAGGATCTTACCCTGCTTGATGCGGACGGCGTGCTGGAGACCATGAACGGCGCACAGCTGCGCGGTTGTTACATTGATGGGCGCGAGCGCTTTGGCGAGGATCCCGAATGGGGCGAGCATACGGCCACCGACGGTGCGCTCTATGATTTGCTGCAGGACGGCAAGCGCGTGGGGCGCTGGTACACGGTCAATCAGTATATTTGCTATGTCTATGAGTGGTATGAGCGGGGCCAAGCGTCCTGCTTCTCGGTCGGGGTGTCTGAGGAGGAGCACCTCTATTTCACCGTGGTGGAGACAGGGGCCACCATCGCCACCACCGATTGCCGCGCGCCGGCGCTGTCCTAACGGCGTGGGGCGCAGCTGACGCTTTACCTGGCGCGTTTATCCGCTAGGTGTTTATCGGATCCGTAGTGTTTCGCGCGTAGCCTCTCGGTAATCGCGCGCAGATGGGGCGAGTGATGGTTCAACTGACATTGCCGCAAAACTCTCAGGTCAAAGCCGGCAAGCGCTGGCCCAAGCCCGAGGGCGCCAAGAAAACGAAGACTTTCCGGATTTATCGCTATGATCCGGAAACAGGCGGCAATCCGCGGTGGGACACCTACACCATTGATGTGGATCAGTGCGGCCCCATGGTGTTGGACGCGTTGATCTACATCAAAAATGAAATCGATCCGACGCTGACGTTCCGGCGCTCCTGCCGCGAAGGCGTGTGCGGTTCCTGCGCGATGAATATCGGCGGACGCAACACCATTGCGTGCACCAAAGGGTGGGATGAAGTGGGCGGCGGCGTGGTCACCATCGCGCCTTTGCCGCACCAGCCGGTGTTGAAAGATCTGGTGCCGGATCTGGAGAATTTCTTCGCCCAGCATGCCTATATCGAGCCTTATCTACAGACCGAAACGCCGGAGCCGGAAAAGGAATGGCGCCAAAGCCATGAGGATCGGGCGGAGCTGGACGGGCTGTATGAGTGCATTTTGTGCGCCTGCTGCTCCACCTCCTGCCCCAGCTATTGGTGGAATGGCGACAAATATCTCGGCCCCGCGGCGCTGTTGCAGGCCTATCGCTGGCTGGCTGACAGCCGCGATGAAGCCACCGGCGAGCGCTTGGATGCGCTGGAGGATCCCTTCAAGCTGTACCGATGCCACACCATCATGAACTGCGCCCAGGTGTGCCCCAAAGGGCTGAACCCGGCCAAAGCGATCGCCAAAATCAAGCAGATGATGCTGGAGCGGGTGGCGTAGACACGCCGGCTGTTTCTGGGACGTTGAAACGGGACGTCGTCGCCTTTGATGGCGACGGCGCGGCGTCCGCGGCTGCGGGCGTGGCCCGCGCGGACCGTCCGTCGCATGATTGGGACCGCATCGCCCGCGCGCTCCCCTATTATGGCGTGGTGTCGCAGGAGCGTTTTCGCGGCGTTGTGTTGGATACCGATGACGCGCATGCGTTTGAGGCCAGTGGTCGCGCCATCCATGGCTTCCTCATGCGCCGCTTCCAACGCCATTTCGCCGCCACACCGGGGGGACGCGCCTTGGATGTGGGCAGCGGGCTAGGCCGTCTGAGCGTGCCCATGGCGCGCTGCTGCACGCATGTGACGGGGTATGATGTCTCTGCGGAGATGACCGCCCAGGCGACTGAGCGCGCGGCCGCGGCGGGTGTCACGAACATCCGTTTCACCACCACACTGCCGGACGGCCCGTTTGATTGGGTGCAGTCGTACTTGGTGTTTCAGCACATCCCTCCGCACGAAGGCATGGCGCTGCTGCGGCGGGTGCTGCAGCGTGTGGCGCCGGGCGGATTCGTGTCGTTGCAGGTTCCGATCGCGCGCGAGCGGGCCGGCGGGCTCGCCCTGCGGCGGGCGGTGGTGCGCTGGGTGCAGGGCATGCAGGCCTGGCGCGCGCGGCGCGGGCAGGCGGCGGTGGAGCATCTCATCCGCATGTATGACTATGATCTTGGCGCGGTGACCCGGGTGTTCCACGCCGCAGGCTTTAGCGATTTGCGCTTGGCGCCGGTGCGTCAGGGCGGGCATCATGGCGTGTGGATCCTGAGCCGCCGCAGCGGCTGACGCCTGAGCCGCGACGCGGGAGAACACGCTTTTGCGCAGCCTTACAGCTATGATTGCGGTGCTCGTGGCGGCGGCAGGCGCCGTTGGGGCCTTGGCTCAGGCGTCGGATTGGCGCGCTCAGGCGGCGGCGGCGCTGGAGGCGGACGACGGCGCCGCGGCGTTGGCGGTGTTGGAGCGCGCGGGCGGGCGCGGCGCGGCGGAGGCCTGGCGGTTGGCGGGCGGCTTGGCGCGTACGGGCGGCGCAGGCCTGGCGCCGCAAGCGGAGAAAGCCTGCGATTTGTTCATGCGTGGGGCCGAGGCCGGCGACGGCCTGGCGGCCCATGATGTGGCGGCGTGCTATTATACCGGCCGTGGACGGCCGCAGGATGCGGCCCAGGCGGCGGATTGGTATGCGCGCGCGGCGAGCTTGGGCGTGGACAAAGCCAAATGCGCGCTCGGCAATCTCTATATTCGCGGCGAAGGGGTGGCGCGTGCGCCGGCCCAGGGGCTGCAGCTGTGTCGTGATGCGGCGGAGGCGGGGGACGCCAACGCCCAAGCGGATGTGGGCGGCCTCTTAATCTCCGGCGCCGCGGGCCGGCGCGATGTGGCGGAAGCGGCCGCATGGTTGGCCAAGGCCGCCAGTCAGGGCCATGGCGATGCGGCGTTCACGCTCGGCTTGATGTTGGTGCGGGGGGATGGCGTGGCGCAGGACGATACGGCGGCGGCGCGGGCGTTTGAGACGGCCTGGGCCGCGGGGCGCGATGATGCGGCATTGTTGGCAGGCGAGGCGTTGTTACGGGTGTTCACCGCCGCCGGCGGATTGGAGGCGGCGGATTTATCCTTGCTGGAGCGGATTGAGGCGGCCTACGCCCATGCCGCCATCCACGATCCGCAGGAGGCGGCCCGGGCCCGCGCGCAACGCCAGCGCGGCTTGGTGCGTCGCCTACGCGGGGAAATCGCTCAATAGGGCGGGGCGGGGCCACTAGGCGCTCCCCAGATAAGGTCCGCCTAGTGGCCCCAGGCCAGCGCCAGGCTGCGCGCACGCAAATCCGCGACCGCGCCGGCCAAATCATCGGTCCACGCATCGGGGGCGAGCCCGGGCCCGAAGCGCAGGCGATAGCGCGCCCCGCGCTTGTTCAAAAGCTCATGGAACACCGTCATGTGCCGCAGGGATTCTGAGACATACTGCAAAGCGTAATAGAGGCTCGACATGCGTGCGCGCACGCCCAGCGGTACAATGGGCGCGTCATATTTGCGGGCGAGGGCCAGAGCGCTGGGCTGCCAATCCGGCTCCTCGGTTCCCGGCCAGAGCCGCCGGCCGTCCGGCCCGCGGCGCAGCCATTGCCAATGGGCGATGCGCCCGGTGGGGAAAATCACCACGGCGCGTCCGGCCCGGAAGGCCTTGGTGGCATGCTTGACGGTTTCACGGGTTTTCTCGCGCGTGCGGGCGTCATCGCGCCATTCCACAGGGATCACCAGCTGCTCCAGCCCCGCTGACACGCGCCAGGCGTCGCGATTGGCGAAAAAGCACAGATCCGGACGGGCGTCCTTCAGCGCGCGCCACACCGCGACGCCGTCCGCAATGCCGCCGGGATGGTTGGCCACCACCACCAGAGGCCCTTCGCGCGGGATGTGCTCCAGCCCCTCCACCTGCACCTGCAGCTGCAGCATCGCGTCCACATGGGCCATGACGGCCTCGCTGGATAGGGGCGCGATGGCGGCGGTGAGCGCCACGGCTTTGCGATAGCCAAACATGGGGTCAATGCCCGCGCGCACGAGCCGCCACAGCAGCGGATTCTCCGGCCAGCGCCCCGCGCGCTCCTCGATCAAGGCGTCCACCACCGCGGCGGCGTGATCCCAAGCCTCTGCGCTCAGCGGCGCGGGCGCGAGGCGGGCGGGGGGCGTGTGAACCTGATCGGTCATGGCGCGCCAGTGTCCAATGGCGCGGGCTTGCTTGGCAAGGCGGCCTTTGGGGCGGTTTTGGGGGCGCCCGCGTTGTGGGCTTGCGGCCCTCGTCGGGGTGAGCACGAGTCGCGCGAGCGCCGTATCATCGTGGTCATCACGGAGCCGAAATAATATGTGTACAGACGGATATTCATAAAAGTGTCATAGTCTGCGGTTCCGCGGTCGATCGATGTGAACGACGCAGACTGAGAGGTGACGAACGAGCCCATTATGACCAGACTTCACAGCATGGCCCCCGTCTCCGCGCTTTGGGCGCTGGCGACGCTCGGGGGCTGCGCCACGCCCGCTACGGTGGACGAGGCGCTGCAGGCCCAAGCCGTGGTGCGCTATGAGCGCTCGGCGCAAGGGCTGTTTATCATCCCGGTGACCATTGACGGTGCGGGCCCCTATCGGTTCATCATCGATACCGGCTCCACCGCATCGGGGTTGTTTGAGCGTTCAGCGCCGGCGCGCGAGCGCACGCCCATCGCGGATCGCACCGTGCTGGTGCATGGCATGATCGCTACGGCCTCGCGACCGGCCGTGGCGGTGGAGACACTGGGCGTCGGGCGAACAGCCCAATCGGTGTCGCAGCTGGTGGTGTTCGCTGATCCCCGCGACGGGCTTGAGGCCGATGGCATATTGGGCATGGATTTCCTGGTCCATTACGCTTTGGTGTTTGATCCCCAGACGCGCAGTATCCGTTTTGTGCCTGAGCGGGTCTTTTCTGATCGGCCCTATCGCCGATGGCGCCGCGCGCGGCTGCATCGCGGCCCGACGAAAGAAGGCGCTTTGGATTTGCACTTTGTGGATTTGGGCGTGGGCGTCGATCAGATCCCGACCTTGGTGGATACAGGCTCGCCCGCGACGGTCTTGAATTGGCAGGCGGTGGAGGAGTTGCAGGCCTTTGCGCCCTTGCGGGACCGTTTGCGCCACGGGCCGCGGATGCAGGACGTGCAAGCGCAGGCGCGGCCCACCATGGCGGGCGATCTGGGCGCTGTGCGTGTGGGCGATCATGTGTGGGACGATCAGCGGGTGCTGGTGCTGGAGATGGAGCCTTTAGCCATGCTGGGCGCTGATGAGGGGCCGTTCGCCATTGCGGGGGTGGATTTGTGGGCCAAGCAAGGCTTTGTCTTGGATTTCGCGCGTGATCGATTGTTCTTGGAGCGTGACGCTTGACCTTTGCGGCCGGCTGGGGCGGAACTGCCGCCTCACCGGCTGGGGAGCGCCGCCATGAATGTCCTGATCCTGTGCACCGGCAATTCGGCTCGCAGCGTTTTGGGCGAGGCGTTGATCACCGAGCTGAGCGGCGGGCGCCTTACCGGCTTTAGCGCCGGCTCCCAGCCCAAGGGCGCGCCGCATCCTCTGGCGCTGGAGACGTTGGGCGCCCACGGCCATCGCGCGGCGGGCTACAGCTCCAAAAGCTGGGACGTGTTCGCGACGTCCGATGCGCCGCGTATGCGCCTGATCATCACCGTGTGCGACAGCGCGGCGGCGGAGGTGTGCCCGGTCTGGCCGCAGGATCCGGCGCGCGGCGGGCCGGTGACGGCGCATTGGGGCATTCCCGACCCGGCCGCTGTGGAAGGCAGTGACGACGAAAAGCGCGCGGCCTTTGAGGCCGCGTATCAGCGCTTGCATAAGCGGGTGACGGCGCTGTTGGCTCTGCCGCTGGAGGCCTTGGCCGATGACGCGCTGAAGGCTGAGGTGAACGCCATCGGGCGGATGGCGGACTAAGCGCGGTCCGTCGCGGCGCGCAGAGGGGATGGGGGATAGGCCATGATGGCAGCGGAACAAGGCCGGCGGCTCGCCGCGGAGGGGCTGGGCACGGCGTTTTTGCTCGCGGGCGTTGTCGGCTCTGGGATTATGGCTCAAAGGCTGACGGAGGATGTGGCGCTGGCGCTGCTTGCCAACGCCGTGGCCACGGGCGCGATCTTGGTGGTGCTGATCACCACGCTTGGGCCCATTTCCGGCGCGCATTTCAATCCGGCCGTGACCGTGGCCATGGCCCTGCGGCGACGGATCGGTTCGCGCGCGGCGGGTGCGTATGTGGTTGTGCAAATCTTTGGGGGCGCGGCGGGCGTTATCCTCGCCCACGCCATGTTCGCCGCGCCTTTGGGGCAGAGCTTTGACGCGCCGCGCACCGGCCCGGCGCAATGGGTGTCGGAGGGCGTCGCGACGTTCGGCCTGGTGCTGTTCATTTTTCTCGGCGTGCGGTTTCGCGCCGAGGCCGTGGCTTGGATTGTCGGGCTTTATATCGTGGCGGCCTATTGGTTCACCGCTTCCACCAGTTTCGCCAATCCAGCCGTCACCATCGCACGGGCGCTCACTGACACGTTCTCCGGCATTCGCCCGGTGGATGCGCCGGCCTTCATCGCGGCGCAGCTGGTGGGGGCGGTGTTGGCGACAGGCGCGGCGGCGCTGCTGGCGCCGGAAGAGCGGCGAAAGCCGTTTTAAGCGGCAACAGGACGCTAAAGCTTTGTCGTGTATTCAAAGCGTTGATGAGTTTTCTCGACGCCATCCAGGCGACGCTCGCCAAACTTGGCGGGCGCGGCGCTCCGGCGGCCGAAGACGCTGCTGAAGCCGCCCGCCAAGCGCAGGCGGAGGCTTTGGTGCGTCAGGCGCATGTGGCGCTGCTGGATGGCGCTAAGGCGTGCGCCGCCCAAGAATATGTGGCGGGTATGCACGCGTTCCAGCAAGCGTTCATCGCCTTCACCCAAGCCGGGCATCGCGATGACGCGTCGCTCACGCAAAAGATCATCGGGCTCTTGTTCATCCATATTAAGGATGACGATCAGGTGCGGCGGGCGTGTGTCAATGCACGCGGGGCGCTGGAGGCGGCCGGCATGCGTGATGAGGCCGCGCGCATTTTGATGTTTCTGGGCGATTTTGAAAGCGATCGGGGCGAGTTTAAGAGCGCCGCCCAAGCCTTTAAGACCGCCGTGCATTTGTGCCGCACCATCACCTATGTCGATGGGGAGGTGGATTCACTGTGTCGCTATGGCGTGTCTGAAGCCAAGCGGGGCAAGCCGGCGGAGGCGCGCAATCTGATGGGGCAGGCGAAGGCTGCGGCCGAACGGCATAAGCGCGGGGATCTGATCGAGCATGTGGACGGCCAGGCCGAGCAAATCGTCGCGCTGGCCGCGCCCATGTTGATGGGCGGCGGCGGGAGCGGCAATCGGCGCTTCTAGCTCTTGCCGCTCAGGGACGCCGCCCCCTCAGCCGGCGGCGCGGGCGTGTTTTACATCCAAATCGTGGGCGCGCACCTTGCGATACAAGGTCGAACGGCCGATGCCGAGGCGTCGCGCCACCTCCGACATATGCCCGGCATAGGTGTCGATGGCGTACTGGATGAGATCGCGCTCGATATCGTCCAGCGGCCGCAAATGACCGGACTCATCGAGCACATCCACGGGAATCCCATCGGTGCTGGGTGTGTCGGCGCCCTGAAGCGCACCGGGAAGGCCGAGCGGCGCCGGCGCTGCCGCCGGGGCCGGCGCTGCCGCCGGGGCCGGCGCGGCCGTTAGGCCCGCGGTCGGCCGCGGTTCGGGAATGGACGGCGCGCCTGGGATTTGCGGGAAATCTTGAGGTTGCAGCCATTCGCTTTCAGCCAGGATCACGGCGCGGAACACGGCGTTTTCCAGCTGGCGGACATTGCCGGGCCAATCGAAGGCCTCCAGCATGGCCCCGGTTTGTGGGGCGCAGCCGCGCACCGAGCGGCCCTCTTGGGCGTTGAAACGACGGATGAAATGCTCCGCCATCGCGGCGATGTCGGCGCGGCGCTCGCGCAGAGGCGGCACCTCGATGGGGAACACATTGAGCCGGTAGAACAAATCCTCACGGAAGCGCCCTTCGGCGGCGGCCTCCATCAAATCGCGGTTGGTGGCCGAGATGATGCGCACATCCACCTTCACTGGACGTTTGCCGCCCACAGGGTCGACTTCGCCCTCTTGCAGGGCGCGCAGCAGTTTCACCTGCACATCAAGGGGCAGCTCGCCCACTTCATCGAGGAACAGCGTGCCGCCATCGGCTTCTTTGAACTTGCCGTCATGGTCGCTGGTGGCGCCGGTAAAGGCCCCTTTTTTGTGCCCAAACAGGATGGATTCCACGAGGTTTTCGGGGATCGCGCCACAATTGACGGTGATGAAGGGCTGACCGGAGCGGTCGCTGGAGCCTTGGATGGCGCGGGCGATCAACTCTTTGCCGACGCCGGATTCCCCCGTGATCAGGATGGGAATGTTGGATTTGGCCGCCCGCCGGCCGAGCCGTGTCACCTGCGCCATGGCTGGGGCTTCGGCGATCATGTCGTCAAACGACAGGGTGCTGGAGGCCTTCTTTTTCAACCGCGTCACTTCGCCCGACAGGGTGCGCAGCTTCAAGGCGTTGCGCAGGCTGACGCCCACGCGGTCCGGATTGGCGGGCTTGACGAAGAAATCCGTCGCCCCGGCGCGCATGGCGTCCACGACGGTTTGCACCCCGCCTTGGGCGGTGAGCACGATCACCGGCAAATCGGGATGGTCGGCCTGCAAGACGGAGAGGGTCTCCATGCCGCCCAACCCCGGCATGATCAGGTCCAGCAGCACCACATCGACGCCATGGCGTTCACGCTTCAGCAGGTCCAGCGCTCGCTCGCCGCAATCGGCTTGCAGCGCCTTGAAGCCTTCGCGCTCCACCACGGCGCGCATGAGGCGGCGCTGGGTGGGGTCGTCTTCGACGATGAGTACAGTGTTGGCCATGCTGATGTCGTCCCCGGATGGTGCGGCGGCGGCGGGCGCGCCGGATGTGTTCGATGCGCACCGGTGTGGGACAGAGTTCGTAAAAGGGCCTTTAATATCTCGCCCCAAAACGGGAAATCGCAGGTTTTTCCTTGAAGGAAATTTGTCGCCCTGATTTATCTTCTTTAAGACTCTGGCAACACTTCATAGCGTGCCGCTGCATACCTGCAGCCCGCGCGGGTGATGCGTCGACCGGCGTGCGGGCGTGCCAGCGCGCCCTTCGCACTTATATGAGAGGAGACGCCGACACCGCCCGTATTTTGGGCTCCACCCGCGAGGACACCGCTATGGCCGAAACCGACAGCTTCACCGGCCGCGCGCGGCGTGTGGCGCAAGTGGGGGCGGGCTTGTCGTCGGCCGCCGTGGCCATCGGGGCCAATCGGCTGCTGGGCGGTGATGACGCGGATGCGCGCAGCGCTCGGGCCCTGCGCGCCGCCCTGGGGGGCATTAAGGGGCCGCTGATGAAGGTGGCGCAGATGCTGGCCACCATTCCCGATGCACTGCCGCCGGAATACGCTGAGGAGCTGGCGCAGCTGCAGGCCCATGCGCCGGCCATGGGCTGGAGTTTCGTCAAGCGACGGATGAAAGCCGAACTTGGCCCCGATTGGCGCAGCCGCTTCGCGGACTTTGAACATGAGGCGGCCCACGCCGCGTCCCTCGGTCAGGTGCACCGGGCGACGGATGTTGAGGGCCGGCGTCTCGCCTGCAAGCTGCAATATCCGGACATGGCCAGCGCGGTGGAGTCGGATCTGGCGCAGCTGAACCTGGCGTTCGGCGTCTTGCGGCGCATGGACGGCTCCATCGACACGTCCGAAGTGCGCGAGGAGATCGGCGATCGTTTGCGCGAGGAGTTGGATTATGAGCGCGAGCGGCGGGCCATCGCTTTGTATCGGTTGATGCTGCAAGACGAGCCGCGGGTGCGCACGCCGGAACCCCGTGAGGCGCTATCGACGCCGCGGCTGCTCACGATGAGCTGGCTCGATGGGCGGCGGATTTTGGACTTTGTCGAGGCTGAGCAAGACGTGCGCAATCGCATCGCCGAGGCGCTGTTCGCGGCCTGGTGGACGCCGATGAACCGTTATGGCGTCATTCATGGCGATCCGCATTTGGGCAATTACACCGTGGTGGAAGAGGCCACCTCGGCCGAACGCGCGCAGATCAATCTCCTCGATTTTGGCTGTATCCGGATCTTTCCCGCCAGCTTTGTGGAGGGGGTGGTGCGGCTTTATCGGGCGCTGGAGACCAATGACAGCGACGCCGAGGCGGCGGCCTATGAAACCTGGGGCTTTCGCAATCTCTCCAAGGGCGTGATGGAGGCGCTGTCGCTGTGGGCGCGATTTATCTATGCGCCCATGCTCGATGATCGCGAGCGCACCGTGGCCGATGGCGTTAATCCTGGCGAATATGGACGTAAGGAAGCGTTTCGCGTGCGGGCCTTGTTGAAGGAGCGCGGGCCGGTGACCATTCCGCGTGAGTTTGTGTTTATGGATCGGGCCGCGATTGGCTTGGGCGCGGCGTTTCTGCATCTGGGGGCCAAGCTGAACTTTTACCGGCTGTTCCAGGAATCCATCGCGGACTTTGACAGCGCCGGCCTTGAGGCGCGCCAAAGCACAGCTTTGGAGGCGGTCGGCCTGGGGGCGCCGCGCACGGCTGAAGCCTGATGGGCGTTGCGTCAAATTGACGTGTACGTCAACGTCGGTTACGCGATGGACATGACTGAGCCCGCCGAAGCCCAGCCTGGCGTCCCGCCTGGCGCGAAGTCGAACCCGCTCGCCTATGGCGCGGAGAAGGCGACGCAAAAGCACACCTTCCCGTTGGCCCCCTTTGCGGGGGAAAAGCCGCCGGCCCCCGATTGGTTCACCCAAGCGCTGGCCGCCCCGCGCACGGATGGCGCGGTGGAGTCTGCCGGCGCCAAGATCGCTTGGCGACGGTGGGACACGCCCGGGCGTGCTCCCGACAAAGCGCGTGGATTAATCTTCGTGCATGGCGGTCTGGCGCATCTGGGCTGGTGGGACTTTATCGCGCCCTTTTTCGCCGATGCCTGGACGCCGCTGGCGCTGTCGCTGTCGGGGATGGGAGCGTCCGATCACCGTTCAGAATACGCGGCGGATGTGTTCGCGGACGAAATCCTCGCCGCGGCCGAAGCGGCCGGAATCGATATGGCGGACACGGACAACCAGCCCATTGTGGTCGGCCATTCCTTTGGCGCCATGGTGTCGTCCTGGGCTGCGGGGCGCCATGGCGATCGCCTGGCTGGCGTAGTGGTGGTGGATATTCCCCTTGTTCCGCCCAAACCCGACGAAGTGGAGGGCGACGACACGCGCAGTCGGCGCGGCGGACGCGTTTACCCCACCATGGCCGCCGCGTTGGCGCGCTTTCGTCTGATGCCCAACCAGGAGTGCGAGCATCTGTTTATCGTCGATCATGTGGCGCGCGAGGCGATTATGCCGGTGGCCGCCGAGGATAATGATGGCGAAGCGGGGTTCACCTGGCGTCATGACCCGGAGTTGTGGTTGAAGCGCAAAAAGGGGGAGAAGTTTAACCCCGAAGACGTGCTGGCCGCGGTCCGTTGCCCTTTGGCTTTTATACGCGGCGCGCAATCGAAGCTGGTGCCGGACGAATTGTGGGCGCAGATGGGTGAGTACCTGCCCGCCGACATGCCCCTTATCACCGTGCCCGAGGCGCAACATCACGTCTTGCTGGATCAACCCCTCGCCATGGTGGCGGGTTTGCACGGCTTGTTGTCCGTTTGGCCGAAGCCCCATCGCGGCGGCGTGTTGGACGGCGCACGTTCTTGATGGCGTTAAGGCGCCGTGCTAGCGCCTTGGTGTACATAAATAGACTTCCGACACACGACGCCGCGCCGCCTCATCCTCCGGCGGGCGCTGCCGAAGAGGGCGATCATGACGGGCGACTCCACCGATCACATTCCCGGCCAGATGGACATTGACGACCAACGCCGCACCTTTCACGGCTTCATGCAGGTGACCATTTGGTCATCCCTGCTCACCGTGGTGTTGGTGCTGTACTTCACCCTCATCTTCGCGGTGGGCGTGGCGCCCTTCGCCAGTCTGGGCGCGTCCTTCGTGGTCGGGGCCATTGGCGGGGTCAGCCTGCGCATGGCCAGCGCCTACTACATCACCTTGGTGGGGCTGGCCGTATTGGCGGTGCTTGTGACAGGCTTTGTCTATCTCATGGCCGGGTTCATGGGCTGACCGTCGTGTCGGCTCGCGGCTTCCAGGCTTAGCGCGGCGCGCGACGTTTCAGGTGGTGCGGGCGCCGCGTGGATAGGGCCCTTGCGTCCCGGCGCGCTGCAGTGTCCCATTCACCCTGACGCGGCGGCGCTGCGTCGGGCTGTAACCAAGCGAGGGCGACATGCACATCGGCATCCCCAAAGAGACCCGTGAGGGTGAAACCCGTGTGGCCGTGTCGCCGGAGACGGTGAAGAAACTCAGCGCCGCCGGCCATAGCCTGGTGGTTGAAGCCGGCGCTGGCGCGACATCCGCCACTCTGGACTCAGCGCTCACCGAAGCGGGTGCGCAACTCGGCGATGCGTGGAGCGCCGATGTGGTGTTTTGCGTGCGCGGGCCGACGCGCGATCAGCTGGCGCGCATGAAGGCCGGCGCCGGGCTGGTGGGGCTGCTGGAGCCCTATGACGATCCGGACATGCTGCAGGCCTATGCGGATGCGAAGGTGGACGCCTTCGCCATGGAGTTCACCCCGCGCATCACCCGCGCCCAGTCCATGGATGCGCTGTCGTCCCAAGCGAACCTCGCCGGCTATCGCGCGGTCATCGAGGCGGCCCACGCCAAAGGCCGCGGCATGCCGAAGATGATGACCGCCCCGGGCACGG
>CAZGCB010000073.1:0-13959 GCA_964524065.1 uncultured Caulobacterales bacterium | reverse complement strand
AAACCTACCCGGAGGCGGTGTCGGCACTGATTCTGCGCGGGGTGTTCCTCATGAGCCCGGCGGAGATCGACTGGTTCTATCGCGGCGGGGCCGGGGTTCTGTTGCCCGAAGCGTGGGAGGCGTTTCTCGCGCCGTTGCAGCCCGACGAACGCGGCGATCCCGTCGCGGCGTATAAGGCGCGTCTCACGGATGCCGATGCGCGCGTGCGCAGCGCGGCCGCCCTCGCATGGACGGGGTGGGAGAGCGCCGCCATACGCGCCGCCTACGCCCTGCATGACATCGCGGAGCCGGACGCCAGCGCGCCGGCGGCGGACCCCACGCGGCCAACGGCGGAGGCCGTCGCCTCGGCCAGCGGACGACTGGAGGCCTTGGCGCGGATCGAGTGCCATTATTGCTATCGTCGCGGGTTTTTCCCGGAGGGCTTTGATTTGTTGGAAGCGGCGCGGGGCCTACCGACCCTGCCCGTCCATATTGTGCAAGGCCGGTTCGATTTGGTGACGCCGCCGCGCCAAGCCTGGCGTTTGGCGCAAGCGCTGCCACACGCGCATCTCAGCCTGGTGCGGGCGGGACATTCCGCCTTTGAGCCGCCCATCATTGACGGACTGGTGCGCGCCACCGACGCGCTGGCGGCGGAGTTGAACGGCTGACACCGCGACGGCCGGCGCGATCGCGCCCTAGGATGACAGCCCCAGAGCGGCGGCGATCACCGCCGGCGGGTTGGCGATCAGCCCCCATAGGCTCACCGCAACGATCAGGGCGGTGCCGATGCTGGCCACCCAACGGATCAAGACGCGCCATAAAGCGAATGACGCGTCCGTGGTGGCCGTCATCTCGTCACGGAACACGGCGCGGTTCACCACCCAGCCGGCGAACAACGCCACAAGCAGGCCGCCCACGGGCAGGAACACCTTGCCAGTGATCTGATCGACCAAATCAAAAAATCCGCCGGAAAACACACTGCCCAGCCCCACCAGCCAGCAAGCCACCCCCAGGCCCAAGGCCGCCTTCATCCGTCCGACGCCGAGGGCGTCCTTCGCCCAGGCGGCCGACACCTCCAGCAACGATATCGAGGAGGTCAGCGCCGCGAAAAACGCGAGCGTGAAAAACACGCCGCCAAAGACGATGCCGATGAGGGCCGGCATTTGCGAAAACGCCACCGGCAGCGTGACGAAAAACAGGCCCGGCCCGCCATTGGGATCCAGGCCGAAGCCAAACACGATGGGGAAAATCGCCAGCCCCGCCACCAGCGCCACCAGGGTGTCGGCGCCCGCCACCAGCCCGGCCGAGCTGGTGAGGTTCTCCCGTTTGGAGATGTAAGAGCCGTAGGTGATCATCAGGCCGACGCCGACGCCGACGGAGAAAAACGCCTGGCCCAGCGCGGCGGAGAAAATGCCGCCCAGATTGGCGAAGCTGAAGCGCGTCTGTGCGCCCTCGGCGGCGCCGCAGGCATTGGCTGCGGCCTCCCCCACCACATCAAACAGGACGCAAGGCTGCGGCTGGAACAAATACGCCGCCGCCCGCCAAGGCTCGCCGGTGAACAGGCCAAACAGCACAACACCCAGCAGCATGATGAAAAATAACGGCATCAACACCTCGACGGTGAACTCGATGCCGCGCTTGACGCCGCGCGCCACGATAAGCGCCGTCAGCGCCATAAAGGCCGTGTGCGCCAGCACCACCAGCAAGGTGTTGCTGATGGTGCTTTCAAATTCCGCCGTGATCGCGTCCGGCGTCATGGCGACGAATGTGCCGGAAAACGTTTTGAAGATGTACAGCAGCACCCAACCGGCCACGACGGAATAAAACGACAAAATCAAAAACGCGCCGATCATGCCGACCCAGCCCAGCGCCTCCCAGGCCCGCGGCGCGCCGGCCTCTTTGACCATGGCGCGGGCCGAGCGCACCGCCGAGCTCTGCCCCCGACGGCCAATGGCGTACTCCGCCACCAGCACCGGATACGCCACCAGCGCGATGCACAGCACATAGACAAGCACGAAAATCGCGCCGCCATTCTCGCCGGCGGTGTAGGGAAACCGCCAAAAATTGCCCAGGCCCACCGAAGAGCCGATGGCCGCCATCATGAACGCAAAGCGAGAGGACCAATGCTCATGCGGTTGAACGGCGGCGGCCATGTGTCCTCCTCAATGACGCGATCGCCCCCGTTCATCACTGCCAGCTCGGCCCCGTGGACCGTCAACGCCGTGCGCGTTCGAGGGCGCAGTAACCCAGACGCAATGTCCTTATGCGGTACTGTGCCGGTGTACCTTTCACACCCGACACACGCGGCGCCGCAGTGGAGTTTGTCAATGGCCTGTTCTGTCATCCGGTCGTCCAGCGACACGTCCGCCGTGGCGAACACGCCGCTTTTGGACGCCACGTTTCTGTCGCAAATGGTCACGGCTACGGGGCCGGAGGCCTTTCGCGACATCGCCGCCGTGTTTTGGGAGATGAGCGACGAGCTGTTCGCAGATTTGCAGGAGGCTTGCGCCTCAGGCGATGCGCGCGTGCGTCATGCCGCCGCCCATACCTTCCGCGGTTCGGCCGCCAATGTGGGCGCTGGACGTATGGCGCAGATCTGTCAGCTGCTGGAACACCCCGAGTTATCCGATCCCGCGCCGCTGTTGGCCCAGCTGCGCGCTGCGCTCGATGAAACGCCCGCCGCTTTGGATGACGCCCTGCAGCGTTGGCCCGCTGGCTTTGAAGCCGGCTAAAACGCCCCCATGCGGCGCGGGGCGTCCACATCACGGTTGACGTGCACATTGAGCACCAGGCCAAAGCCAGCCAACACCGCAATGATCACCGTCCCGCCATAGGACAACAGCGGTAGCGGCGCGCCCACCACCGGCAGCATGCCCGTCACCATGCCGATGTTGATGATGACATACAGCGCGAAATTCGCCGCAACACCGAGGGCCGCCAGACGTCCGAAATGGCGCGGCGCGCGCAGGCTGACCAGCGCACAGCACACAATGATGGCGGCCGTCAGCGCCAACAAACCCGCCCCACCAACAAAGCCAAACTCCTCCGCCAACGCCGCCAGGATGAAATCGGTCTGGTTCTCCGGCACAAAATCGTTTTGGTTTTGGGTGCCGCGGCACAGGCCTTTGCCCCAGGCCGCGCCGGAGCCGATGGCGATGATGGATTGGTGCGACTGATACCCCGCGCCCATGGGATCAGCGGCGGGGTTGAACAGAGTCAAAATCCGCTCGCGCTGATAGGGATGCAGGCCGTACACATACAGCATCACCACCCCGATGAGCCCCATCACCGCGCCATAGGCGATCACGGTCCACCGCACGCCGGACAAAAACACGACCACCAGCCCGGCCGCGGTCGCCAACAGCGCCGTCCCGAGATCGGGCTGGCTGGCGATCATCAGCACCGGTATCAGGATCAGCGCTAAGGCCGGGCCATGGGCCAACACGCCGCGCGCCCGGCTGAAGGACAGCTGGTGATAATAGCGCGCCAGGGCGAACACGATGGCGAGCTTCATGAACTCCGAGGGTTGAAAGCGCACCCCGCCAATGGTGATCCAACGCTCGGCCTCATTGGCCGTCTCGCCGAACACCTCCACCGCGCCCAACAGCACTAACCCCGCCACATACGCTGGATAGGCCAACCCCATAAGCAGCCCATGGGGCGCAAACGCCACCAGCGCCAGCACCGCAAAGCCGACGGCCAAGCGCACCGCATGGCTGGACGCGTCGCCCGCAAAGTCACACCCGCCGACGGAGTATTGCAGCGCCAAGCCCACGCCGGCCAGCAGCGTCACCAGGGCGAACAACACCCAGCCCAACAGGCCCAAACGCGCCAAACGATTGGGTTCGCGTCCATCGCGGGCATTGGCGATGAAACTCATCCAAACCGCCCTGTTCCGTCACCGGCGGGGGCGGCGACATCGCGTCCCGCTTCACGCTCCAGCAAACGTTTGAGGATGTCGCGGGCCGGCGGCGCCGCGGCCTTGGAGCCGGAGCCGCCATGGGCCACCACCACCGCCACGGCATAGCGCGCTTGGTCCGCCGGCGCATAGCCGACAAACAAGCCATGATCGCGCCGCCGCCAGGGCAGATCTTCATTGGCGATGACGCCAGCGGCGCGCTCGGCGGCGCTGATGCGGCGCACCTGGCTAGTGCCAGTCTTGCCGGCCATCTGCACGCCGGGCAGATCCACGCCGCGGGTGTCCAACGCCCAATAGGCGGTGCCACGGCTTTCATTGACGACACCCGCCATCGCCCGGTGCATGGCCGCCAGCGCCTCGGCGTCCACATCCGTCAGCGGCGGCGGCGGGGTTTGCGGCGCTTCCTCCTGCAACAGATAGGGCTTCACAGCCCGCCCGCCCGGCGCCATGCGCGCCATCATCACCGCCAGCTCCAAGGGCGAGGCGAGCGCATAGCCCTGGCCGATGGCGACGTTGAGCCGATCGCCCAAGGTCATGCGCGAGCCATAGCGGGTGCGCTTCCAGCGATCGGTGGGCATCAAGCCGGCGCGGCTGCCCGGCGTCGCCAGCGGATAGGGATCGTCCGCCAAGCCCCAGCGCCGCGCCTCTTCGGCCAAGGGCTCGCCGTCCACGCCGCTATCGCGATAGAGCCGCAGCGCCACTTCGTAGAAATAGGTGTCACAGGACTGCACCAGCGCATCGTGCAGATTCATCGGCCCATGGCCCTCGCGTTTCCAGCAATGGAAGACGCGATCGCCCAGCGGCATGCGGCCGCTGCAGGAAATCTTCTCCTCCGGCGTGATCACGCCCGCGCGCAAGGCCGCCAGCGCCACGATCATTTTGAAGGTGGAGCCCGGCGCATAGAGCCCGCGCAACGGCTTGTTATAGAGCGGCGCGCGCTCATCATAGTTCAGGGCGCGATAGGCGCGCGGATGCATGCCGGGCACGAACAGATTGGGATCGAAGGCGGGCGTGGAAACCATGCACAAAATCGCGCCCGTGCGCACATCCAAGGCCACCGCCGCGCCGCTTTCGCCATAGAGCCGCCGATGGGCGAAGGCCTGCACTTCGGCGTCGAGGGTGAGGCGGATGTCCTCACCCGCCAATGTTTGCTGATCGAGGCCCACCTCGCGCACCACACGCCCGCGCGCGTCCACCTCCACCCGTTTTTCGCCCCAGCGGCCTTGCAGGCGGGCGTCCTGCGTCAGCTCCAAGCCCGTGCGGCCAATGCGGTAGCTGGGATGGCGCATCACGCGGTTGAGCTGGCGGCGCTCCGCGCGGTCGCGCGCCTCCTCCAAGCGGGTGTCGATCACGGCGCGCGGGGGACGCTGCACATAGCCCACCACATGGGCGAAGGCCTCCGCATCGCGGCGGGTTCCCTCACGCGTCTCCAGCCCATAGGCGCGCGTCTCGCCCGCCACCGCGTCAACACCCGGCAGATCGGGGCGGTGGAAATTCACCCGCGCAAAAGCATCCCAATCCACCCCCTGGGCGATCAGCAGCGGCTTATAGCGCTCCGCACGCCGGATCATATCCGCCAGGCGCTCGCGCCGCCTGCTCTCCACCCGGCCGGCCGGGTCCAGCAAACGCAGCACGGCGCCGGCCACCGCGTCGGGATCGGTGATCTGATCGGGCGTGACATAGATCTCATAATTGGGGTCAGCCCCGGCGATCACGGCGCCGTAGCGATCGAGGATCAGCCCGCGCGGCGGCGCCACGGGCTGATGAAAGAAGCGGTTATCGTCGGACAGCGTCGCGTATTGCGCCTGATCCTGGATCTGCAGTGTGTAGAGGCGCGCGCCCAGCCCGGCATAGGCGGCCGCGCCTGCTGCGCCCAGTAACACGGTGCGGCGGGCGAAGAGGGCCCGGCGGGGCGCGTCACGATCAACGCCGAAACTCATCCGCGCGCCTCCCAGGGGCTCGCGGCGCGGGCAAAACCGCCGGCGAAACGCGCCGCTAGGGGCGCCGCCAAAACGGTCAACGCCATCTGCACCATCAGCGCGCCCAGCGCGGGCGGCGCGTTCAACGCTATGGCGCCGCACAGCGCGGACACCACCAGCGTCGCCAAGGCCGCCATGGCGAAGCTGACCCACACCGGAGCCAAGCCCTGCCCCTCCAGGGCCGGACGCTGCATCACCCCCGCCGCGGCGCAGGCCAAAAAACCCATGGCCCACACGCCCAAGGGCCCGCCGCTGACAACATCATGGGCGAGGCCCCCAGCGAAGGCCGCCACATACGCCTCCACCCCGGGCCGGGCCACGGCCCACACAAACACGATGGGCAAAGCGATCAGAGGCAGCGGCACGTCTAACCCGCCAAGCGTGAGCGGCATGGTGTCCACAAGAGCCGCCGTCAGGATCAGCGCCGCTTGCCCCAGGCGGTGGGCGAACACCCAGGGGGCGCCAAAGGTGCGCAGAGCCGGCGTCACAGCGCCGCCCTCCCTGGCCGTTTCAGCGCCGCCCGCTCGCGCGTGGCGCTGGGCGTTCGCTCGGGCACGGGACGGGACGCGGGCGCGTCGGCGTCTTCGGCGTCTTCGGCTTCTGGCGGGGCGATGGCGGCATCGCCGATAAAGCGCACGACGCGCACATAATCCAGCGGCGAATCCTGGGCGAATAGGCGCACGCGCCACACGCCGCGCGCATCAATGTACGCCACGCCAACGCTGAGCCCGCGCGGCAGGCGCCCAGCGTCGCCGGAGGTGACGATTCGGTCCCCCTCCCGCAAGCCATGGCTCGCCAACTGCAACGCCAGGCGCGGGCGCGCGCTGTTGTCGCCCACCAGTATGGCGCGGGCGTTGTTGCGATCGCCCATCACGGGGATGCGGCTGTTGACGTCGGTGAGCAGCAGCACCCGCGCGGAGCTGCGTCCCGCGCTCACCACCCGCCCCACCAGCCCGCGATCCGCGAGGGCCGCTTGACCAGCGGCGACGCCGTCCTCATGGCCCGCATTGATGAGACGCCCCTGCACAAAGGGGCCCCGCTGCTCCTGCACCACGCGGGCGGTGACGGAGTCCGCCGCCAGATCGGGGTTCAGCGTCAGCAACGCCTCATAGCGCTCCATTTTGTCGCGCATGGCCAGCGCCAGCTCATACCAGCGCCTCAGCCGCTCATTCTCCTCGCGCAAGCGGCGATTTTCTTCGACGATGCGGAAATGGTCGGAAAAACCGCGGCCGATGCTGGCGACCAACGCGCCCGGCGCATTAATGACCCGCTGGGCCGGCGTCAGCACATCGTCCAGCGGACCGCGTCCAACGCCGAAAAACGACCCGCCACGGTTTAGCGCCACCAGCACCAGACCCGCCACGGTGAGGGCCACCAGCGCATACCAAGCCCATGCGCCGCCAAATCGCCCCGGTCCGCCTCGGCCCCGATCCATGCTGTGTCGCTCGCCTCCTGCGGCCCTCAGCAGGCCACCTCACATCAGGCCGATGGCGAAAACACGCCGCGCATCGTGGTGAAATTCTCCAAGGCCCGTCCGCAGCCCAGCACCACGCAGGACAGCGGGTCATCAGCGATGGCCACCGGCAGGCCGGTGCGGTTGCGCAACTCCACATCGAGATTGCGCAGCAACGCGCCGCCGCCGGTGAGCACGATGCCCTTATCGACAATATCCGCGGCCAGCTCCGGCGGCGTCGCCTCCAGCGCCACCTTCACCGCATCGACGATTTGCTCCACCGGCTCCGAAAGGGCTTCGGCCACCATGGCTTCGTTCACATGCACTTCGCGTGGCACGCCGCGCATCAAATCGCGGCCCTTTACGTCCATGGACAAGCCTTCCCCAGCATTGGGCGCGATGGCGCTGCCGATTTCGGTCTTGATCCGCTCTGCGGACGCTTCCCCCAACAGCAAGTTCGAGGTGCGGCGCAGATAATTGATGATGGCCTCGTCCATTTTGTCGCCGCCCACGCGCACGGAGCGGGAATAGACGATGCCCCCCAGCGACAGCACGGCCACCTCCGTGGTGCCGCCGCCGATATCGACCACCATGGAGCCTGTGGGCTCTTGAATAGGCAGGCCGGCGCCGATGGCCGCGGCCATGGGCTCTTCGATCAGCTCCACCCGCCGGCCGCCGGCATTGAGGCCGCTCTCCTTGATGGCGCGGCGCTCCACCGCCGTCGCGCCGGAGGGCACGCAGATCACGATCACCGGATTCACAAAGCTGCGCCGGTTATGCACCTTCATGATGAAGTGCTTGATCATCTCCTCGGCGACTTCAAAATCGGCGATCACGCCGTCGCGCATGGGGCGAATGGCCTCCATATTGCCGGGGGTTTTGCCCAGCATATGCTTGGCCTCCACGCCCACGGCGCAGACCACTTTGCCCTTGCCCTGGCTGCGCTGATCTTGGAAGGCGACCACCGAGGGCTCGTTCAGCACCACGCCGCGGCCCTTCACATAGACGAGGGTGTTGGCGGTGCCGAGATCGATGGCCATGTCGGCGGACATCATGCCCAGAAAATTGGAGAGCATGGCGGCGCGGCCTCCTTCGTGACGCGGCGGTCCCATGACCGACGCCGGGAAACGGACGGTACCCGTCGCACCTAGCCGAATCCCATGAGACAAGCGTTAACCACCTTGTGGGCTGCGCCGCGCTTTGAGGCAAGCGAGGGCGACGTCACCCGTCCACCGGCGCACACATTCGCGTGCCCCCGTCAGCACGCGCAACGCCCTGCACTGCAGCGCACACGCTCAACCTTGTCATCATCGATATGGGAAAAGCGCGGCGTCAACGCCATGGGCGCGCCGGACGGGCACGCTCGCGCGCGGGCCTAGCGGTCCTGCGTCGCCGTCTCCGGCGCGCCAGCGGCGGCCTCGCCCTCGGCCGCAGCTTGCACCCCGTTTTGCGCCCGCAAACGACCGCGGGCGATCAACATCACCGCAAGCCACACCACCGCCAACGTGACCAGCACCAAAGCCACAGCCAAATCGCCGCCCTGCAGCACGGTCAACAGGCCCTGGCCGGCGAACGCCACAAAGGCGATCTTCGGAACAATGCCGAGGCCGGTCCCCGCCACGAAGGTGAGGTAACGCATATGCGTGATGCCGGCGGCCATATTGACCATCACCGCCGGCGCCAGGGGCACGAACCGTACGGTCAAACTGGCGACAAAACCGTTCCGCCCGATAAAGCGCGACAGCCGGTTCACCGTCTCCCCGCCATACCGCTTGAGGGTGTCGGCGCCCAAAAAACGGCCGAGAAAGAACATGGTGCTGGCCGCGAACATGGTGGCGACCCACGCATTCACCGCCCCACGCGTCGCGCCGAAGGCCACGACCGCGCCCGCGATCAGCGCAAATTGCGGCGCGCCGAGAAAGCCCGCCACGGTGAAGACGACCATGGTGGCCGGAAGCGCCCAGGGGCTGTCGGCGTTCTCTTGCATCCACACGATGAGCGGCGCGTCATCCTCGTCGAAAATGGCCGTGGTCTTGCCGAGGATGAAAATCAGCGCGACGGCGAAAAACAGCGCCAAAGACACCGCCACCGCGCGGGCGGCGCGGGCGTCCATGTTGTTCAAAAACTGTAAGACAGCCTTCATCCGGCCCTGTCCTCATTGATCGTTTTGATCCATCGCGCGCCCGATGCGCGGGCCGCAACGGCCCCATGCGGTTTCTGTGCCAGGCGTCATAGCCCCTCCGCCCACGCCTCGCCAGCGTGCGGCGCCGCCGATCGCCCTGGTGGAGCGGCGCCGGCGGATCCCGCGGCGCTCCGACGGCGTCCCGCGCCTCACACCGGAACGCCCCAAGCCGCCAGACCCGCCGCCGCATCGGGTGTGCGCATCTGCGGCCAGCCCGCCATCCGCCCGCGCAGCCAGGTGAGCTGGCGCTTGGCGTAGCGGCGGCTGTCGCGCTGCAACAGCGCCAAAGCCTCCTCAGCGCTCCAGCGCCCCTCCAACGCCCCCAAAAGCTGCGGCGCGCCCAGCGCTTTCATCACAGGCAAATCCGCCGCAAGCCCCCGCGCCGCAAGCGCCTCAACCTCCGCCCAGGCGCCCTGCTCCAACATGGCCGCCGCCCGCGCATCAATGCGGGCATAGAGCGTCGCGCGTTCCGGGATCAGCGCCAAGCCGCGCCAATCTTGGGCAGACAGCGCCGGACGCGTGTCCGCGCGCCACGCGGTCAGGGTGCGGCCCGTCTCACGCCACACCTCCACAATGCGCCAGAGCCGCTGGGCGTCCGCCGGATCCACGCGGGCGGCCGCATCAGGATCCGCGGCCCGCGCCGCCTCATAGAGCGCATCGCCAGAGGGACAATCCTCTCGCACAGCGCGGCGCGTTTCCTCGCCGATGGGCGGGATCGTCGCCAGCCCCTCGGTGAGCGCTTCGAAATAGAGCCCCGTCCCGCCCACCAGCAGCGCACGCCGGCCGCACCCGCGAATGCGCTCAATCACCGGCAACGCATCCTCCAGCCAGCGCCCGACGGAATAGCGCTCCGACCCGTCGACATGGCCATACAGATGATGCGGAACGCCCGCCATCTCCGCCGCGGAGGGGCGCGCCGTCAGCACCCGCAAATCGGCATAAACCTGCATGGCGTCGGCATTGACGATGTCTGCGTCCAGCGCGTCCGCCAGCTGCAGCGCTAGAGCGCTCTTGCCGCTGGCTGTGGGCCCGGCGAGGAGAAACACATCCGCCATGATCTCGGCTTATCCTTGCACCCATCATCGCTTGGCGGCCCCAGGCAGCGGCAACCATGCGCCTTCTTCGTGCGCGCAAAACCGGCTACATGCCAAGGGCATCGACGCGCCGCCCTCAGCCTGGGACGCAGAGGGCGCCAACCTGCGAGGGGTCCATGATCGAAACACGCACGCGCATCGCCGCCACCGTCGTCGCCCCGCCGCCGCAAGCGGAAATCGCACGCCAGGGCCTGATCGCCACCTTCACCGATCGCGAGGATGGCCGCTTCACACCCCATGGCGCGCCGTCGGGCGGGCGTGAACTGTCCCGCGAGCCTTTAGCCGCCTATGATCTGCACGCCGACGACGTCGATCCCGCCCGCGCGCGCTACGCCCTGGGCGGACGCTTTGCGGGCCAGCCCATCGATTGGTGCGTGTGCGGGGAAGATGACCGCGTCAAGCGGGTGATGATCTGCGACATGGACAGCACCATGATCGGCGTGGAGTGCATTGATGAACTCGCCGCCGAACTCGGCATCGGCAAAAAAGTCGCCGCCATCACCGAAAAAGCCATGCAGGGCGAGCTGAATTTCGAGGACTCCCTGCGCGCGCGGGTGAAGCTGCTGAAAGGCGCCAAGCTGTCGGTGCTGGAGAAAGTCTGGGAGAAGCGGGTGAAGCCGGCCATCAATCCCGGCGCGCGGACGCTCGTGGCCACCATGAAAGCCCAGGGCGCCTATACCGCGCTCGTCTCCGGCGGCTTCACCTTTTTCGTCGCACGGGTGGCGGCGGAGCTTGGTTTTGACAGCGCCGACGCCAATGAACTGCTCGACCATAAGGGCAAGCTCACCGGCGAAGTGCGCGAGCCCATTTTGGGTCCCAACGCCAAGCTGGAGGCGCTCAAGCGCCTCGCCTTCGCCCATGCCGAGGGGCCGGAGCAGGTTATCGCCATCGGGGATGGCGCCAATGATCTCGCCATGGTGGAGGCCGCGGGCCTTGGCGTGGCCTATAGGGCCAAGCCCGTTTTGGCCAAAGCCGCGGACGCCAATATCGTCTCAGGGGATTTGCGCGCCGCCCTGCTCTTCCAAGGCCTCACCCCCGATGCGTGGATGGAGTGAGGGCTGCGCCGCCGGCTGTGGGCGAAAGCCGAGGGTGATCTCCTGTGGGGCACAGGCTCCTGGGCATCGGGAGCCCTGGCCGCCTGCGAGCCCCGGCCCCCGCTTAGCCACGCCCGCTTGCACAGGGGGGCGGGCGCTGTTAAGCGGGACGAATGTCGAATCCGGTGAAAATTGCGCCGTCCATCCTCGCGGCGGACTTTGCGCAACTGGGCGCGGAGGTCCAAGCGGCCGTCGCCGCCGGCGCCGACTGGATCCACTGCGATGTCATGGACGGTCATTTCGTGCCGAACATCACCTTCGGCCCCGCGGTGGTGAAGGCGTTGCGGCCGCTGACCACGGCGCCGCTGGACTGCCATCTCATGATCGCTCCCGCCGATCCGTATATTGAGGGTTTCCTCGATGCGGGGGCGGACATCATCTCTGTCCATCCTGAATCGGGCCCGCATCTGCACCGGACGCTTCAATCCATCCGCGCTGGCGGGGCGAAGGCCGGCGTCGTGCTCAACCCCGCCACGCCGGTGGAGAGCCTTGATTATGTGCTGGACGATCTGGATCTGGTGTTGATCATGACGGTCAATCCCGGCTTTGGCGGTCAAGCGTTCATCGAGGACCAGCTGCGCAAAATCGAAGCGGTGCGACGGCTGTTGGACTCGCGCGGTCTGCCGGCGGAGCTGGAGGTCGATGGCGGCGTCAATCCGCAAACCGCCCAACGCTGCCGCGACGCCGGGGCCAGCGTGTTGGTGGCCGGAACCGCTGTGTTCCGTGGCGGCGCAGAGGCTTATGCGGCGAATATCGCCGCCCTGCGCGGGACCGCGCTCGAGGCGACATGATCGCAGCGCAAGCCCGAGCGGTGGGACACGCGGATCGCCGGATCGATCCGGCCGACGCCCTGCCGCTAAAGGCCGCCGCTCTGCAGGCGGGCGCCGCGCACGCCACTGCGACGCGTTTGACGGTTCCTGTTAACGATACGGCGTTTATGTCTGGCGAGCCGCGCTATGCGGTTCCGCGTATGATGAGCCATAATTTGGTCGTGCGCCGGAACCATCGTCATGCGGACGTTTATCGTGTGAGTCCCGGCGCAAGCTTGCGCCCATGGCATGAGGAAAGTCCGTCAGGATGAAAGCACTCACCCGCCTGTCGCGTTTGGCCGCACGCCGTCGTTTGACGCCGGCCAAAGGCCTGGCGGCGGTGCTCGCCTATGATGTGGGCGCGGCGACGTTCGCCATGTGGCTGGCCGTGCGCGTGCGTTATGACTTCGCGCCGGAGGCCGAGCCGCATGGCGCGCCGCTCGCCGCCGCCGCCCTGTTCATGGCGACCTGCGCCGTCGTGTTTTCCATCATGGGCGCGCACCGCGGGGTGTGGCGCTTCACCGATTTGCGGGATTTGCTGCGGGTTTTGCAGGCCTTGGCGCTGGCCAATCTGGCCTTCCTGCCGGTGTGGTTTTTGCTCGACCGCTTGGACGGCTTTCCCCGCTCTAGCCTGTTGATCGAGGCGGCGCTGGCCGCCGGCTTGCTCACCGTGCCTCGCGTTTTGACCGCCGTCACGGCCGGCGCAGGCTGGCGCAGCGTGTTTCGCCGCCAAAATCGCGAAGCCGCGCCGGCGGTGCTGGTGGGCGGGCAGAACGCGCTCGACGGCTTCTTGCGCGAGAGCGACCAACGTGTCGGCGGGGCCCCCTATCGCATCCGGGCGCTGATCACGCTGGAAGAGGGCCAACAGGGCCGCTCCATCCGTGGGCGTCGTATTCTGGGCGGGCTGCGATCGCTGGAGGGCGCCGTGCGCGATATCGCGCAAGCCGAGGGCGCGACGCCGGATGTCATCCTCGCCGAAGCGCCGCCACAACGCGAACGCCTCGACAAAGTGGTGGCCTGCGCGGCGCGCATGGGCGCCGAATTGGTGCGTCCCCATGGTCAGCCCGGTCGCAACGGCCTTGCCCCCTTGGATGCGGCCGATCTGCTCAACCGTCCGCCGCGACGGCCCGACTTGCATCGCGTGCGCGCGCTGATCCAGGGCCAGCGCGTTTTGGTGACGGGCGCGGGCGGCACCATCGGCTCGGAGCTGACACGCCATGTGGCGCGCCTGGGCCCGGCGCAGCTCAGCCTTTTGGACGCCAGCGAATACAATCTCTATGAGATTGAACTGGAGATGCGCGAAGCGGGTGTCGACGCCCACCCGTTCTTCGGCGATGTGCGCGATCGCGCGCGCATGCAAGAAGTGATGGAGGCGGCCCGGCCCGACATCGTCCTGCACGCCGCCGCCCTGAAGCTTGTGCCGCTGATGGAGGCCAATCCGGCCGAGGCT
>CAZGCB010000072.1:0-14340 GCA_964524065.1 uncultured Caulobacterales bacterium | reverse complement strand
CGCGGGGGAGGAAAGTCCGGGCTCCACACAGACACGGCGCCGGGTAACGCCCGGCCGGCGCGTCGCCCGCCTTGGGCGGGTGACGGGTCGAGGGACAGCGCCGCAGAAAGCAAACCGCCCTGCGCCGATCGGCGGGTCCGCCCGCCTTCGGCGTCGGGGTAAGGGTGAAAGGGTGTGGTAAGAGCACACCGCGTCTTGAGCAATCAAGGCGGCATGGCAAGCCCCGCCGGGAGCAAGACCGAATAGGAGCGGCACGACCTGGCGCGAGCTGGGACAGGCGCGTCTGTGCGCTCGCTGCTCGGGTGGGTCGCGCGAGGCGTCCAGCAATGGGCGTCCCAGAGGAATGATCGCCACCCGCGCACGCCAGCTGGGCGCGCGGGAACAGAACCCGGCTTACAGACCGCCTGATCGTCGCCACGCGCCGCGCCCTTCAGCGCCGCAGTCGCCGCGGCTCGCGCCTGTGATGCTGTACGTGGCGCTCTCTCCACGGCGTGCCTCTCCGGTGTTCACGGCGTTCCGCCCCAGCGTTCCCGCGCGGCAATGACGCCTTGCTTCCTGCTGCACACGATGGGGTCTTCCATGGGATGGTATGGGATATCACATATGTACACAAATTGTTCTAATAAAAAAGAACATAAATCGAATTTAAGATGAAAAAGCGGGATGTCGGCCCGAGCGAGCACCAGTACAGGCGGCGTGTAGTCCCGTGCTCTCAGTCTGCCACCCGCTGTTCAGCATCGTTTCACATTGCATCCCATAAATTCCCATGTTAACCCATCGTTAAGTTTGAGCTGGGCCCACATCGCAGCGAATCGGTCGTCTCTCTTGCGGGACACGGCCGCTCCGCCGACGTCGTGTCGCCGCGGGACCTCGCAGGATGTGCGCCGATGTTTTTGGGCACCCATGTGAATGGCCTGGACGCCAAGGGGCGCGTCTCCGCCCCGGCGGAGTTCCGCGCCGTGGTGCGCGCGGAAAGCTTGGACGGCGTGTATTGCTGGCCCTCGATTGAGGGCGGCTGTCTGGAGGGGTGTGGAGCGCGGCTGATGACGCGGTTTCAGGACATGCTCGACCGCATGGACGCCTATGATCCGGTGCGTGAGGACTTTGCGCTGGCGGTTCTGGGTCGCGCGCGTTTGCTGAATTTCGACGCCACGGGGCGGGTGACGCTGCCGAAACCGTTTATCGAAGAGGCCGGACTCAGCGGACAAGCCGCCTTTGTGGGTTTAGGCGATCGGTTCCAAGTGTGGGATCCTGAGCGGCATGAGAGGCAAACCCACGCCGCGCGCACGCGTTTGAAGGACAAGAAGGGGCGGCTGAAGCCGCCGCGCGCGGATGCGGCGGCGAGCCGAGCGGATCCGCCGGGGGAAGAGACATGACCCGACACATGCCGGTCATGCTGCAGGAAGCGCTGGAGGCGCTCAGCCCCAGCGATGGCGGCGTGTTTGTCGACGCCACTTTCGGGGCTGGCGGCTATTCCCGTGCAATGCTTGAGGCTGCGGCCTGCGGCGTGGTGGGGATTGATCGCGATCCCAGCGTGCGGCCGATGGCGGACGCGCTGCGCAAACTTTATGCGGGCCGGTTCGTGTTTGTGCGGGCGCGTTTTTCAGCCCTGGCCGAGGCGGTGCGGCTGTCCGGCGGCCACCAGGTCGATGGCGTGGTGATGGATGTGGGCGTTTCGTCCATGCAGCTGGACCAGGCCGGGCGGGGGTTTTCCTTCCGCGCCGACGGCCCGCTCGATATGCGCATGAATGGCGAGGCGGGGCTCAGCGCGACGGACGCGCTCGCCTTGCTGAGCGCGGCTGAGCTCACCGAGGTGTTGCGCCTCTATGGCGAGGAGCGGCACGCCAAACGGGTGGCGGGCGCCATCGTGAAAGCGCAGGCCGTCGCACCGATCACCAGCACGGCGCAACTGGCGCACATCGTGGCGGACACGCTGGGCCCTGGCGATGGCCGCATCCACCCCGCCACGCGCACCTTCCAGGCCTTGCGTGTGCTGGTGAACGACGAATTGGGGGAGTTGGCGGCGGGCCTTAGCGCCGCGGAGCAGGTGTTGAAACCCGGTGGACGGCTGGTGGTGGTGAGCTTTCATTCGCTGGAAGATCGCATCGTCAAAGGCTTCATGCGCGCGCGCGCCGGCTTGGAGGCGCAAGGCTCGCGCCATTTGCCGGTGGTCGAAACGGGACCGGAGCCCAGTTTTCGCCTAGCGTTTTCTGGCGTACGCGCCCCCAGCGAGGGCGAGATGGCCGACAATCCACGCGCGCGCTCGGCCAAATTGCGCGCCGGCGTGCGCACTGCGGCGCCGGCTTGGGAGCGGGATGCGGTAGTTGGCGGCGCGCCTGAGCCGGCGGCGCAGGCGCGGTTTCGCGCCGCGCTGGATGCTGGCGCTGCGGTGGTGGGAGAGCCCTCATGAGGCGGGTGTTCAATCTGTTGGCCGCCTTGCTGATCGTGGCCTTGGGCGGACTGGTCTATCGCGCCAAGCTGGAGGCGCGCGACGCGCTGGATCGGGTGGAGAGCCTCACCGTTGAGCTGGACCGCGAGCGCGGCGCGTTGGCGGTGTTGCGCGCGGAAATCGCCCATTTGGAGGATCCCAAGCGTCTGCGCCGCTTGGCGTTTCGCCATTTGGGTCTCGTGCCGGTGGATCCGCTGCGCGTGGTGACGCTGGAGGAGGCGCCCCTCCTGTTCGAGGCCGGTTGGGATTGGGCCGCGCCCGCCTTCGATGTGGTGCAGGCCGCCAGCGCCGGTTCTGGTGCGGACGTGGCCGCCGCCGGTTATGGCGCGGATGACGGGCCCGATGCGCCCGAGGGCGGGGAGCAGTGAGATGGCCGGACGCGTGATCAAACGCCCGCCGGGCGGCTGGTCGCCGCCCCCGGCCGCGCCCCCGGAGACGCCGCCGCCCGCGCCAAACGCCGCGCCAGACCCGGTGACGGCGGCGCCGGAGAGCGACTATGACGCACCGCCGAATCCCCAGCGCCCCTGGCGGCGCTGGGCGCAGGCGCAAACGGCGGACGCCGCTGAGCAGCCCTGGAGCGTGGGCGAGGGCGCGCGCCCTCTCGCGCCGCCCACCGAAGCCATGACCGATGCGGGGGACTCCCGGGGCCGGTTCGCCGTCGCAGCCCTGATTTTCGCAACAGTGTTCATGGTGCTGGCGGGACGCGCCATCCTGCTGGCGCACACGCCGGAAGGTGGCGGCTTCGCCGCCACGGCCAGCGCGGCCGGCGCTGAGTATGTGCGGCGCGGCGACATCCTGGACCGTCATGGCGAGATGCTCGCGACGAGTTTGGAGTCCTACTCGCTTTATGCGCGGCGCGAGGAAGTGTGGGATGTGGACGCCACCGTGGCGGCGTTGGCGGGCGTGTTGCACGGCTTTGATGCGCAAGCCGCGCGTGAAGCGCTGAGCGGCCCGCGGGGCTTTGTGTGGCTGCAGCGGGGCCTGAGCCCGCGCTTGCGCCAAGCAGTGTTTGATTTGGCTCTGCCCGGACTGCATTTCGATGTCGAGCCGCGCCGGCTCTATCCGCGCGGGCGTCTGGCGGCGCATGTGTTGGGCTTCACCAATATTGACGGCGTCGGGGTGGAGGGGCTGGAGCGCGCTTTCCAAGCGGAGCTGTCCCGTGGCGAGTCGGTGCGTGCGAGCTTGGATTTGCGCGTGCAATTCGCGTTGGAGGAGGAGCTGCGCGCCGCCCTCGCCGCCCATAACGCCGAGGGTGCGGTGGGCCTGGTGACCAATGTGCGCACCGGCGAAATCTTGGCGGTGGCGTCCCTGCCGGACTTCGACCCCCACGCCCCGGCCGACAGCCCAGCGGACGCGCGTTTCCACCGGGCGTTCACGGGCGTTTATGAGCTGGGCTCGGTGTTCAAGGTGTTCACCTACGCCATGGCGTTGGATCGCGATGCTATCCGCTGGGATGAGACGCTGCCCACCACCCGTCCGGTCATCGCCGGCGACGTCACCATCACCGATCCGCCCGGGGCGCCGCGCGATCTCACGGTGCGCGAGGCGTTCATCCGCTCGTCCAATGTGGCGGCGGCGCATTTGGGCGTCAGCACGCCGCCGGGCGTCTTCGCGCGGTATCTGGAAAACTTCGGCTTGTTGACGCCGGCGCCGCTTGATGTGGCCGCCAGCGCGCGCCCGCTGACCCCGCCGAACTGGCAGGAGCCGGCCCGCGCCACCATCGCCTACGGCCATGGTTTAGCAGTGAGCCCGTTGGCCTTTGCCGCCGCCTTCGGCGCGGCGGTGAATGGCGGCCTGTATGTGTCACCGACACTGGCGCCGCGTCAGGCGCCGGAGATTGCGCCGCGCCGCGTGGTGAGCGCGCGCACCAGCGCTGTGGTGACCACATTGCTGCGCGAAGCCGTCCTTGAGGGCACCGGCCGTCGCGCCGAAGCGCCGGGCTTTGAGGTGGGGGGCAAGACGGGCACCGCCGAGCAGCCTGGTGTCGAGGGGTATGATGATGCGGCCATCATCGCCAGCTTCGCGGCGGTGTTCCCCGCCAACGCTCCGCGCTACGCTGTGGTGATCATGGTGGATCGCCCGCAGCCCACCGCGAGCGGTCCGCACAACCTGTCGGCGGCCACGGTGGCCGCGCCGGTCGCCGGGCGGCTCATCACGCGCATTGCGCCGGTGTTGGGTGTGCCGGCCCAGCGCGACTCCGCCGCCGCTGCTGCGGCCTATGCCCGCCGCGTGGCCGGGGAGAGCCCGTAATGAGATTGTCCGAATTGCTGCAGGCGGCGCCCGAGCTGGTTTCTGCGGAGGCCGCAACCGCCGATGTGGACGTCGCCGGCCTCACCGCCGACAGCCGCCGCGTGCGCCCGGGCTTTCTGTTTGCAGCACTCAAGGGCGTGAAGGCGGACGGCGCGGCGTTCATTCCCCAGGCGCTGGCGGCGGGCGCTGGGGTGATCCTCGCCGGGCCTGACGCGCCGCCTCTGCCTCAGGGCGCAAGGGCGATCATGCTCCGCAGCCACGCGCCGCGTGCGGATTTGGCGCGGCTGGCGGCGCGGTTTTTCCCGCGTGCGCCGGCCCATATCGCGGCGGTCACCGGCACCAATGGCAAGACCTCCACGGTGGAGTTCCTGCGCCAGATGTGGGCGCAGACCGGCTTTTCCGCCGCCAGCCTCGGCACGTTGGGCGTGGCGCGGGGCGTGGGCGATGCTGCCGATATGGGGCACACGACGCCCGATCCGGTGGCGGTGCATGAGGCCTTGCAACGCCTCGCCGATGAGGGCGTGACCCATCTGGCCATGGAAGCGTCCAGCCACGGCCTTGATCAGCGGCGGCTGGAGGCGGTGCGCTTTGAGGCGGTGGCCTTCACCAATCTCACACGCGATCATCTGGATTATCACCCTGATTTCGAGAGTTATTTCGCCGCCAAGCTGCGTCTGTTCACCGAGCTGGCGGCCCCCGGCGCGGCGGCGGTGATCAATGTGGACAGCCCCCATGGCGCGCGGGTCGAGGCGGCCGCACGCGAACGCGGCTTGGCGGTTCTCAGCGTCGGCTGGCAGGGCCGCGATATCCGGCTGCGCGAACTGACGCCCAAGCCAGCCAGTCAGTTGTTGGACCTGCTGGTGCAGGGGCGCGAACGCAAAGTGCATCTGCCCCTGGCGGGCGAGTTTCAGGCGCTCAATGCGTTGCAGGCGCTGGGGCTGGCGCTCGCCACCGGTGTGCGGGAGGACGCGGCGCTGGCCAGCCTGGCGGCCTTACGCGGCGTGCGTGGGCGGATGGAGGCCGCCGGCGCCACCGCCGAGGGCGCGCCCGTGTTTGTCGATTACGCGCATACGCCCGACGGTTTGGACAAAGTGCTGCGGGCCCTGCGGCCGCACACGCGCGGTCGCGTAATCGTAGTCTTTGGGTGCGGCGGGGATCGCGACGCGGCCAAGCGGCCGCAAATGGGCGCGGTGGCCGCGCGTTTGGCCGATGAGGTGGTGATCACCGACGACAACCCCCGTAGCGAAGCGCCCGCGGCCATTCGCGCGGCGGTGTTGGAGGGGTGTCCAGACGCTAAGGAAATCGGCGATCGCGCCGCCGCAATCCACGCCGGCGTGGCTATGTTGAGGGCGCACGACACCCTCGTCATTGCCGGCAAAGGCCATGAAACCGGCCAAATCATCGGTGATCGCGTCACGCCGTTTGACGATGTTGAGCAAGCGCGGGCGGCCTTGGCGCGCCTGCGCGAGGGGACGGGCTGAGTGGGGCCGCGCCCTGTGCGTCAGCACAGGCTTGGCACACGGGGTGAGAGCGACGGGGCGAAGATGACGGCCAGCAGACAACCTGGAAGAGTCGGCACGGACGTGCTGTGGACCTCGGCGGAGGCGGCCGCAGCGACGGGCGGTCGCGCTGTGGGGCGTTGGACCGTCAACGGCGTGACGTCCGAGGTGGGGCTGGTGCGCGTGGGCGATCTGTTTGTGGCCGATCTCAACACACGCGCAGACCCCGCCATAATCGAACAGGCTTATGCGGCCGGCGCGACGGCGGTGTTGGCCGAGCGGCGCTACGGCGAGGGACCGGCTCTGGTGGCGCCCAATGCGGTGCGGGCGTTGGAGGCTTTGGCTCAAGCGGCGCGCGATCGCACGCCCGCCCGTCGTGTGGCGGTGGCGACGACGGGCGCGGAGGCGGGGCTGGCGGCGGCGGTCGCGCATGTTTTGTACGGCGAAGACGACGCGTATGTCCCCGGGGGACGTCTGGGCGATACGGCCGGGGTCGCCTTGGCTTTGGCCGGCTTGCCCCGTTCGGCCTCGCGTGTGGCTCTCGGGTTGGAGTTACATGCGACGCCGAATGGCCGCGGTGGCGGTGTGCTGGAGGCGCCGGCGGGGCTGATTCACCCCCATATTGCGGTGCTCAGCAGCCTCAGTGGGGCGGTGGCGGACGGCTTCGCGTCGGGTGATGACGCGGCGGACGCGGCCAGCGCGCTGTTTAGCGGGGTGCACGCCTGGGGCGCGGCGGTGATCCCCGGTGATGAACCGTGGGCGGGCCGCTTGGGCGAGCGCGCCGGCGCCGCCGGCGCGGGGTGGTTGGTGCGCTATGGCGCCGATCCCCAGGCCGAGGCGTCTTTGCAACACTTCGAAGCCGCCGGCGCTGTGGGCGAAGGGCGGGCCGTGATTTTCGGCCGGCCGGTGTCGTTCCGCACGCCCAACGCCGATCCCGCTTGGGGCTTGCGCGCCACGGCGGCCCTCGCGGCGGCCTATTTGGCGGATGTGCCCTTGGATGTTGCGGCTGAGGCCTTGGCGGCCTTGCCCCGGGCCACGGGCTGGGGCGAAATCCAGCTGACGCCCTACGAGGGTGGATGGGTCACCGTGCTCTGCGACGCTGGAACGTCAGATGGGGTCGCGCTCCATGCCGCGCTGGCGAGCCTCGCACGCCGCCAGGCTGGGCCGGGCGCACGGCGCCTGGCGGTGTTGGAGTTGGCGGGCTTGGATCCGGTGGCGGAGGCTGACGTGATCAGCACGGGCCTCGACCGCCAGCAGGCGGATTTGGTTTTCTTGGTTGGCGCTGGGGCTGAGGCGCTTTACGACAGCCTGCCAGAGGAACGCCGTACGCGGTGCATCCTCGCGGACGCTGGCGGGGTGAGCCGGCTGCGCGAGACGGTGCGCGCGGGCGATGTGGTCCTCGTCCTGGGCCCTGCGGCCGCGCCCTACGCCGATGCGGTCTCAGCGCTTCGTTAATCGCGTGGGTAGGCGCGTTCGCCGCGCCCGCGCACAGCCGCGGGGGACGCGCGATGCTTTATGAACTCAGCCGCTTCGCGGATCAGTTTCAGCCTTTCAATCTGTTCAGCTACACCACCTTGCGCACCGGCGCGGCTATGCTGACGGCGTTGTTTTTGTCCTTGCTGTTTGGCCCCGGCTTCATCCGCTGGCTGCGCCGCACCCAAGGCAAGGGACAGCCCATCCGTGAAGACGGGCCGGAGCGGCACCTTTTGGAGAAAAAAGGCACCCCGACCATGGGCGGCCTGATGATTCTCCTCATGCTGCTGATCGCCACCGTGCTGTGGGCGGATTTGAAAAACCCCTATGTCTGGGTCGTGATGTTCGTCACGGCGGGCTTCGGCTTCATCGGCTTTCTCGACGATTACGCCAAGGTGACCAAGCAATCGCATGCCGGCGTGTCGGGGCGGGTGCGGCTGGGATTGGAGTTCCTCATCGGCGCGGCGGCCGCCTACGCCATTGCGTACGCCGCGGTGCATTATGGCGGCATGGACCCCGATTACGCCTCTGGTCTGGCGCTGCCCTTTTTCAAGGATTTGTTCGTGCCGCTGACGCTGATCGGCTTTATCGCCTTCGGCGCGTTCATCATTGCGGGCTTTGGCAATGCGGTGAACCTCACCGACGGGCTGGACGGGCTGGCCATCGCGCCGGTGATGATCGCCGGCGCCACCTTCGGCTTCATCGCTTATGTCTCCGGTTCGCCGCGCTATGCGGAGTATTTGTTTCTCATTCCCACGCCGGGCACGACGGAGTTGGCGGTGTTCATGGGGGCGTTGATCGGTGCGGGGTTGGGTTTTTTGTGGTTCAACGCCCCGCCCGCCAGCGTCTTTATGGGCGATACCGGCTCGCTCTCTCTCGGCGGGGCGCTGGGCGCGACGGCGGTGGCCGTCAAGCACGAACTCGTGTTGGTGATTGTGGGCGGCTTGTTCGTGGTGGAGACGGTGTCGGTCATGATCCAAGTCGCGGTGTTCAAGCTCACCGGCAAACGTGTGTTCCTCATGGCGCCCATCCACCATCACTTTGAGAAAATGGGCTGGCGCGAGCCCACTATTGTGGTGCGCTTTTGGATCATCGCGGCGGTGCTGGCGATTTTGGGTCTGGCCACGCTGAAGCTGAGATGACGTCTTGATCCCTGTTGTGCATTTCGCGGGCAAAGAGGTGGCGGTTCTGGGGCTTGGCGCCTCGGGGCTGGCCGCGGTGGCGGCCTTGCGCGCCGGCGGGGCGCAGGTGCACGCCTGGGATGATCGCGAGGCGGCCCGTTTCGAGGCGCAGAAGGCCGGCGCAAGCATCGCTGATGTGACCGCGCCGGACTTTGACTGGAGCCCCATGGCGGCTGTGGTGGTCTCCCCCGGCGTGCCGGTGACGTTCCCCAAGCCCCACCCGGCGGTCGCCCGGGCGCAAGATGCCGGCGTTCCGATCATCGGGGATATCGAGCTGTTCGCCTTGGCTGTGGCGGCCCTGCCGCTGGAGCAGCGCCCGCAGCTGATCGCCATCACCGGGACCAATGGCAAGTCGACCACCACCGCGCTGATCGGCCACATTCTCAAAACCGCCGGGCGCACAGCCCATGTGGGCGGCAATATCGGCACGCCGGCCCTAGCGTTGGAGCCGTTCAGCGCCGATGCGGCGTACGTGTTGGAAGTGTCGTCGTTTCAGCTGGAGACCACCCACAGCTTAGCGCCGGATGTGGCGGTTTGGCTCAATCTGTCGCCGGATCATCTCGATCGTCATGGCGATTTCGCCGGCTATGGCGCCGCCAAGCGCCGCATCTTCCAGGCGCAGGGGGGCCAGCAGCATGCGGTCGTCGGGGTCGATGACGCCTATTCCCACCAACTGGCGGCCGAACTCACGGCCCAGCCCAGCGGGCCGCAGGTGGCGGCCATCTCGGCTCAAGCCGCCTTGTCCCATGGCGTGCATGCGGTGGGCGGTGTGGTGTTCGACGCCCTGGACGGGCGCGTGGCCGAGCGGGCGGATTTGCGCGTCGCACCGGCGCTCCTGGGCCGGCACAACTGGCAAAACGCCGCCGCCGCGTACGCCGCCACACGTCTGATCGGCGTGGAGCCGCAGGCCATCATCGATGCGCTGGTGAGCTTTGACGGGCTGGCCCACCGCATGGAGTTGGTGGCGGAAATTGGCGCGGTGCGGTTCGTCAACGACTCCAAAGCCACGAACACCCACGCCGCTCGCCAGGCGCTTGGTGCGTTTGAGTCCGTCCATTGGATCGCCGGCGGACGCGCGAAGGGGGAGGCGTTTGAGGATTTGCGGCCTTGGATGGGACGGGTCGCCAAGGCCTATCTCATTGGCGAGGCGGGCGAGCAAATCGCCGCCGCTTTGGGCGGACGGGTGGCCCATGAGTTGTCGCGGACCCTGGATGCCGCCGTGGCGCACGCCGCGCGCGACGCCGCCCAGTCCGCGGCCCCGGCGCCGGTGGTGTTGTTGTCCCCGGCCTGTGCGTCTTTTGATCAATTTCCCGGCTTTGAAGCGCGCGGGGAGGCGTTTCGGGCCCTGGCGCGCGCTCTTGCGGACGACGCGGAGAAACCCGCATGAGCGGCCCGCAGGCGCGGGTGCGCGCGGCGCGTCTGCAGGGCTGGTGGGCGAGTGTGGATCAGCCGGTGCTGTTGGCGGTTCTGGCGCTGTACGCTTTGGGCGTTTTGCTGGCGTTTTCGGCCAGTCCGGGCGCGGCGGAGCGCTGGGCGGTGGATAATCCTTATTATTTCGCACTGCGCCAGGGCGTCTTCGCCATGCTGGGCGTCGCCGCCATGATCGCGATCTCGTCTGTGTCCGTGCGCACAGCGCGTCTGGTCTGTGCGGGGCTGTTGGCGGCGGGACTGGCGGGCGTCGCCTTGACCCTGTTGGTGGGGGTGGAGGTCAATGGCGCCAGGCGTTGGCTCGACCTTGGCCCGCTCTCCGTGCAACCGGTGGAGTTTTTGAAAGTGGGCCTGATCGCCTTCGGCGCCTGGACGTTGAGCGCCGCGCGCGCGCCCGGGGCGCCGCCGGGCGGGGTGATCGTGTTCGGGCTGACGGGGCTTTGTGCAGCTGTGTTGTTGCTCCAGCCGGATGCGGGGCAAGCAATTTTATTGGTCCTGGCGGCGGCGGCGGCGGCCTATTTCGCTGGCGCGCCCTTGGTGTGGCTCGGTGCGTTGGGCGCGGCGGGTCTGGCGGCGGCCGGCGCCGCCTATGGCATGCTGGATCATGTGCGTCGACGGGTGGATGAGTTCCTCGCCGGCGGCGGCGATACGGGCTATCAGGCCGCGCGCGCCCGCGCCGCCTTTGCCGAGGGCGGGCTGTTGGGCGCGGGGCCGGGCCAAACCGCGGTCACGCCGCATTTACCCGACGCCCACGCGGATTTCGTGCTCGCTGTGGCGGCGGAGACCTATGGCGCGGTCGCGGTGATCGCCATCCTGGCTCTGCTGGGCGCGGTGGTCACGCGCATGGTGCTGCGCGCCCGCAGCGCGTCGGATCCGGCCGCCGGCGCCGCCGGAGCGGCGTTGGCGACGCTGCTGGGGCTGCAAGCGGTGATCAATATCGCGGTGACCTTGGCGCTCGCCCCAACAAAAGGCATGACTTTACCGTTCGTTTCCTATGGCGGGTCATCTTTACTGGCGTGCGGCGCGGCGGCGGGCGCCATGCTGGCGTTCACGCGCCGGCGCGCCGATGTGGACGTGCCCGCCTTCGTCTCCCGACGCCGATGAGCGACTCACTTTAGGACGCGGAACAGTCCAAGCATGGAGAAGACCATGGGCGCGCGGCGCATCATCTTGGCGGCTGGCGGGACCGGCGGCCACATGTTTCCCGCCCAAGCGCTGGCCGATGAGCTGGATAAGCGCGATTGGAAAGTCGCGCTGATCACCGATGAGCGGGGCCTCAAGCTCGCTGGCGGCTTTCGAGCTGATCCCATCGAGACGGTGAACGCCGCCAGTGTCAGCCCGCGCAATCCGTTTAAAGCGCTGATCGGCGGCGTGCGCATCGCCATGGGCGTGGCGCGCGCGCGCCAGCTGGTGAGCGCGCTGGCGCCCGAAGCCGTCGTGGGCTTTGGCGGCTACCCGGCCTTTCCTGCGTTGGCCGCCGCCGGCCGCGCGCCCATCATTGTGCACGAACAAAACGCGGTGTTGGGGCGAGTGAACCGCGTCTTCGCCAAGCGTGCCGCCGCCATCGCCAGCGGCTTTAAGCGCTTGGAGCGTATGCCGGTGGCCTGTGCGCATCGCTGGCGCATCACTGGCAACCCGGTGCGCGAGCCGATCATCACCGCGGCGCAAACGCCCTATGATGTGCCGACGGCGGACGGGGAGCTGCGCATTCTCGTGCTGGGCGGCAGCCTGGGCGCCCGCATTCTCAGCGAAATCGCCCCACGCGCCATTGCGCGGCTGCCGCAAGCCCTGCGCGCGCGTATCGTGGTGAGCCAACAAACCCGCGAAGACTACACCGACAAGGCCATGGCCGTGTACGCCGAGGCGGGCGTCCGCGCGCAGTGTCAGCCTTTCTTCGACGATATCGGCGAGCGTTTGGCCCGCTGTCATGTGATGATCGGCCGTGCGGGCGCATCCACCGTATCGGAGCTCGGCGTCGTGGGCCGCCCCGGCATTCTGGTGCCGCTGGCCATCGCCATGGATGATCACCAAACCCTCAACGCTCATGCTTTGGCCGAGGTGGGCGGGGCGGATGTGATCGCCGAGGCGGAGTTTGACGGCCAGAAGCTTGCGGGCATTTTGGAGCAAAGGCTCACCAATCCCCAGGATTTGGCCCGTCGCGCCGCGTCCGCCAAAGCCGCCGGCCGCGCCGATGCGGCGGTGGCGCTTGCTGATTTGGTGGAGACCGTGGTGGCGGGCGGCCCGGTGTGAAACCGCGGGGCTGTGTGAGCCGGGCGGCGATCGCGCCGGGGCGTTGGGGTTAGACAACAGAGGATGAGCCGCCCATGAAACGGGTTGCACGCTATGGCCGCCTCGGCCCGGTCTATGAACTGATCCCGCGGCCGCTATACGTTTTGGCGCGCAATGTGTGGTTGGATTGGTGCTCGCTGCCCCTGCGGCTGAAGCCGGGTGCTGCGCCCATTCCCTGGGTCACGCTGCACAATTACGGCTCAAGCGGCGCCGTGTTCTACGAAACAGCCCGTGCTGACGGCGCGCAGATGCAGCAGCTTCTGGGCATTGGCGCGCAGACAACGGTTTTGGATGTCGGCTGCGGGTCAGGGCGCTTAGCGTGGGCCATGGCGGATATACTGGGTCCGCGTGGCGGGTATGTGGGTTTTGATGTGTCGCAGGCGGCGATCGCCTTTGCGCGCAAGCTCATGCGGCGACGCCGGTCCGACTTCACGTTTCATCATGTTGATCTCCACAGCAAGGAGTACAATCCCAGTGGAGCCGTGCGGAGCGACACCTTCTGTTTCCCCTGCGGAGATGGTTGGGCGGGGGCGACCATCGCCTTGTCGGTTTTCTCCCATCTGTTGGAGAAAGACGCCGCACGCTTTCTGACGGAAATCGCGCGCACGCTGGCTCCAGAGGGCCGGGCCTTCATCTCGGCCTATGTGGTGGACGCAGAGGCGCGCCGGCATTTGGAGACGGGCGACGCGGCCCAGATGATGCTGCCTTATGGGGAGGGCCTGTGGGTGGGGGATCGCGCAACGCCCGAGGCCGCTGTTGCTTATGATTCGCAGAAGTTTCACGCCATGATCGCTGCGGCGTCGTTGACAGTGGACGTGCACCGCCCTGGCTCGTGGGCGCGACCCGGCGGGCGTGTGAACGGTCAAGATTCATTCGTGCTGCGACGGGCTGGGTAATCGTGCCCAGGTCTGCATTGCGATCTGCATCATCTGATGTCATATTTGATGCATGCGCACCACCTTGACCCTTGATGATGATTTGCTGGCGGAGGCGACGAGCCTCACCCGCATCACCGAACGCCCGGCTCTCATTCGCGAGGCGCTGCGCGCACTCATCGAGCGTGAAAGCGCGCGGCGTTTGGCGCGTTTGGGCGGCGGCGATGTGACGGCTGAGGCCGCCCCGCGGCGCCGGTTTGACGGCGATCTCGATGCTGATGCGGGCCGTTAGAATCCCGCGCCTGTCTCCATGATTTTGGCGGACACGTCCCTTTGGATCGATCATTTCCGCACGGGCAACGCCGCCTTTGTGGAGGCGCTGGAGCAACAACGCATCGTCTGCCATCCCCATGTGATTGGCGAGTTGGCGCTGGGCAGGCTGCGGGACCGCGCCACAATCCTCAGCCTGCTGCAGAATCTGCCCGAGGCGCCGGTGGCGACGGATGCGGAAGTCCTCGCCATGATTGATGCCCGAGGGCTGGCGGGGGCTGGCATTGGATATGTGGACGCGCATTTGCTCGCCGCGACATTACTGAAACCGGGCTTCAGCCTGTGGACGCGCGACAAGCGGCTGCATGCAGCGGCCGAGCGCTGGGGCGTCGCCCATGACGCGCCGCCCCGGTCGGAGCCGTTGAATTAGCGCTCGGCCCTTATGCGTGGGGGCGGCCTTTGCAGGCTTGCGGCCGCATGCTGGCCTTGTCAGAAATCCGCCGTACTCTGCCGATCGTTTGTTATGAGATGTCGGCGATTCATCTCCAACCCAGGAGCCTCCCATGCGCGGCGCGGTGCCCCTTGATGTCGGTCCCATCCATTTTGTCGGCATTGGCGGCATCGGC
>CAZGCB010000071.1:0-14715 GCA_964524065.1 uncultured Caulobacterales bacterium | reverse complement strand
GGCGTTGGCGCTGTTTTTGGTGACGGCGCTGTTTGGCCGGCTCTGGTGCGGCTATGCGTGCCCGCAAACCGTATGGACCGACCTGTACATCGCGGTGGAGCGTTTGGTGGAGGGCGACCGCACCAAGCGCATGCGCCTGGCGGCCCAGCCGTGGAGCGTCTCCAAGGCGTTGAAAAAACTCACCAAGCACAGCATATGGCTCGCCATCGCCTTCGCCACCGGCGGGGCGTGGATCTTGTATTTCCATGATGCGCCGACCATCGCGCGGGATTTCTTCACCGGCGACGCGCCGGGGTCGGCCTATCTGTTCGCCGGCATCCTCACCTTCACCACATACTCTCTCGCCGGCATGATGCGCGAGCAAGTCTGCACCTACATGTGCCCCTGGCCGCGCATCCAGGGCGCCATGACCGATCGCGAGACGCTGGAGGTCACCTATCGCCATGATCGCGGCGACCCGCGCGGCCGGCACAAAAAGGGCGAGACATGGGAAGGCCGCGGCGATTGCATCGACTGCCGCCAATGCGTGGCGGTGTGCCCCATGGGCATCGACATTCGTGATGGCGATCAGCTGGAGTGCATCAATTGCGGCCTGTGCATCGACGCCTGCGACTCCATCATGGCCAAGATCGAGCGGCCCAAAGGCCTAATCGCCTATGATAGCGGCGCCAATCTGGACCGACGGGTCGCGGGTGGACGCTCTGTTTTTCTGCCCATCCGCGCTCGGACGATCTATTACGGGGCCGCGCTGACCATCGTGGCGGCCATCATGCTGTTTGGCCTCTCCACGCGCTCGGTGCTGGACATCAATGTGTTGCGCGATCGCAATCCGAATTTTGTGGTGTTGTCCGACGGCGCGGTGCGCAACGGCTATGAGGTCAAAGTCCTCAACAAAATGAACACCGATCAGGATTACCGGCTTCAGGTGACGGGCCCCACAGGCCTCAGCCTGCGCGTGATCGGCCAAGAGGCGGAGCCGACCTCCGCCGTGCTCCACGCCCAAGCCGACACGGTTGTTCCCTATCGGATTTTCGTCACCGTGCCGGCGCAGGCCATCGATGCGCCATCGCTGCCGGTGACGTTCACCCTCACCAATGTCGCCACCGGCGATGAGGTGGCGGAAACCTCCATGATTCAAACAGGATGGGCGTCATGAAGCAGGGCGGGTTCGTGTTGCGCGGCTGGCATGTGCTGTTTGCGATGCTGGTGTTTTTCGGGGTCGTCATTGCGGTGAACACGGTGTTCATCACCGCGGCGACCCGCAGTTTCCCCGGCCTGACGGTGGAGGAGCCGTTTAAGCGCGGCTTGGCGAAAGACTTCAACCAGACCCTCGCCGATCGGGACGAGCAAGCCGCGCGCGGTTGGCGCGCGGCGGTGGAGCATGTCTGGGACGGGGAGACGCGCACGGCGCGCGTGCGCGTCGTGATCACCAATGCCCAAGGCCAGCCCGTGAACGGGTTGACGGTGGAGGGCGATCTGCAGCGGGTTGTCACCGATGCTGGGGACCGCGCGGTGCGTTTCGCGGCCCTGGGCGGCGGCGCCTACTCTGTGCGGATTGAGGATGTGGATCCCGGCGATTGGCGCCTCACCGTGCGCAGCGCGTTTGCGGATGGTGTGCCGTTCAAGGCGGAGAAACGTCTGTGGATGGGCTGATCCGCGCCGAAGACGCGATGGCGGGCTGTCCCAGCGGGCTGGCCCCGGCCGATGATGCGGCGGCCCCGGCGGCTGATCCCACCCCCTTTGTGCGCCTGGATGACGGCGGCGCGCGGTTGGAGCTGTTGGTGCGCGGCGCCAAATGTGGCGGCTGCATCAGCAAAATCGAAGGCGCGTTAGACAAGCTGCAGGGCGTACGCCAGGCGCGGCTGAACCTCTCCACCGGCAAGCTGGCGGTGCGCTTTGACGCCACACGGCTCGCGCCCGCGCGCATCACCCAGACGCTGCAGGATTTGGGCTATCACGCCACGCCCTTTGATCCGCAGGAGGCGCTCGCCGAGGAAGACGCGACGGGTCGCCATTTGCTGATTTGCATGGCGGTCGCCGGCTTCGCCACCGCCAACATCATGCTGCTCTCGGTCGCCATTTGGGCGGGCCATGAGGGCGAGATGAAGCCCGTCACGCGTGATCTGTTCCACTGGATCTCCGCCCTGATCGCTTTGCCCGCCGCGGCCTTCGCGGCGCGGCCTTTCTTCGCATCGGCGCTGCGGGCGCTGAAGGCGGGGCAAGCCAATATGGACGTGCCCATCAGCTTGGCGGTGGTGCTCGCGCTGGCCCTGAGCATTTGGCGCACCATGGTGGGCGGCGAGCACGCCTATTTCGACGCTGCGGTGATGCTCCTCTTCTTCCTGCTCATCGGGCGCTGGCTGGACCATGCGCTGCGTCGGCGCGCGCGCCGGGCCGCCCGCGATTTGCTGGCGCTGCAAGCGACCGCCGCCACGCGCATCGGGGCCGATGGCGGCCTCACCGCCATCACGGCGAAGGACATCGCGCCCGGCGATCGGCTGCTGTTGGCGCCCGGCGATCGCGCCCCGGCCGATGGCGTGGTGGAGGCGGGCGTTTCAGACGTCGATGTCTCCATGGCTACCGGGGAGAGCGCGCCGCAAACCTACCGCCCAGGCGCGGCGCTGAAGGCGGGGATGGTGAACCTCACCGCGCCGCTGACGCTGCGGGCCGAGGCGCGGGCGCAGGATTCCTTCCTCGCCGATTTGGCGCGGCTGGTGGAGGCGGGCCAGCAAGCCAAGACGCGCTATGTCCGCTTGGCTGACAAAGCGGCGGCGCTGTATGTGCCGACGGTGCACGCCGTGGCGGCGGCGACGTTCCTCACCTGGCTGTTGATCGGTGGTGGGTTTGAGACCGCTGCGCTGAACGCCGTGGCGTTGCTCATCATCACCTGCCCCTGTGCGCTCGGCCTCGCTGCGCCAGTGGTGCAGGTGGCCGCCACGGGCCGGCTGTTCAGCCGCGGCGTGTTGGTGAAAACCGGCGACGCCCTCGAACGCTTGGCCGAAATCGATCATGTGGTGTTCGACAAAACGGGCACCTTGACCCTCGGCGTGTTGCGGTTTGAGCCGGCCGATCAGCGCGATCCCGCCGCCCTCGGCGCGCTGGAGGCCGCCGCCCAGCTGGCGCGCATCAGCCGCCACCCGGCCGCGCGCGCTGTCGCCGCCGCCGCCGGTCCCGGCGTCATGGCGCAGGACGCGCGGGAGGTTCCCGGCTGCGGCGTGGAGGGCGTCATTGACGGCGCGCCCGCGCGCCTCGGCGCCGCGGCCTGGGTGCGGGGCGAGGGCCAGGAGGCGTCCGACGCGCAAGCCGAGGGCGACGCCGATGGCGTCACGCGCGTCTGGTTCGCGCATAACGGCCAGGCGCCCGTGTGCTTTATGTTGCGCAGCGTTTTGCGCCCCGATGCGGCGGCCACCATTGCTGCGCTGAAGGCGCGCGGCCTGGGGGTGGAGATGCTCACCGGCGATGCGCCGCAAGCCGCCCGCGCCATTGCGGAGACGGTGGGGCTGGAGGCTTGGCGCGCCACGGCGAGCCCGGCGCAAAAGGCTGAGCGCCTCGATGCGCTGGCGGCGGCGGGCAAGCGGGTGCTGATGGTGGGCGACGGGCTCAACGACGCGCCAGCGCTGGCGCGAGCGCATGCGTCCGTGTCCCCCGGCTCGGCCATGGACGCCAGCCAAAACGCCGCCGATGTCGTGATCCAGGGCGAGGGGCTCGGCGCGTTGACCGATGTGCTCGACATCGCTCGTACCGCCAAGCATCGCGTGCTGCAGAACTTCGCGCTGGCGGCGGTCTACAACATGTTCGCCGCACCGCTGGCGGCTTTTGGCTTTGTCACGCCTTTGATCGCCGCAGCCGCCATGTCAGGATCGTCCCTGGTGGTGACGATCAACGCGCTGCGCCCGGGCCTGCGGCGCTTGCGGCGTTGGGCGTGAGCGCGGAACGCAGCGCGGTCAGCGGCATGATGGGGCGGTCATGAACGTCTTGATGTATCTCATACCCTTGGCGTTGGGCATGGGCTTGGTTGGCTTTCTCGCCTTCCTGTGGACGTTGCGCAGCCGCCAATATGAGGACCTCAAAGGCGCGGCGGAGCGCATCCTCACGGATGATGATGACCGCCCGCTGCCGCCGCCTGAACGCTGAGTCTTCACGTTAAGGACGACGCGAAGCGGAAGCTTCGCGTCGTCACAACCATCCCGAGATTGCGTGCGGGCTAGCCTCGGCCTCAGCTGGGCAGCGGCAGGGGCCGATCATCGGCGGGATCGGCGACTTTGGGCTCTGCAACGACCTCGCGCGGCGTCGCCACCACCAGATCGCGATAGGCGTGCCAGGTGGCGTGGCCCAAAAGCGGGAAGGCGATCACCAGCCAGGCGCCCAGGGTCAAAAAGCCCACCGCGATATTCACCGCAATGATCCAGGCCCACAAAATCATTGGGCCGCGATTGGTTTTGACGGCGTTGAGGCCGGCGCCCATGGCTTCAAACGCGCTGGCGCGGTGCTCCAACAACAGCGGCGGGGACACGACGGTGAGGGCGAAAATCCCAAACGCGATCAAGCCGCCCACCACCGTGCCGACGCTGATCAGGGCCAGGCCGTCCGGATGGGTCAGCACATAGGCGCTGAATTCCGCGAAGGGCACATAATCGCCGGCCATGAAAAGCGCGAAGATCAAGCGCGCCGCATTGGCCCACACCAACAGACCAAAGAGCAGCACGAAGCCGATAAAGGCGATCTGTCCTGGCGAGGCGGTGCGCACCACGATCGCGCGCCCGACATTCACGCCCTCTCCAGCCTCGCGCTGACGGCTGATTTCATACAAGCCCACAGCCAAGAGCGGGCCGAGCAGGGCGAAGGCGCCGGCGGCGGCCGGAATGGCGGCGCTGATCCCTAGGCGCCCCAACCCCGCCGTGATGGCGTAGCCGAGAGCCACGAACACCAGGCCATAAACCAAGCTGAAACCGCCGGAGCCGGCGATGTCGCGCCACGCCTTGCTGAGCCAGCCCCAGACCTGATCTCCGGTGATTTTCTGCACTGTGAAGGATGTCATCGCCGTTTCCGCCCCGTCATCTTCGACTGCTTCGGGCGAATCCTTACCATAAAGGCGGGCCGGCTCCCATGTCGCAGACGCGCGGCTTGCGCCACAGCGTCTGCGACCTTTGGCTAGGGACTGGCCTTACTTGTCAGCCGTGGCGGTGAAGAGGTGCGCGTAATCGCCGTACCCCTCGGCCTCCACATCCCGCGCGGGAATAAACCGTAAGGCGGCGGAGTTGATGCAGTAGCGCATCCCCGTTTCTTCCTTGGGACCGTCCGGGAACACGTGCCCCAGATGGCTGTCGCCGTGCTTGGAGCGCACCTCCACCCGGCGCATGCCATGGCTGTTGTCCTCGCGTTCCACGACATTGTCCGGCTCCAGCGGGCGCACGAAGCTGGGCCAGCCGGAATGGCTGTCATATTTGTCGGTGGACGCGAACAGCGGCTCCCCGCTGACAATGTCCACATAAAGGCCCGGCTCTTTGTTGTCCCAGAACGTGTTTTTGAAGGCGGGCTCGGTCGCGTCGTTCTGGGTCACATCATACTGCAGCGTGTCCAAGCGATCGATGGCGTCTTGGGTTTTGGCGTAGGTCTTGGCCATGGCGGATCTCCTGGTTGTGGGCGCGTGCGGATCTGCCGCGCTGGTCACTGATATAGGGGAGAGGCTGGCGTGTCGCGCCTCTCCTCCGCAAGACGTGAACGGGATCGCGCATTGGCGCGCGGCATGGGGTGGCGTACATGCTGCCCGTCAAACAGTCTTGCGGCGCGCCGCCGCGCAACCCATCACGAGGCGAGGCCATGAGCGTCAAAGGCAAAACCGTCATCATCACCGGCTCCACCAGCGGCATTGGCCTGGGTGTCGCCAAGGGCTTCGCCCAGGCCGGCGCGAACATTGTGTTGAACGGGTTTGGCGACGCCGACGAAATCGAGGGCAACCGCAAGGCGTTGGAGGCTGAGGGCGTGCGCGCGGTTTATAACGGCGCGGATATGAGTAAGCCCGACGAAACAGTCGCTTTGGTGGAGAACACGGTCAAAACCTTTGGCGGCATCGATATTCTGGTCAACAATGCCGGCATCCAAACCGTCGAGCCCATTGAGAGCTTTCCGCCCGAGCGCTGGGACCTTATCCAGGCGATCAACTTGAATTCCAGCTTCCACACCATCCGCGCCGCCGTACCGCATATGAAACGGGCCGGCTGGGGCCGCATCGTCAACATCGTCTCGGCCCATGGCCTGGTCGCCTCGCCCTACAAAGCCGCCTATGTGACCGCCAAGCACGGCGTCATGGGCCTCACAAAGACGGTGGCGCTGGAGCTTGCGGAAGAGAACATCACCTGCAACGGCATTTGCCCAGGCTATGTCTTCACGCCTTTGGTGGAGGGGCAAATCGCCGACACCGCCAAAGCGCGCGGCATTCCTGAGGAGTCGGTGAAGCGCGATGTGCTGCTGGCGCGCCAATGGACCAAGGAGTTCGTCACCGTGGAGGAGATCGCCGGCGTTGCGCTTTTTCTCTGCAGCGATCATGCACGCAGCATCACCGGCGCGGCCATTCCCGTCGATGGCGGGTGGACGGCGTCCTAGGCGCGGCGGCTTCCAGATCGCTTTTCACGTGCTTGCGCCATTGCCTGCCTGGGCGCGGGCCCTTGAACGTTCTATGATCAACGGCATAGGCGATTAAGGGACACGCAATGGCATATCGAGCGAAGTGGCGACGGGCCGTCGCGTTCTTGTTCTGCGCCATCGCCGGCCTGGCGGGCGTGTCCGCGCTGACGCAGGAGAGTGCGCCGCGCACGGGCGGCGTCGCCATCCTGGCGCAGATCGAGGGGGTCATTGGTCCCGCCAGCGCGCGCTTTTTGGAAACGGCGATCGCAACCGCCGGGGAGCGTGACGCGGATCTGTTGGTGCTGCAGCTCAACACCCCGGGCGGTTTGGTCACCAGCATGCGCGAGATGGTGACGGACATTTTGGAAGCGCCGGTTCCCGTCATTGGCTACGTCGCGCCGCAAGGCGGGCACGCGGCGAGCGCCGGCACCTACATCCTCTACGCCACCCACCTCGCCGCCATGGCGCCGGGGACCAATATCGGCGCAGCGACGCCGGTGCAGATCGGCGGGCCGCCCAGTCTGCCGGAATTACCAGGCGAGGAGCCCGCTGAGGAGCCGCCGGCTGACGAGGCGGCGCCGGAAGGCTCAACACCGCAGCCCGATGCTGCGCCAGACGCGGCGGCGCCGCAGGACGGAACCGATGCGGGCGAGGGGACAGACAGCGCTGGCGATCGGGCCGAACCCGCCCCGCCGCCGCCCGGCGACGCCTCCTCCGCCAAGGCGCAGAATGATGCGGTGGCCTATATTCGCAGCCTGGCGGAATTGCGCGGTCGCAATGCCGAATGGGCGGAGAAAGCCGTGCGCGGCGCCGGCGCCATCACCCCGCAGGAGGCGCTGGATCTTGGCGTCATTGAGCTAGTGGCCGAGGATTTGGCCGATTTGCTCGCCCAGGCCGATGGCCGCACCGTGATGCTGGGCGATGGAGCGGTGACGCTCGCCACCGAGGGGCTGGTGGTCGAGCAAGTGGAGCCCAGCTTCATGACCCGCGTACTGGGCGTCATCGCCAATCCCAATGTGGCGTTCATTTTCATGCTGGTGGGCGTCTATGGCCTCATCTTCGAACTGGCCCAGCCGGGCAGCATCGGGCCAGGCGTGATCGGCGTTATCTCCCTCATTATCGGCCTGTATGCGTTGAACCAGCTGCCGCTCAACTATGCCGGCGCGGCTTTGGTGGTGTTGGGCCTGATCTTCATGGTGGTGGAGGCGGTGACCCCGTCCTTTGGGGTGTTCGGGCTGGGCGGGCTGGTGGCGTTTCTCATCGGCGCGGCCATGCTGGTGGACACCGACGTGCCGGAGTTTCAGCTGTCCTGGTTGGTGATCGCGGGCACGGCGGCGACGTCCGGCGGCGTGTTGATCATCGCGCTTGGGCTTTTATGGCGGGCGGTGCGGGCCCCGGTCGTCACCGGCGTGCAGCAGCTCATTGGCGCCGCCGCCGTGATACAAGACTGGGCGGATGGCCGCGGCCACGTCATGGTGGGCGGCGATCGGTGGAATGCGCTCAGCGCTGAGGCTTTGGCGGCGGGGCAAACCGCCTATGTGGCGCGCGTCGAGGGGCTGACCTTGCAGCTCAGCGCGACGCCGCCGAAGAAGACATCATAACCCCGCGGTGCGACGCGGTGGGTGAGGCCGCGCCCGGATGCGGCGGGCAGGAGGAGTGGGACAATGATCTTTGATTTTGGGCTTTTTATCGGCCTGGCGATCGCGGTTGTCGCCTTCTTATCCCAGGCTTTGCGCGTCTATCGCGAATATGAGCGCGGCATTCTGTTCACGCTTGGGCGCTACACCAAAACCATCGGGCCGGGCCTGGTGATCGTCATCCCGTTTCTTCAGCAAGCGGTGAAGGCGGATTTGCGCATGCTGGTGGAGGATGTGCCCAGCCAAGACGTCATCTCCAAGGACAATGTCTCGGTCAAGGTGAATGCGGTGATTTATTATCGCATCGTCGAGCCGGAAAAGGCGATTTTGAATGTGGAGGACTTCCGCGCCGCCACCTCGCAGCTGGCGCAGACCACCTTGCGCTCGGTCCTTGGTAAACACGAACTCGATGAGATGCTGTCCGAGCGTGACAAGCTGAACGCGGATATCCAGGAGATCCTCGACCAGCAGACCGACGCCTGGGGCATCAAGGTTTCCAATGTCGAGATCAAGCATGTCGACATTGATGAGAGCATGGTGCGCGCCATCGCCCGCCAAGCGGAGGCTGAGCGCCATCGGCGGGCCAAAATCATCTCGGCCGAGGGTGAACAACAGGCCGCGGAGAAGCTGGTGGAGGCTGGCAATATCCTCTCCGCCCATCCCAACGCCATGCAGCTGCGTTATTTTGCGGCGCTGAACGATGTCGCCAATGAGCGGACCTCCACGCTCGTGTTTCCGGTGCCGATGGATTTGCTGCCGAACAAGAAAGACTAAGCGGTCTTAATTTCGGCGCCCGCCCTGGGCATCGGTGATGGCGATCGGCGCCTGCGCTCGCTCGTATCGAACTGTGATCGGGGACTGGGCCGGGCGGGTGCGCTGGTGTACCTGCGATGACGGCGTTTCTTCCAGGTTGCAGGGTGCGTGCAGCCATGTTGGGCGCAGCCAATTGGAGAGGCCATGATGGGACGATGGAGCGCTGTGTTCGCGCTGGTGGTGCTGACGGCCTGCGGCGGTGCGCCGACACCGCGCACGCCTGTCATCGCCCCCCCGCGCGAGCCGGCTATGGTGGTGTTCATCGGTCCGGGCGACGCGCGCCGCGGCCATGGCTTGTCGACCGAGGAACGTGAAATCATTGACGAGGGGGCGTGGCGGTTCACCCGTGTGCGTGGTCATGATTTTGCGCCCTACGCGCACCGCCGAGGGCCCCATGCCGACCGGTTGCGGCAGCTGATTTTGCTGCATGACGCCGTCGCGGACACCCTCCTGGCGGTGGAGGCGCAGATGATGCGCTTGGATGTGGACAACGCCGGCGTCGCCCCGCGCTCGCTGGGCTCCGGCGTACAGCATTTGGCGGAGCTATACGGCGCAGATCTGGCGCTGTTCATGAGTTTGCGCGGAAAAGCCGGCGTGGCGGCGCGCGAGCCGGCGCCGGTGCGCGTCGGGGCCGAGCCCGCGGACGCGCCGCAAACGCCGCGCGATGCCGTGTTTAGCCTGGTGGATGTAACCAGCGGCGAGGTGGTGTGGTTCTCGACCGCTGAAGTGCGCGTCAGCCGTGATGTCGGAACGGTGGAAGATGCGCAAGCGGCGTTCGAGACGTGGTTGCAGGGGGCGCCCTTATGAGGATGGTGATGCACACTCTGCGTCGGTGGACGCGCGCCGCCGCGACCGCTGGCGGGCTGGTGCTGGGCGCCGGGCTGCTTGCGGGGTGCGCCTCCAGTGTGGATGCGCCCACGGGCTTTGTCAGCGTCGGTGGCGCTTACGCCGCCATGCTGGCCCCGGATTGGACGGAGATCACCTATGAGGTGCCCACCAGCGATGCGGGCGTGCGCGTGTTCAGCTTGGATGGGCCGCGGCTGAACCAGCTGTATTTGGCCGGCGACCTGCCCGCGGGCCGCCCGTTGCTGAATGTATCCACCCGGCCGCGACCGCCGGAGTATGAGCGCAGCGTGTCTCCACGTCGCCAGGCGGTGTTCGTCACGGGCACCCTCGCCAGCATGGGCTATCAGGATATCGCGTTGCGCCCCCCGCAGAATGCGGAGCTGGCCGGCTACAACGCCTCGCGTTTTGAATTCGCGGCCAGCACGCCAGACGGGCTGGCGGTTCGGGGGTTGATGGTCATGGCCGATGGCGCCCAGGGCCTCAACGCGGTGTTGTTTGTGGCGGCGCAGGAGCATTACGCCGCCCGTCTCGGTCCCGAGGTGACGCGTCTGCTCACCACGGCGCGGCGGACTTTTTAAGCGTAAACATCTTGCTTTCATGCGGCGCTTGGGGCAAAGAGACCTATCCCCCAAAGTTCGGGCGTGACGCCGCGGCCTGGCCCGCGCCCGCGACGCTTTGGCGCGAAGGAGAGCCCATGGCGAACGCCGGTCGCAAATCCCCGCTAAGCTTCTTGCGCGAAGTGCGCCAGGAAGGCCGCAAGGTCACCTGGACGTCGCGCAAGGAAACCATCGTGACCACCATTATGGTGTTCATCATGGTGGTGATTGCGGCGATCTTTTTCTTGGCTGTGGACCAAGTTTTGGGCCGCACCATCGATTTCATCTTGGCGCGCGTTTAAGCGAGGAGGCAGGCATGGCCGAACAATCCGCCCCTGCGCCGCTGCGCGATGCGCCAGACGCCAAATGGTACATCGTCCACGTCTACTCGAATTTCGAGCATAAGGTGGCCGAGGCCATCAAGGCTGAAGCGGCCCAGCGCGGCCTGGAGGCGGCGTTCGAGGAGATCGTGGTGCCCACCGAAGAGGTGGTGGAGGTGCGTCGCGGCCGCAAAACCACGGCTGAGAAAACCTTCTTTCCTGGCTATGTCATGGTGAAGATGCGTCTGACGGATGATGCGTATCACCTGGTGAAAAACACCGCCAAGGTCACCGGCTTTTTGGGCGGCGATGGCGGCAAAAAACCCCTGCCGGTGTCCGAGCGCGAGGTGCGCCAAACCCTCGGCCGGGTGGAAGAGGGCGCGGAGCGCGCACGTCCGACCATCAGCTTCGACATTGGCGAGAAGGTGAAGGTGATGGACGGTCCGTTCCAATCCTTCGAAGGCGTCGTGGAAGAGGTGGACGAAGAGCGGGCGCGCTTGAAGGTCGCGGTGTCGATCTTTGGTCGAGCCACGCCTGTGGAGTTGGAGTATACGCAAGTGGAGAAATTGTAGGGCGGCCTCGCCGGCGGCTCTGCATAGCGCGTGGGAGGTCGCTCCAAAGTCTTCATGCAGCTGAGGCTGTTTTGAGGCTCCCGGAGACGCCGCACCACGCACCGGCGCGACCTTGGCCATAGGGGTCCGGCGCGGACGGGAAAGGGAAGCACATGGCGAAGAAAATCGACGGCTATATCAAGCTGCAGGTGCCGGCGGGCGCGGCCAATCCGTCGCCGCCGATCGGGCCGGCGCTCGGTCAGCGCGGCGTGAATATCAAGGAGTTCTGCAAGGCGTTCAACGCCAACACGGGCGACATGGAAAAGAACATGCCGATCCCCACCGTGATCACGGTGTATCAGGACAAGTCCTTCACCTTCGAAACGAAGACGCCGCCGGCCTCTTTCTTTCTGAAGAAGGCGGCGAAAGTGCAAAAGGGATCGCAAAAGCCGGGTCAGGATGTGGCGGGCAAGGTCACTCTCGCGCAGTGTCGCGAAATCGCCGAGGCGAAATTCGCGGATTTGAATGCCGTCGATCTCGATCAGGCCACGAAAATTATCGCCGGCTCGGCCCGCTCCATGGGCCTTGATGTGGTGGAGGGCTAATCGATGGCGAAGCTTGGCAAACGCACCACCGCCATCCGTGAGGCGGTCGATAGCAAGAGAACGTACACCGTCGAAGAGGCGGTGGCGCTGGTGAAACAAAACGCGACAGCGAAATTCGACGAGACTATTGAGGTCGCGATGAATCTCGGCGTCGATCCGCGCCATGCCGACCAAATGGTCCGCGGCGTCGCGACGCTGCCCAATGGCACCGGTCGCTCGGTGCGCGTGGCCGTTTTCGCCAAGGGCGGCAAGGCGGATGAGGCGCGCGAAGCCGGCGCGGATGTGGTGGGCGCCGAAGATCTGATGGAGGAAATCCAGGGCGGCCGCATGGATTTCGACAAAGTCATCGCCACACCCGACATGATGTCGGTGGTGGGGCGCTTGGGCAAAATTCTCGGCCCTCGCGGCATGATGCCCAATCCCAAAGTGGGCACGGTGACCCCCAACGTCGTCCAGGCGGTCAATGACGCCAAGGGCGGCGCGGTGGAGTTTCGGGTCGAGAAGGCTGGCGTCATCCATGCCGGCGTGGGCAAGGCGTCCTTTGAAGAGAAGGCCTTGCGGGAAAACGTCAAAGCGTTCCTCGATGCGGTGGTGAAGGCTAAGCCCTCCGGCGCCAAGGGGACGTTTGTGAAGAAAATCGCCCTCAGCTCCACCATGGGCGCGGGCGTGCGCGTGGATGTGGCGGAGGCGTCCTCAGGGGCGGCCTAGCGCGATTGACATTCATGGAGTATTAACCCTGTTCGGCGCAAGCCGAATGCTGACGGCCCATTTTGGGTCGTCAACCTGTCCAAGACCGTAGGGGCCCGCGTGTTCTCTCGAGAGGCGCGGCTTAAACCGGATGGCCCTGCGCAGACGGGTAACGTGACAGACATGGCTCTTCCTGCGGTTCGTCCGCGGGAGGCGTGGTCCGATCGTGATCCCCGGGCAGGCGTGACTGACGCATGGGCGTGGGATGACGGCTTTGGGCTGAATCGTCTCTCGCTTGCGTGTCGCGATGCTCGGATGGTCCGGGCGTCGAACCGAGGAGACCGCAATGGACCGCGGACAAAAAAGCGAAGCGGTGGAGGTGCTGCGCGGCATCTTTGCAGACGCTGGCGTGGTGGTGGTGAGCCGCTATGCCGGGTTGACCGTTGCGGACATGACGGCGCTGCGCGCCAAACTGCGTGAAGCCGACGCCAGCCTGAAAGTGGTGAAAAACCGTCTGGCCAAGATCGCTCTGGAGGGCACTCCGGGCGAAGGCGGCCAAGACTTATTCACCGGGCCGGTGGCGATCGCTTTCTCCAAGGACCCCGTGGCCGCCACCAAGGTGGCCGTGGATTACGCCAAGGAGAAAGAGGAATTCGCGTTGGTGGGCGGGCTTTTGGGCCCGCAAGTGCTCGACGAGGAAGGTGTTAAGGCTCTGGCCAAGATGCCGTCGCTTGACGAGCTGCGCGCCAAACTGTTGGGCGTCATGACGGCGCCCATGGGCCAGCTGGTGGGGCTGTTCGAACAGCCGGCCGCCAAGCTCGTGCGGACCCTGCCGGAGCCCGGCGCGGGCCTCGCGCGGGTCATCCAAGCGCGCGCCCAGCAGTCGGAGGCCGCATAGCCGTTATTTCGCAACCGCTGACGGTCGCGCGCGGCGCGGCCATCTTGAACCGTTAAGGAAGAAAGACCATGTCGAAAATCGAACAAATTGCGGAAGATCTTTCCGGCCTGACCGTGCTGGAAGCCGCAGAACTAACCAAGCTTCTGGAAGAAAAATGGGGCGTGTCCGCCGCGGCGGCCGCTGCGCCCATGATGATGCCCGGCATGATGCCCGGCGCGGCGGGCGGCGACGCCGACGGCGGCGAAGCGGCGGAAGAGAAAACCGAGTTTGATGTCGTTCTGGCCTCCGTTGGTGACAAGAAAATCAATGTCATCAAGGAAGTGCGCGCCATCACTGGTTTGGGCCTGAAGGAAGCCAAGGAGCTGGTCGAAGGTGCGCCGAAAGCCGTCAAGGAAGGCGTGCCGCAGGACGAGGCTGAAGACATTAAGGGCAAGCTGGAGGGCGCCGGCGCCACTGTCGAAATCAAATAAGCCCAAAGGGGCGGCGGGCGCGCCATAATTCCTTCACAGGAATGTGCGCCCGCTGCGCCGATTTGCACTTGCGCCGTCAATCTATGACGGCTAAGCCGCTCGGCCCGTCCCGCCGTGCAGGCTGCGCGCTTGAGCGATTCGTTGGCGCTGTAAAAGCGACCAAGAACGGCGCGCGTGTCGGTTCGGGGCTGTTTACGCGGCACGCAGGGTGCTGCGCGCGAAGGGAGCAGAGATGACTCTGTCATTCACCGGTAAAAAGCGGATTCGCAGATCTTTCGGCAAAATCGCTGAAGCGGTGAGAATGCCGAACCTCATAGAGGTTCAAAAGTCATCTTATGATCAATTTCTACAAAAAGATATCCCCCATGCACAGCGTTCCGATGAGGGATTGCATGCGGTATTTAAGTCAGTCTTTCCTGTCAAGGATTTTTCTGAGCGCGCCACCCTCGAATACGTCCATTATGAGTTTGAGCCGCCGAAGTTCGATGTGGATGAATGTCAACAGCGCGACATTACTTACGCGGCGCCGCTCAAGGTGAAGTTGCGCCTCATCGTTTTTGAAACCGATGAGGAAACGGGTGCGAAGTCGATTAAAGACATCAAGGAACAGGATGTCTATATGGGCGACATCCCGTTGATGACGGACAAGGGCACGTTCATCATCAACG
>CAZGCB010000070.1:0-14787 GCA_964524065.1 uncultured Caulobacterales bacterium | reverse complement strand
GCTGGCCGGCGCCGGTTTCGGCGATGATGCGCGTTTTGACCATGCGCTTGGCCAGCAGCACCTGGCCGAGGCAATTGTTGATTTTGTGCGCGCCGGTGTGGTTCAGCTCGTCGCGCTTCATCCAGATTTGCGCGCCGCCAAAGGCCTCCGTCAGCCGCTCCGCGAAATAGATGGGCGAAGGGCGGCCCACATAATCGCGCAGAAAGCCGTCCATCTGCGCCTGGAAGGCCGGATCGGCTTTGGCCTCCGCATAGGCTTCGCCCACCGCATTGATCAGCGGCATCAGCGTTTCAGCGACATAGCGGCCGCCATAGGCGCCGAAGCGCCCCTCCGCATCCGGCGCGGCGGAGAGGGTGTTGGACGGGGCGGGAGCGGGGGCGTCAGGCGCGGCGGTGTCGGTCATGCAGTCCGTATAACAAGTGCGGGGGCTGACACAAAAGCCGTCATTGTTTGGCGTCATACGTCAAGGCCAAGCCCTGGCGCCGGCCATTGATGCACAAAGAGCGTAAGATGAGTGAGATTTGCTGAAGCAAGGACAAGCGTCGCTCAGTGTCGAACAAGAAGCCGCTATCCAAATCCTGGATGAGATAGATCACAATATAGTCGCGGCCGTCGCGTTCTTGGGTTTCCTCGGTCACCTCGACGGTGAAGACAATATCCTTCGCGCGTTTGAGCGTGGCTTTGAGGATCTCTTGCGTCTCCGCGGCGGACGGAAAATCGGAGCGCGGCAGAAACACATTGACGATCACATTGCGCATGCGCAGGCCGAAGCGAAAGTTGAGCGCCATGTCGTCAATCATGGCGTCATACCATGCACCATAGGCCCCGCGGGCGTGGTGCACCCGCACGCGAACGCGCGCCAAGGCGCCCAAAGGGCCAGGCGTGATGCGCTCAAAACGCTGCAGAGCGGCGGGCACGTCCTGCTCAAGAAACTCGTCCGATTTGCGCACCAAGCGATCCACGCTGATGGCGCGTTGGGAGAAGAACAGCACCAGCGCAATGCCGAGCCCGGAGACGGAGATCTGCACCACCGCCATGGAGACTTCGATCCAACCGGCGTCGCGCCCCGCAAGAATCCCCATGAGCGCGACGCCGAAGCCGCCGGCCAATGTGGCGGACAGAATGATCAGGGCGAGAAATTTCACCCAACTCGGCAAGTAGATATAGCTGTCCGTCTGCATAGCGTTGCGCTCCCGACACCCCGACGCTCACCGACATATCAGTGTGGCGCTGCGTGCGGGGGGCGGCGTTTCAGCGCGGGCGATGCTGGGTGCCGAGGCCGGCGGTGATGAAGAGGGCCGTGGCCGTGTCCTCCACATCGACGGTGTGCCACACGCCGGGGGCGTTGATGGCGTATTCGCCGGCCTTCAACACCAGTCTGGTTCGCACGCCCGTCGGTGTTTCTTGGTGCATCACCAACGCGCCGGCGAGGCACATCACCACCTCATCGCCTTGGGGATGCATCTCCCAGCTGTCCCAGGACTGGGTGAAGGTGAACACGCTCACCAAGCGTCCCTCACGACCATCCTCGGCATGGCGGGCTATATAGGCCTCGTACCACGCCATATCGTTGGCGAAGGACGGCTCGGCTTGCGCGCGGGCGCCCAAGCCCAGATGGATGGGCTGATCTTGGAGGTTGAACGGCGCCGTCATGACCGGCGTCTCCCTAGTGCTGGAACGTGGTGTGTGGGGAGGAGGCGATGCGGACAAGCGCTAGCCGCGCTTGTGGACCACGTCGCTCCATTCGGGATGTTTTTCCAGTTGCGCCTTGGCGAATGGGCACAGTGGCATGATCTTGAAGCCCGCGGCGCGGGCGTCCTCCACGGCGCGTTTCAGCAAGGCCAGGCCGACGGCGCGCCCGCCCAGCGCCTCTGGAACGCCGGTATGGTCGATGATGATGAGCGTGTCGCTGACGCGCGAGAACGTCATCTCCGCCTCATGTCCGTCGACCCGGGTCACCCAGCGCCCGCCGGAGCCGGTGTCTTCACGCGTGATGGTCGGGGCGGGGCGGTTGGAAACATCGTCGGACATGCACTGCTCCACTGATGAGGACTACGCCGCCTGGGCCGCCGCATCCTTGGCCGCTTGCACGAAGTCCCGGATTTTCACAGGATCTTTGACGCCGGGCGCGCTTTCCACTCCGGAAGAGACATCCACCGCCCGCGCGCCGGTGGTGCGGATGGCTTTGGCCACCGTGTCGGCGTTTAGACCTCCAGACAACACCCACGGTTTCGGCGCGGTCCAGGATTTGAGGATGGACCATTTGAAGGGTTCGCCATGCCCGCCGGTGCGGTCAGAGCCGCGTGGCGGCTTGGCGTCCAGCAAAAGCATATCGGCGGCGGTGAAATCCGCCGCAGCCTCAAGGTCCTTGCGCTGCGCCACGCCCATGGCTTTGACGATGGTGCGGTTGAGCAGGATCGTGCGGGCTTCCTCAAGGTATTCGGGGTGCTCATGGCCGTGGAACTGGACATGCAGGTCCGCCACCGGCCAATCGCGCATCCGCCACAGATGGTCTTCCGACAACCCCACAGCCACGATCCAGGGCGCGACGCCCGCCGCCTCCGCGCCCGCCGCCAACGCGCCCGCCCGCTCGAATGGGACATAGCGGGGGCTGGTGGGCTCCAGCACAAAGCCGACCCAATCAGCGCCGGCGGCCACGGCCGCATCAACGCCCTCTTCATCACGCAGGCCACAGATCTTTACATACGTCATGCACCTTACATGACACACCTTACGCCGCAGCGCATCATGCTGGCGGCCCGTTGCGCGCCTGCCCCCAATCCCCGCACTGGGCCATCCACAGCGTCAAGGCGGCGACGGCCGCGGTGTCAGCGCGCAGTATGCGCGGGCCCAGGCTGATCGGCTGGGCGAAGGGCGCGGCGTGCAAACGTGCGCGCTCGGCGGCGGTGAAGCCGCCCTCCGGCCCGATCAACAGCGCCCAAGGCCCCGGCGCGCGGGGCAGATCCCTCCAGGGCGTGGACGTCGCGCGCCCGCCATCCGCATCCGCATCCGCGCGGCCCCAAGAGGTGTCGCGCGCCGTCGCTTCATCGCAAAACACGAGCTGGCGGTCGCCATCAGTGGCGCTCCAGGCGTCGAGCACGACGTCCAGCTTCTGCGGCGGGGCGATCTGCGGCGTTTCAAGGCGTTCGCTTTGCTCAGCCGCCTCGCGGGCCAGGGCGCTCAGGCGATCGGTGTTGACGCGGGCCGCCACCGTGCGCTGCGTGTAGACGGGCCGCAGGGACGCCACGCCCAGCTCCGTGGTCTTCTCCACCAGGAAATCCGTGCGCGTCTTCTTCAGCGGGGCGAACAACACCGCGATGTCTGGCACGCCCCGTTGGGCACGGGTTTGCTGACGCACCTGCACCGCGGCGGCGCGTTTGCCCGCCATGGATAAAGACGCCCGCCATTCCCCATCGCGTCCATTGAAGACGAGAATCTCGGCGTTGTTTTCCAGCCGCAGCACATTGAGCAGATACCGGCTTTGATCGGCGCTCAGAGGAATGTGGGCGTCGTCGGCCAAAGACGCGTCGAGCATGAGGCGGGGGATGGTCATGGATTTTGCCGTCCTTACGCGTCGCAGCCGCCATCGGAGCGGCGGCGGCCTGTCGGGGGAGGCTGGCCTCCCAGCCCCTGGCAGGCTACATGCGACCCATGGTTGATGCATCCTCTTCCCGTCCCGCAAAGCCTGCCGATCCCGTGCCCGCGGACGCCGCACCGGGCGGTTGGGTGCAACAGGCCCCCGCATGGGCGCGCCCTTATCTGCGCTTGGCCCGGTGGGATCGGCCGGTGGGCTTTTGGCTGTTGGTGCTGCCGACCTTCATGGGGCTCGCGCTGGCGCGGGCGGACGGGGCCTATGGGTGGGGCGATCTGGGGTGGCTGGCGCTCATGGCGGTGGGCGCCGCCGCCATGCGCGGCGCTGGGTGCACGTTTAACGACATCATCGATCGGGAGGTGGACGCCAAAGTCGCGCGGACGGCGCAGCGTCCCATTCCCGCCGGCGCCGTCACTGTGCGCCAAGCGGCGCTGTTTCTCGCGGCGCAGCTGGGCGTGGCGTTCCTCGCCTTCGTGGCGTTGCCGGGCCTGGCGAAGCTGGTGGCGCTGGGGGCGTTGCCGCTCGCGGCGGCCTACCCCTTCATGAAGCGCATCACCGCGGCGCCGCAAGCGTGGTTGGGGCTGGCGATGAGCTGGGGCTTTCTGGTGGCCTATGCGGCGGTGGCGGGCCGCATCGACCCGGCGGCGCTCGTGTTCTTCGCCGGGCTTTGGGCGTGGACTGTGGGCTATGACACGATTTACGCGCATATGGATAAGGCTGATGACGAGCTGTTGGGCGTCGGCTCCACGGCGCGTCTTTTCGCGGACAAGTCGCGCATCGTGGTGACGGTGTTGTACGCCGCCGCGACGCTGTTGACGGCGGCCGGCGTGTGGCTGGCGCCGGGACCGCGGCCGGTGACGGCGTTGGCGGCGGCGATCGTGGTTGTTGTGCTTGGCCAGGATTTGTGGCGCCAGGTGCGGGGCTGGAACGTTGACGATGCGGCGTCCTGCCTTACGGCCTTTCGCGCCAATACGATCAGCGGCTGGCGCTTGTTCGCCGCGACGGCCTCGGCGCCGCTGCTGGCCGGCATGTTGTAGAGCGGATTGGCGAGGCCGGTCGCTTAAGCGCCGCGCTGCGCGGGGTCTGCGGCGTCATCGGCGCATGTCATGGCGTCTTGAGGGCGTGACGGACCTTGCGCAAGCGTCGTCAGCATCGCAACGGCCTGTTGCACGTCCCCCGCCGCTGTGGATACGGCGTGGCCCGTTTCGCCCCGGGCCGTCACCAACGCACGCACGAGGCTGCGCCGGGCGGTGTCGAAGGCGTGCTTATGGGCGGCCGGACAAACGGCCACCGCCCGGTTAAAGGCGCTCAGCCCGCCCGACAAATGCTGCATCGCGTCCACGGCGTCATAGAGCGCTAGCGCCTCCGCCCCTTGTTGGGCGCGTCGGGCGCCCGCCTCGGTCAACCAGGCGCAGCGGGCCTGCGCGGGATCAACAGCGGTGGCGTTGTCGGGCGTCCCGGCCGCCACGCAAGCCGCTTCGGGCGCCGCAAGGCGTTTGTGGGCTGCACTGTGCGCGTCGCCATAGGCGTTCAGCAGCGTGCGTTCGCCGTCGCCGCCGCACAGCATCGGCTCGCGCGCCACGGCGGTCAGGTCGCCGAAGCCGGCGCGTGTCGCCGCCACATCCGCCGCGCTGTCGATGAGGGCTTCGGCGAGAGCCCATTCATCCACGCTGCTGCAGGTTTCCGCGGCCGTACGCAAGCGCGCTTCGCGCTCCCGCAGGGCGCTGAGGCTGACCGCCCGCAAACCTGAATCGTCCTGAGCCTCGAGCGCGAGGCTGCGGCACTGGCGCAATGGCGGCAGATCCGCCACCGGGCACGGCGCGGCGGCGGTGTCCAAATGCGCGGCGTCGCCGCTGAGGCTGGTGGACATCACCACCACAATGATGGCGGCGAAGGTGATCGCCAAACGCGCGATTTTGCCTGTCATGCTCTGCGCCCCTTTTGCCTGGACAAGCAGAGGCAAATTTTGCGCCACCTTCTGGTTTTGTTGCATCGGGGCAAGAGAAACCGGGCGTGTCAGGGGTGCAGTTTTTGAACGCGTTGAGGGCTGGTTCACCGTGGTTTGGAGAAGCACTGGCGCAGCGCGGCCTGTGATGGCTTTGTGGCGCCATGTTGGGTTCCGCACTCTCCACCGCCCAGGCGGGCATGCTGCAGGCGAGTCAGTCCGTCGCCGCCCGGGCCGAGGCCATCGCGTCGCCGCGCCCCGATCCGCTCGTCAACAGCCCAGATCCCGGCAGGCCATCGGCTCAACCGCGGGCCGTGTCGGCTGGTGATCGCGACACTATCACCGCCGTCACCGGCCTGATCAGCGATGAGGCGGCCTTCGCCGCCAACGCCGCTATGGCGCGCACCGCCGATCGGATGATCGGCGCTCTGCTCGACATCAAAGCTTAGGCGTCGCGTGCCATACTCGCGCCGTCGGGCGGCTGACGCATCGGCCGAATTGCGGTAAGTGCGGCGCATGGCAGTGATTCAAATCGACATCGTTTCTGACGTGGTGTGTCCTTGGTGCTGGCTCGGCAAACGCCGTTTCGACGCCGCTCGCGCGTTGCGGCCAGATATGGCGTTGGATGTGCGCTGGCGCCCCTTCCAGCTGGACCCGGCTTTGCCGGCGCAGGGCGTGCCCTACAAGGATTATATGCAGGCGAAATTCGGCGGCGCCGGCGAACGCAACGCCGAGCAGGCCGATCGCTTCGCCGCCATGCGCGCACATTTGGAGGCCGCCGCGCCGGGCGCGGGCATCACCTATCGCTTCGGTGAAATCGCGACACGGCCCAACACGCTGGGCGCCCATCGCCTGATCCGTTGGGCTCAAGGCCAGGGGGTGGGCGATGCGGCGGTGGAGGCGCTGTTCGCGGCTTTCTTTGACGAGCTGCGCGATGTGGGCGATCCGCAGGTGCTGAGCGCCATCGCCGGGCAGATTGGTTTGGATGCGACCCTTGTCGCCGATTTGCTGGCGGGCGATGCGGATCGCGACTCGGTGCGGGAGGAGGAGGCGCTGTTCCGCAACATGGGCGTCACCAGCGTACCGACCTTCATCGCTGGCGGACGCTTGGCGTTGCCCGGCGCCCATGAGCCCGAAACGATCGCTCAGTTCCTGGACGAGGCCGCCGGACTGCCGGACATCGCCCACGCCACAGACGCCGCGTCTTGATCGCCGCCGCGCCGAGGCCCTACATCACCGTGGGCTCACGCGACCTGACATCGCCGCCTCAGGCCTATGCTGGCGGTGGACCACAGCCGGGAAGGAACCGACCATGAGCGCATCTGACGCCGCCCCGCAATTGCTGCACCTCGTCATTGGCGGAGAGTTGGCCAACTTGGATCGTCTGGAGTTTCGCGATCTCAGCGCCGTGGATTTCGTCGGTGCGTTCGCCAACTATCAAGACGCCTACAACGCGTGGAAAGCCGCCGCCCAGCGCACGGTGGACAATGCGCACATGCGCTATTTCATCATCCACGCCCATAAGCTTCTGGACCCTGCGGCGGACGCCGCAGAAGGCGCGTGACCGCGCCGGCCCCGCCTGCCGCTGACGAGGCGCCAGCGGCGCCGCACGCCTCGCCCGCCGCGGCGGGACCGTCCTCTAGCGCGAGCGGTTGGGCGATGATCCGCCGCTTCGCCCAGACGTTCGCCGGCGATCAGCGCGGTCTGGCGCTGGTGGGCTTGGTGCTCACCGCGGCGGTGGCGGCGGGCTCCACATCCTACGCGCTCCTCTTGGGCTGGATCGGTACGTTTGTGGATCGGGGCGCCTTGGATCAAGCGTGGCTGGTCGCGCCGGTCATCATCGTGCTCACCAGTTTGCGCGCGATGTTCTTCTACGGCCAAGTGGTCGTGACGCAGATGTTCGCCGTGCGCGTCATCGAGAATGTGCAGCGGGCCATGCATGAGCACATTCTGCGCTTGGATTTTGCGCGGATGTCGGAAACGGCGGCCGGCTCGCTCACATCGCGTTTCATCAGCGATGTGGAGCGCATGCGCGACGCTCTCACCCGCATCGTCACCAATTTTGGACGCGATGCGCTCACCTTGGTGGGCGGCGCCGCGGTCATGATTTGGGCGGACTGGCTGCTCGCGGTGATTGTCTTGGTGGTGTACCCGCTCGCGTTTCAGCCCGTGGTCGCCCTGGGCGCCCGTTTACGCCGCGCCTCACGGGATGCGCAAGTCCAGATCGGGCAGATGTCGGCGTTGCTGTCGGAGAGTTTCGCCGGCGCCCGTTTGGTCAAAACCCATGGGCTGGAGCGCTATCAGGGCGACCGCGCGCAGGCCACCTTCGCTGAGCGCCGTCGTCTGGAAGAGAAGATCGCGAACCACCGCGCGAAGGTGGAGCCCATTTTGGAAGCCGCTGGCGGTGTCGGCTTCGCGGGCGTTCTCGGCTTTGTCGTGTGGCGTGCGGCGACCGAAGGATATGGCTTTTCCACCTTAATGGTGTTCATCGGCGCGCTGGCCACCATGGCGCCGGCCGTGCGCTCGCTGGGCACGCTGAACGCGTTTGTGCAGCAAGCTCTGGCGGCGGTGCAGCGGATCTTTGAGCTGCTGGATGAGGAGCCGGCGATCGTGACCCGCCCCGGCGCGCCGGCGTTGCATGTGCGTGACGGCGCCCTTCGTTTGGAGGGCGTACGTTTCGCCTATGGCGATGGCGCGACGGTGCTCGACGACCTCACGATTGATCTGGCTCCCGGACAGACCACGGCCTTGGTGGGGCCGTCCGGCGCCGGCAAGTCCACCGTTCTGAACCTGATCCCGCGGCTGTATGATCCGACGGGAGGGCGCGTCCTCATTGACGGGCAGGACATCCGCGCGTGCGACCTCGCTTCGGTGCGCCGGTCCATCGCGCTGGTCAGCCAGGACGCCACCCTGTTCCAGGACACCATTGCTGCGAACATCGCCTATGGGCGTTTGGACGCCCCGCGGGACGATATCCGCGCGGCCGCTGAGGCGGCCGCGGCGCTCGACTTTATTGAAGCGCTGCCAGAGGGGTTCGACACCGTGGTGGATCCTGGCGGCGGCAACCTCTCCGGCGGGCAACGTCAGCGCATCGCTCTGGCGCGTGCGTTTTTGCGCGACGCGCCCATCCTGTTGCTGGACGAGGCCACCAGCGCGCTGGACGCGGAGTCCGAAGCGCGTGTGCAGGCGGCCCTGGCGCGTTTAAGTGAGGGGCGCACGACGCTGGTCATCGCACACCGGCTGTCCACGGTTCGGGCGGCCGATCGCATTTATGTGCTCGATCACGGACGGGTGGTGGAGCAGGGGCGCGACGCCGACCTCGCCGCTAAGCCCGACGGCCTTTACGCCAAACTCCGCGCCCTGCAATTCGCCGCTGAGTAGGACCGCCGACGCGTCTTGGCTTAACGCTCGCCAGCCCCCATAAACGCGTGGGCGAAGCCGGGGGCGGTCATGGCGGACGTGTTCATTTCCTATGCGCGTGAGGACAAAGCCTGGGCGCTGCTCATGGCGACAGCGTTGGACGCGCTCGGCCTCAGCGTGTGGTACGACACTGAGGGTTTGAGCCCTGGCGCGGACTTCGCCGCGGAGATTGAAGCCCAGCTGGAGGCGGCGAAGGCCGTCGTGGTGCTGTGGTCCAGGAATTCAGCCACATCCGAATGGGTGCGGGATGAAGCCGATCACGCCAAGGAGCAGGACAAACTGATCTCCGTAATCGTGGATGAACTGTCCGCCCCGCCCCTTGGTTTTCGCCGCCGTCACGCCGCGCATTTAAAGACGTGGCGCGGCGGTTTGGATGATGCGGCCTTCGCGCCGGTGCGCCGGGCGCTGGAGGACAAGACGGGCCGCACCTTGGGGGTGCGTGGACAGTCCACACGGCCAGCCTCCCGTGTGTCGGCGCCCACCCCGCCGCGACGCGGGCCGGAGAAGGGGCGCCCAGCCCAGCCGGCTAGCGCTGCGCCAGCACGATCGGAGCTGACGTTTTGGCAAACGCTCATCGCGCCGCGACGCCGCTTTCGCTCGTTCCGCGCGATTGCGCTCTATGCGCTGGCGGCAGTGCCCTATGGGCTGGGGGTCGGGTACGTTAGTTATGTTTGTTGGTTGGGTGTGGATGATAACCCAGCAAATTATTTAATGTGGGGTATTTTTTCGACCTTAAGCGCTGCGTTTGCGGCGGTGAGTTTCTTCCGGCCATGGCGTGCATTTGCCGTTTTTTTTGGGGCTTAGCCTTACGTGGGTGTTGCTGAACGTTTGGGGCGATGCTGAATACGGGGGCCCTATTCTTCCGGTGTTTGCTCTTTTGGTCCTCCCTCACCTCATCATGGCGGTGATTTGGTTGTTTGCGCCCCTGGCGGCGCCGAGGCGCTGAACGCCCCGCGGGGTGGTGTTTGACGCTCAATCCTAACGCCTTGCCCTTGAGCTTCCGGGCGCGTCCCCATATTGCCTGACAGCGTCGCAGCGTTCGCGGCCACAGCGCGGGCCCAGCCCCGGGGAGCATCCCATGTCCACCGCCGGAGCCTTTGACGACACACCCATTGAGTCCATGGAGCAGCTGGCCGGTTGGTTCGCTGAAGGCTGTAAGCCCAAGGATCAATGGCGCATCGGCGCGGAGCACGAAAAATTCGGCTTTCGTCTCGCCGATCATGCGCCCTTGCCCTTCAAAGCGCCGACGGGCGAGCCCAGCATTCAGGCGCTGCTGGCCGGTATGCAACGCTTTCAATGGGCGCCGCTGGAGGAGGCCGGCGAGCTCGTCGGCCTGAAACGTGACGGCGCCACCATCGCGTTGGAGCCCGGCGGTCAGTTCGAACTGTCCGGTGCGCCGCTGGAGACGCTGCACGATGTCTGCGCCGAGGTGAACGGGCATTTGCGTGAAGTGAAAACGGTGGCCGATGAAATCGGCGCGGGCTTTTTAAACCTCGCCGCCGCGCCGACGTGGTCGCTGGCGGACATGCCGCGCACGCCCAAGGCGCGCTACGCCATCATGCGCAATTACATGCCCAAGGTCGGCCGGCTGGGCCTGGAGATGATGCACCGCACCAGCACGGTGCAGGTGAATCTCGATTTCGACAGCGAAGCGGACATGGTGAAAAAGCTGCGCGTGGCCATCGCGCTGCAACCGCTGGCGACGGCGCTGTTCGCCAACTCGCCCTTTATCGATGGACGGCCCAATGGTTGGCTGAGCTATCGCGCGCACGTGTGGAGCGACACCGATCCGGACCGCACCGGCATGCTGCCTTTCGTGTTTGAGGATGGGTTCGGCTTTGAACGCTATGCCGCATGGGCGGTGGACGCGCCGATGTATTTTCTGCGCCGTGACGGCGTTTTCCATGATGTGACGGGCCATCCTTTCCGCTTGTTGCTGGAGGGACGTCTGCCCGGCCATGAGGGCGAGCGAGCCATGATGGGCGATTGGATCGACCATCTCTCCACCCTGTTTCCCGAAGCGCGCATCAAGCAATATCTCGAGACGCGCGGCGCCGATGGCGGCCCCTGGGCGCGTTTGTGTGCGCTGCCGGCCTTGTGGGTGGGCCTGCTCTATGACGCTGACTCCCTCGATCGCGCATGGCGGCTGGTGAAAAACTGGACCTCCGCGGAGCGTGAGGCGCTGCGTCTGGCTGCGCCCGCCTTGGGCTTGCGGGCGCCGACGCCCAAGGGCGGCTGGGGCGCGGATTTGCGCGGCCTCGCGCGCGAGGTGCTCGGGCTGGCGCGCAAGGGCCTGAAGCGTCGCGCAAAGCTTAACCCCAATGGGCATGACGAGACCCATTTCCTCGACAGCCTTGACGACATTGTCGCCAGTGGCCGCACGCCTGCGGAGTATTGGCTGGAATGTTGGGAGGGGGCTTGGCGGGGCGATCTCGAGCACGCCTTTGCCGCCTGCGCCTATTAAGCACGACGACAGCGCGACCTGATTCGTGTGGGGCCAATGTTCACGGCCTGTAGCGTCCGCGCGTCGGTGCGGCGTGGTGACCGTTTTGAGGCGGCTTGACCGACGCGAATCTCGGAACTCGCTGAAAACACTTTGATTTTGAAAGGCGGGGCCACGGCAAAGCGCCTCGCTTTTCCCCAAATCATTAACAACATCCTAACAAAGCTTGCATCAGTGCGACTTTTCCATCACAACACCGTTCATGGTTTATGATTTGTTCTCATTCGTGCGGAACAATCCATGACGTCGCCCCTAAGGACGTGGCGCGATGGTGGAGGTGCAGGTGTCGACAGCAAGCGGACGGCGGCGCAGCCGCAACGCCAGCGCAAGAATTGAGGCGGATGGTCATCCCGCGCCCGCGCGGGCGCCCCGGCGCGGCCAGCCCGCGCCGGTGAAGCCTGCGACGCCGCGGCGTTCGGGGGCGCGGGATTTGTTGTTGGGATGGCGGACCGAGGGCGCTGCACGCCGCACCATGGGGTTCGCCGATCCCAGCGGAACCCCAAGCGATAGCGCGCAGGCGCGCGCGGACGAGGCGGTGGTGGCGGCCGGGGAAGGGCACCTGATCACCATTGCGCCCACCGGCGCTGGCAAGGGGCGCGGGGCGATCATCCCCAATCTTTTGCGTTACGAGGGGCCCGTCATCGTGGTGGATCCCAAGGGGGAGAATTACCGCGTCACCGCGCGTGCCCGCCGCGAGATGGGGCACGAGGTGCATGTGCTGGACCCGTTTGGGATCACCGGCGCGCCGAGCGGAGCGCTCAACCCGCTGGACGCGTTGCAGCGGCCTGGCGCCGATTTGGAAAGCGAAGCGCGGGCGCTGGCGCATTTGTTGTCGGGGCAGTCGTCGAATCTGAAAGAGCCGTTTTGGGATATTTGGGGCCGGGCTCTTGTGGCGGGCGTGGCGGCGTATGTCAGCCAGCACAACAGACCCGAGCATCGTCATTTCGGACGGGTGCGGGCGCTGCTGAAAAATGATGATGTGGTGTTCAACCTCGCCAAAGTGTTGGATGAGACGGATGGGCTGGAGGGGCTGGCGCGCACGGAGATCGCCGCGTTTCTCCAGCTGGTGGAGCAAACGCGCTCTGGCGTGCTCGCCACGGCTCAAAGCTACACGGATGTGGTGAATTGCGGGCCCGCGCAGCAGGCCTTGGCCCGCACGAGCTTGGACTTGCAGGCGGTGGCCGGCGGCGCGCCCCTGTCCATTTACCTTGTGCTGCCGCCCGACAAGCTGGCGTCCCATGGGGCGTTGCTGCGGCTGTGGATTGGCACGCTTTTGAAGATGGTGGTCACCCGCACCCGCAGGCCGGAACAGGACACGCTGTTCATTTTGGACGAGTGCGCGCAACTGGGACCGCTGGAGGAGTTGCGCGCGGCCATGACCTTGTTGCGGGGGTATGGCTTGCGGGTGTGGGCGTTTTTCCAAGATTTGTCTCAGCTGCGCCGGCTGTACCCGCAGGACTGGCAGACCATGCTCAACAACGCGGCGGTGTTTCAGGCCTTCGGGGTGTCCAACCATGTCATGGCGACGGAGTTGGCGGAGATCCTGGGCGATGTGGACGCCTTTGCGCTGCGCGCCTTGGCCCGAGACGCTCAGGTTTTGGCGCGGGCCCGCGAGCCGGCGCAGGTGTGCCGGCTCCCCGATTATCTGATCGATCCGATGTTTGCGCGGCGTTTTGATCCCAACCCTATGTTCGCGGGGCCCGTGGCCGGGCGATAGCGACCGCGCGCCGGTCGCGGCGTCACGCGGTGGCGTTGGCGCCACAGCACGGTGCGCAGACCGCCAATGCAGCCAGGGACGGCTCTGTTTTCATCGGCGTTCCACACGCATGGCGGGCGTGGAAGGCTTGCTGCTGACGCCAAGTCCGTTTATGCGCTGTGGGATCAAGCGTGCGAACGAGGGGCGCATCGCAGGGATTAACGCCGTGCTAGCGGGCGCGGCGTTAGCTCTCACGCCAGAGTTTCGGCCGGCGTTACGGTGTGCAGCATCTGGGTGTGGTGCGACAAAATTGCCGGCGTCAGCCCCTTTTCGGGCCGCAGGGCGATCTATATTGCGCGCAAGGCGCATACGATGCGGGGTCGCGTCGTGTCATGGAGAAGAGCGTATGAGGGCGATGGGCATGGTGCGCGGAGGACTGAAAGCGGGCCTGTGGGCTGCGGCGGGCGTTCTGTTCGCGCCGGCGGCCTGGGCGGCGAAGCCGGAAGACGGTCAGCTGGGCTTTCAACCGGCCGCCACGGCGGTCATGCAGGAAATCCACGATTTCCACACAATGCTGCTGATCATCATCACCGCCATCAGCCTGTTCGTGGTCGGGCTACTCGCGGCCGCCATGCTGTTGTTCAACAGGGGCGTGCGCAAAACGCCGGCGAAATTCTCCCATAACACGCTGGTGGAGATCATTTGGACCGCGGTGCCGGTTGTGATCTTGCTGGTGATCGCGGTGCCGTCTTTCCGGCTGCTGTACTTCCAAGATCGCATCCCCGATGGCGAAGCGACCTGGAAGGGTGAGGTGGTCCCGACGCCGAGCGTGGTGATCAAGGCCGTCGGCTATCAGTGGAATTGGGGCTACAGCTATCCCGATCACGGCATCGATGAGTATCTCAGCAATATGGCGCCGCCGGAGCAAACCACGGCGGAGCTGTACCGCTTGGCGGTGGATGCGCCCGTGGTGGCGCCGGTGGACGCCACCGTGAAAGTGTTGGTGACCGCCGGCGATGTCATCCACAACTGGGCGATGCCGGCCTTCGGCATCAAAATGGATGCGATTCCGGGGCGGGTGAACGAAACCTGGTTCCATGTCGATGAGCCTGGGATCTTCTACGGTCAGTGCTCGGAACTCTGCGGCGTTCGCCACGCCTTCATGCCCATCGAGGTGCGGGTCGTGCCGCAGAACGTGTTCGACGAATGGGTTGAAGCGGCGGCGAATGATCCCCTCGGCGGCGGTGGCGAGGCCGCCATGGCCGTGGTGAACGCGTATTTTGAGCAACAAGCGAGGGGCGCGCAGGTTGCCGCGCTCGAGAACGAGCAAGCGTTGGAGGGTTTGTGATGGCGGCGGTGGACACCAATACGCACATGGACGCCCATGTGGCGGAGACGGCCGACCAGGATCATGGGGCGCCGTCCTTCTTCACGCGGTGGTTTTACTCGACCAACCACAAGGACATCGGCACGCTCTATCTGATCTTCGCGATCTTCGCGGGGCTGATCGGGAGCGTCATGTCTTGGCTCATGCGCATGGAGCTGGCCGAACCCGGCGTCACGGTGCTGACCGCGTTCACCGGCGGCGACGAGATGGCCGCCTATCATTTCTACAATGTGCTGATCACCAT
>CAZGCB010000069.1:0-15236 GCA_964524065.1 uncultured Caulobacterales bacterium | reverse complement strand
AACCTACGACCGAGCGGTTAACAGCCGCTTGCTCTACCAACTGAGCTACCGAGGACCAGTGCGGAGCCGGGGTTATACCCATCCCGGGCCCGCCCGCCAAGACCTGCTGCGGCCAATGGCGCCATAGAGGCCGCGATCACCACAGCACGGCCGCACAGCGCTATGCGCGCCATGCATCCGCAGCCTGTGACCAGCCCCAGATAGCGTATTGCGGTTCAGCCGGAGGAGGACGGCCCGGAGCGTGGATTCTCCGAGCGCCGACAGCGAATCGCGCAAAAAGAAGGGGGCCGCGAACGGCCCCCGGAGTCGATGGGTGAATGGTGGGGTGTCTTCAAGGGAAGACTGTCTCAGGATGGGTCAAGAAAGTTAACGAGCGGTTAATCGGGCTCGCTGGCGTCGAGCGCCCGTTCAATTCGCGACACAGACCGTGGGCGATCCTCTCGCGGCGAGCCCTGTGAGGCCTTAAAGCCCCTGTCTATGGACTAAGAAGGCTGCCTGGAGAAAATTTGGAGGCGCCGCCCGGAATCGAACCGGGGTACAAGGATTTGCAGTCCTCTGCGTAACCACTCCGCCACGGCGCCGCTGCGGATCGCAGTGGGTATCGTCTCCAGACGACGAGCGCAAGATGCCGCGCACGCCAGGCGGGGCGTCAGGGCGCGCCGCATAGCGGCTGAGGGCTGCATCGCGCGGCGCGTTTAGCGGTGTCGTGAGTCCGGCGTGTGTTGCGGGGCGCTGGGCTGCAGACACGCGCTCACGGCCGCCTCCACAGCACGAACACGCAAAGGTTCGCAAAGGCGTCTGTCGCCCGCGGGAGCGTTATCGTTCGCCGCGCCGAGGGTGATGATCGGCAAAGGCCGGCGTTCGCCGCCGGCATGCATCAGACGCAGTGCGGCCATGGCGCGCGCGGTGTCATGGATGTCGCCATCCACAGCGATGACGGCGAAATCAAAGTGCTGCAGATGCGCCGCTTCCAAGGCCTCTTCCGCGGTACGCGTGACTGTAATGGTGTGGGTCAGGGGAGCCAGCAGCGCGGCCAAACTGAATGATCGTCCTTCATGTCCGTCCAGGAGAAGGGCGCGCGGCCCCGGCGGATACATGGGCGAACAGTCGTTCATGGACGATGGCTCCGGTTTGTGTCTCTTTGTGTCGGCTCTGTGGCGGACTTGTGTCAGTTTGATGCGCGATTTCTCACCAAAAGATTAACAGTTCGCGTCATGCGAGCGTAGGCTGGGCGGCGCATCGCCTCAGAAGGGCGCTGGCGGTGCGGCTGTGGCCATAAACGGCGCGCGGCCGCGCCTCTGAAGGATTTGTGAACGCCCACGCTGGCTTTGGGGACGCAGGTGTTCCTATATGACGGGGTATTGGGCCGCGCTGTGCCAGGCGCGCCTCTCGCGTCGAAGGATTACCCGTGCTGACTGACAAGAAGCCTGCAAACCCAAACGCGCCCACCCAAGAAACGGTGCTGGACGTCCATCATTATACAGATCGGCTGTTTCGGTTTCGCCTGACCCGACCGGACGCTTTTCGCTTTCGCTCCGGCGAGTTTGTGATGCTCGGCCTGGAGGTCGACGGCAAACCGTTGCTGCGCGCTTATTCTGTGGCCAGCCCGCATTATGATGAGGGCTTGGATTTTTACTCCATCAAGGTTCAAGACGGGCCGCTGACCTCGCGTCTGCAAACGATTCAGACCGGCGATGCGGTGCTGCTCGGGCGCAAGCCCACGGGCACTTTGGTGTTGGACGCGCTCCTGCCGGGCGAGCGGCTCTATCTCGTGTCCACCGGCACCGGCATCGCCCCGTTCGCCAGCCTGATCCGGGATCCGGACACCTATGAGCGTTATCAGCAGGTGGTGTTGACGCACACCTGCCGCGAAGCCGCTGAGCTGGCCTATGGCGATGACATTGTGGCGGCCGCCAAAGCCGACCCGCTGGTGGGGGAGGAGGCGCAAGCGAAGCTGGTCCACGTCAAAAGCGTGACGCGCGAGGAGCCGGCCGCCGGCGTGTTGCAGGGGCGTATCACCCGACTCATCGAGGATGGCGGTTTGTTCCGGGCTCTCGGCGTGCCGCCCCTGGATCCCGCGGTGGATCGCGTCATGCTGTGCGGGTCCATTGGGCTGATCGCCGATATGCGTCGCATGTTGGAGGAACGCGGCTTCCAAGAGGGCTCCAACGCCGCTCCGGACGCGTTTGTGGTCGAACGTGCTTTTGTCGGCTAGTCGTCCGGAGCAGGGGGCTTGGTGTCACGTGGTGGATCGGCGCGTTCGCCGGTGAGAGCGGCGGGGCTGACCTGCTCGTCAAAGCCGCGGCGGCGGCTGATCACCACCAGCGTCGTCAGTCCCGCGCCGAGGGCGACGGAAACTCCCACGCCCAGGCTGAGCGCGAGCCAGCCATGGAAGGACATCGGAACCTCCCCCAGAGCGGTCCAAGAGTGCAGGAACACCGCCGCTCCACCCACGACCACCACGATGGCTGCGATGATGGACAGCAGGACGCCAGGGTGTCGCGCCATGGGGATCTCCTCAAAACCGGCCTTGGGCTTGCAACCTTCGGCGGGCAGGAGAATAGCACAGCGGTTCCTCCGGCGTCGGTCTTTGCCGCATGCGGGAGGTGCATCGCACCAGACCTGACAGGCCCGTTGGTGTTGAGCACGGGCCTTGCGCCCATCGGCTCATGCGCACTGTGCCCAGGCCCAGCGTGGAGGCTACGCTGCCGCGACACGTCACGAAGGCTGACAAAGAGGGCGGCGGCTCCAACACCGCCGCCCAAATTGTGCCGCGCGCCTGATGTGTCAGGCGCAATGGTCGGTACGAGACGTCTAGGCGCTGCCGCCCGTATCGCTTTCCTTGAGCAGTTCCCGCAACTCCTCAATCCGGTTTGAAACATCGCGATCCGGCGCAGGCAAGGCGCGCTGCAACGCGTCCATCACCGACAGCGCATCCTCGAGATTGCCATTCAGCTGGTGGCACACCCCGACATTGTATTGCAGGTCGAAGTCGCGGGCGCGGTTGGCGAGGGCAAAGATGCGCTCACAGCCCACATCCACTTGCCCTTCTTGAATGAACTTAATGGCCCCTTCCATCCGCATTTTTTGATCTGGGGTCAGATTGGCGCCATCCACCTTGAACGCGACCCGAATTTGTTGCTTCCACGGGGCGGCGTGCTTCATCAGCTCCGACATGACGTTGTTGTACGGGCCCCTGAGAAGGTCGGCATCGGACCGCGTCCCGGAGAACAACTGCAAACCGCCAGCGACCGTGTTCAGCAAATCTTCGGCCGTTCCGACCCCGCTTCCGGCCCGAGCTCCGGCGTCTTCACACTGCGTCGCGCGCTTGTCGTCGCTAAACGGCTTCGACATCAAAATGCGGCCGGTGCGGAGGCTGACCACCCGCGCGGTCAGCGCGACCTCAGCGGTCCGCTCCGTGCACAGCACGCGATATTGCTGACGTTGCGTACAGTTGTTTTCCGCATCGCGGCTGACGCATCGGTTCCGAATTTGCGTCGTGTTTTCGGACCGAACCCCGTAAGCGCCGACATTGGCGTACACCAGCGCTTCCGCGTTGATGAGACGTCCCAATTCCACAGCCGTGCTCGGGTCAGTCAAGCCGCTCAGCTGGCGGCCCAATTGGCGCTCGATCTGAGCTTGGTTCTGCACTTCAACCACGGTGAACACCGGCTGACCCGCGGGGCCTGTAGCGCTGGTGAGGGCGCTCTCCACGCCTGCGCGCAGCGACGCCGCCGTCGATGCACCGTCAAAATTAGCGACCGCGATACGGATGGTGCGGTTCTCGTTCAGCCCGATCTCGTAAAGTTGCGCCATCAGCGGATCAATTGGTTTGCGCGTCACCGTTGTGGTGGCGGTGGTGGCGCAGCCGGCCACAAGACTGGCGGCCAGGATGATCGCCCCTATACACAATGCGTTAAGCCCAAAACGCGTTGACATTTGAAACCCCTTCTTGGTCATCACAGCCCAAAGACGACACACCTATAGCGCGAAACTCGACGGATCACCCCAAAATTGCATCCGTCATGTCCTGCGCCATTTTTTCGGCCAACTCCGCCGAAATCGATCGACGCGCGGCTTCGACGCTCGGTCCGAAACCGCGTGTTGCATGTTGGAAGCCGCCGATATTACGGCCGCTACGGTCACGGATTGTCCCGGTCACATCCGCCGTAACGGTGTAAATCCGAGCCGTGGATTCGTAATTCTCCGAAGATTGAACCGCAAAGTCGATGACGACGTCGGCGTCGTCAGCGTCCTGCAGCCGTAAACCGCCCTCTTTGCGCAACGCCTCGCGCAAGTCGCGCCGGAGCGCTTCTGCGTTGCCGCCTTGCGGCGCGAGCCCGATGGACAAGGTGTCCAGCGTTTCAACCGCGCTATTGAGGACAGTATCGACCCCGTTCGGGCGCGCCACACGCTTGGTGGCGATGCCCACCAGCGCCAACTGGCGATCCAACTCCAACCGCCGCGCCTGCAGCGCGAAAGCCGGATAGAGCGCCCTGGCCCGTGTGAGACGATCGCGCGTTTCAAGCGACGGGGCGAGCTGTGCGATGCGCGTATCGGTATCCACGATGGCGCGAAGAATCTCGCGCTCTGACGCGCGACGGTCCAACTCGGCCAGAACATACACCGATGCGCCGGCATCGCCGACGCTGCTGCGCGCCTCGCGCAGGCCGATAATGGGCAGGTCCTCCACGGAGATGACCGCTTTTTCAATGATCGTGCGCGACACTTGTGAGCGGCCGCCAAAGCTTTCGGTGCGCTGGCGTGTGGTGAGCTCCGAAGTCACGCGGGCTTCCAGTTGCCGTGCGACGGCGGTGAACGCCATTTCGGTGGCGGCGGCTTTCGCCTGGCCACGTCCGCCAGCGGTGCGGATGCTCTGCGAGGCGCATGCGGAAATCACATCACCGCGGGATTCGCCCAAGCACCATTCGGGCGCGCTGGCCTGGACAAAGCCCCCCGATATCTCCGGTAAGTCTTCGGGCGCTAAGGTTGGCCCGCTGGCGCACGCCGCCAGCGCCAAGCTGACCGCGCCCAGCGCGCAGATCCCCGCTGCGCGCGCGCGCAGTGGACTCCGTCCCAAAAACACCGCTCCAGAGCTCCGATCCGCTCGCGAACGATGGGTGTCACACATCTCGAAGGCCGAACAGCCCATGGTTAGATCCCACCATATGTTTCTGATTTATCCCGAACTTTTACGATGTAGTCCCGCGTTTCTTGGTATGGCAAGCGCCGCCGCATATGGGCGAAAGCTTCCTCCGGGCTCATCGCATTGATGGCGCGAGAGGCGGAACTGACATCACGCCCAAAAGCCTTGCGGACATTGCCGGACCCGGTGTTGTAAGACGCCACCGTCGCCCACAGGCGGGTGCGGTCGTTTTCGACCCAGCGCAAATACCGGTCATAGACCAAGCGCAGATAAGCCGTCCCGAGTTCAACATTTTGAGCCGGGTCATACAGATACGTGTCGGTGACCAGTCGGGGCTCGCCATACACAAATTCATACGCGTCCAACGCGCCGCTGGTGGGAACCAACTGCATAAGGCCAAAGGCAGGAATCGGGGACTTGGCGCGCGGTTGAAAGGCGCTTTCAGTTTCCATGATGGCCCAAATCAACGGCGTTTGGACGGAGAAACGCTTGGCGTTGTCATTCACCAAGTTTTCATAGCGGGCGGCGCGGCGCGCAACATGATCGGGAGCGAGGTCGAAGTCCACGCTGACCACTTGGCGCTTCACGCCGTCTGCGCCCTCCACGGGCTGCACGCGCAAGCGGCGCGCCGCAACGGCTGCGGCGAAGGCGTCCGGGCTCCGGCCGCCCAAATCCACTTGGCCGTCCAACACGGCCGGTCCCTCGCGCTCCGCAGCGTCCGGACTTTGTGCGATATCGGCCATCGGCCGGGAGTCCGCGCCGTCGCGCAGCAGCCCGGCGATTTCGCCGGCTAAGCGCTGGCGCACAGCGTCCGACCGCGGATCTTCATCGGCTCCAATCAGAACAGACCCGCCGGCGCGCCCATTGGCGAAGTCCACACGCCGGCGGCTCGACAGATCCGATCCATATTCCACCAACGTTGTTTTGCCCGGCAGGCGTCCTTCCCGCGCGCCCCAGCGCTCACGCAATTGGTTGCGGTAATCCGCGAAGGATTGGCGCAGGGCATCGGCGTAGGCGCGATACTCCGCGCGCATGCCGTCGGCGCCTTGGCGGCGGGTCTCGGCGGCCTGGCGCAATGCATCACGGCGCGCCGCGGCGCGCTCCGCCGCGGTCATGTCGTCGTCATCGTCTTGGCGGGCGAAAGCGGGAAGGGCGGATAACGCCGCCCCCGTGAACGCCGTTGCGCCCCAGGCGCAAAGTCGGCGGCGAGAGAGGCGGCCAGGCGCAGAGACGGGCATGGGGCGTTTCCCATTCATGTGTCGTGCGTCACGAGGACGGGGCATAAACGGAAACGGGCCAGCCTCGGGAGACTGGCCCGTTTGCCGATTATTGGTCGATGAGAGTGCGCAGGCGCTCTTGCTCATCAGCTTTGAACAGGGTTTCGTTCAAAACGTCTTCGTCAAAGAACGCGCCCAAACGACGCAATTCGTCTTGCACGCGCTGTTCGATCTCAGCTTTGCGCTCTTCATCGACATAATACATCGCGCACATGTGCGGGCCGCCATTCAACTCGACATAGTCGATGTTGTGGCTGCGAGCGCCGACAATGTTGGTGGCGGAGAACAATTCGGTGGCTTCCACCGTTTCACGCGACACGTTGGATTGGGTCGTCGCAGCGCCGCCCGTTGCGCGGGATTCTTCGTTGCGACGCAGCGTGTCTTGGATCGCCGTGGTGGCGCGGACATTCGCCACCCGCGCCAGCTCAGCGATGGCGGAGGCGGTGACAGCCGACTTGTCAGCTTGGAAGTTGCCGCTGGACTGCACGCAGCTGGTGGCGGCGATGGTTTCGCTGAAGCCATCCACAGACGTTGGGTTGGCGACCCATTGCGGCAGCGAGCTCGTGAGCGCCGCGCGCTCCGGCGTTTGGGGCCCATCGGATCCGTTGCTGGCGCACGCAGCGACAGCCAAGACAGCGGCGCACGCGCTGATCATGTGAAAACGCATTTTGTCCTCCGGCGACTGGGAGCAGACAGCGCACGAACGCGCTGAAGTAAGACGCATTCACCAAAAGGCGCCGGGCCAGGTGAGTCAACCAAACCGGGCGCGCAAAGCGTCGCAATTTATAAAATCTCAGGTTGAATAGAGCGCGCGTGGATTCCACGTCACAATGGCCCATCGCGGCGGCGTCCGCAGGTGCGACGAGCCGCGCCATTGTCGTGGCGCGCCAGGCTGCGTATGTCATGGCTATGTTGTCATATTTTGCGAACCCAGAGCGGTTCTGGCGCCTGTCGGGCCCGCTGGGGGTGACGGCCGCCGCCATCGCCGCCATCGCCCTTCCTGCGGGGTGGGGCCTCGGTCTGCTGGCGAGCCCGGCGGAGCGCGATCAGGGCGAGTTGGCGCGGATCATGTTTGTGCATGTGCCGGCCGCATCCTTGGCGATGATGGCCTACGCCTTCATGGCGGTCGCCAGTCTCGCGTATTATGTGTGGCGCCATCCGGTGGCGGACGAGGCGGCCAAAGCCGCGGCGCCGCTCGGGGCGGGGCTAGCCGCCATAACCCTCGCCACCGGCATGATTTGGGCGCATCCCACATGGGGCGCGTGGTGGGTCTGGGATGCGCGCCTGACTTCCATGCTTGTGCTGTTTCTGACGTTTTTGGGCTATCTGGCTCTGCGCGCCGCGCTGGAGGATGAGCGTCAGGCCGCGGTGGCGGCGGCCATCCTTTGTCTAGTGGGAGCGGTGAACCTGCCCATTGTGAAATTCTCGGTGGACTGGTGGTGGAGTTTGCACCAACCCGCCAGCAACCGCCTCAGCGGCACGGCGATGGACGCGGCGTTCTTCTGGCCTTTGGTGTTGAGCGCCATCGGATATAAAGCCGGCTTTGTGGGCCTGGTGCTGCTGCGCGTGCGGACCGCCATTCTCCGCCGGCGCAATCGCCGCGGCGCGCCTGTGCGCGCGGTCGTCTTGGCGGAGGAAGGGGCATGATCCCGGCGCCGAGCGATGCGCAGCAGGGCGACAGCGGTTTGGCCCGCCTGTGGGCGATGCTGGTGGAGGCGGGCGGTGAGTGGGCCTATGTGGGCGCCGCCTTTGGGGTGAGCGCCGCGATCTTACTGCCCCTGGCCTTCTGGTATGTGCGCGATTACCACCGCACACGGCGCGCGGCTGAACGGTCGGAGCCCGGCTCTCACCCCGTGTCCTAAAGGTTTGTCTGGGCGGAGTTCCAACCATGACCCGAATGCTGGCGTTCGCGCCCATCGCCGGTGCGCTGTTGCTATTGGCGGGGCTGGGGCTGTTTCTCAGCCAAACCCAAAAAACGCCGGCGGGCTCCTTGGTGGGCGCCCCATTGCCGGCCTTCACCGCCGCGCCGTTGACCACGGCGGGATCGGCCGGTTTGGACCCAGACGCCTTCCGTGGTGGCCCGATCGTGTTGAATGTCTGGGCGTCCTGGTGCGCGCCGTGCCGCACTGAGCATGTGCAACTGACACGCTTGGCCGCGGCCGGCGCCCCCGTCTACGGCTTGATCTGGCGCGACGCGCAAACCGACGCCCAAGCCTTTTTGGATGAGTTGGGCGATCCGTTCGCCCGCCTGGGCCTGGATCCCGAAGGGGAAGCGGGCCGGCGACTCGGCGTGCAAGGCGTGCCGGAAACCTTCATCATCGACGCGGACGGCGTGGTGGTGACGCACATCCAGGGCCCGCTGACACCGGACATCATGGCGCGGCAGGTCGTCCCGCAACTGCGCACGTTAGGAGCCCTTTAAGTCTGCGTGCGGTAGCATCTTGACGAGATGTCCGAGCTTCGACCGCTACCCGATCCGCTCAGCGCGGCCCAAACCATGTTGGCGCGGTTAGACCGACCGGCCGGTACGGAACGTGTGGTGCGCGCTCCATCCTTGCCGGCGCCGGAGCCTGGTGATCCACGACAGTCCCAAAGCGCGCAGCGGGCCAAAGCGGCCACGCACGACGCCGAGCCGGAGCGCATCAGGCCTGGCGCGGAGGCCCCGGCATCGGTGCCACAGCCGCCGGCGCGGTCACGTTTTGACGCCCCGCCGCGTCCCGGCTCCCTTGTCAACGTATTGGTCTAAGCGAGGCGTCGGGCGTTATGCGGATGAAGAGTGCTGCCCATCCCGCCCGTTCCTCACCGGTGCGCGCCGCCTGGGGCGCGGTGCTAAGCTGGTGTGGTGAGCTCGTGCTGCGGTTGATCCTGCTCAATTGCTTTTTGCGCAAGCGCTTGCCCTAGCCGCAGGGCGTGCGTGGAGACGACGGGCGCGTGCACGGCCGGATGCCGTCAAGCTCGGGGCGCTTACGCTTTTTTCGATCCCTTACCCGCCTTGCCCTTGGGTTTTTTGTCAGGTTTCGCCGTCGCCTTGGCTGTTTTTTTGGTGGCTTTCACCGCTTTGTCGGCCTTCGGGGCTTTGGCCGTCTTGGCGCTTTTCTTGGCCGGCTTGGCTTTCGCCTTTTTGGGGCGTTCGGTGGGGGCGGCCTCGGCAGGGGCGTCTTGTTCGTCGAGCACCCGCGCGATGCGCTGCAGCGACTCGATGAACGCAGCGCGTTTGGCTTTGGGCAGAGCGTCCAGCACCGCGGCGTCGGTGTCGTGCACCAAAGGCAGCGCCTCATCGAGCGCGGCGCGTCCATCCTTGGTCAGGCGCACCGTATTGGCTCGCGCGTCGGAGACGGCCTTTTGCCGCAGGATCAAGCCGCGGCGGGACATGCGCGCCACAAGCTCCGCCAAGGTGGAGCGGTCAATGCCCGTGGCCCGCACCAAATCGGTTTGCGTCAGGCCCTCATTCGCCGCGACGGCGTTCAGCACAGCGAATTGCCGCTGCGTAACCGGGCTGTCGACAAAAGCCTGCGCATAGCGATCGGCGGCGAATTGCTGCGCGCGATGGATCAAATGTGTGGGGGAATCGCTGAGATTCAGCGTGTTATCACCGTCTTGTGCGACGGCGTTAGCCGCATCCGCCATGTCTATTCCCCATAACCCAGTGCCAATAGGTCATAACATAACAAACGAATGCGGCGATATTTTTACAGTCCACGCACCAATTTTGGCGCGATCCTCCCACGCCACGCGTCTGGACGACGGCGCTCGGGCGCGCCACATCGAGCTTATGGATAAGCCCCCGTCTTTCAGTCGCCGCGTCCCGGCCGGCGATGATCGTGCCCGCCGCGTCTGCGACACCTGCGGCTTTGTCGATTATGTGAACCCGAAGATTGTCGCAGGGTCGGTCTGCCTCAATGAAGCGGGGCTGCTGCTGTTATGTCGACGCGCCATCGAGCCGCGGCGCGGCTTCTGGACGCTGCCGGCCGGCTATATGGAGGAGGGCGAAAGCGCCGAGGAGGCCGCCCTCCGTGAGGCGCAAGAAGAAGCCAATGCGCAGATCGCGATCAACGCGTTTTTGGGGCTTTACTCCATTCCGCGCATCTCGCAGGTGCAGCTGATGTTCCGGGCGGATTTGCGGTCTGAGGTCAGCCCTGGCCCCGAAAGCGAGGAGGTGGGCCTGTTCGCGTGGGACGATATCCCCTGGGACGATTTGGCCTTTCCCAGCGTGCATTGGGCCCTGAAGGATTGGCGCGCCACCAAGGACAATGAGGCCTTCGCGCCGTTCCGCCGCACGGCGCCATCGGATGTCGCTCCCTTCTGATGTCGCTCCCTTCTGATGGGGCCCCGTTCTAATGACGGCCCGTTTTGTTGAGGGCGATGAACGCCGAGGCGCGCCGAGGGGCCGCTAAGAGGCGGCCTTCTCTTTATCGTCCTGGGGCAAGTACTTCGCCATCAGCGGGTAGTTCGCCAGCATGAAGCCCATGGTGAGCGGGATATTCACCAGCTTGGCGTTGGCCCAAAAGGTCTCGCGTGCTTGGGCGAAAGCCTCCGGAGACAGGCTCTTGTCTGCGATCCAAAAAGCCATGTCCGGCGGCGCATAGGCGAGGACCATGTTCAAAATCGCCAGGAAAATGAAAAACCCGGACCAGCGCCAGGCGAAGATGTCCCACACCCGATCGGGCAGGGTGGTGAACACGGATCCGAAAAACATCTTCCAAACATTCTTGCCGATCAGAAGCGACCCAATGATCGCAACCGCAAACAAGCCATTGATGATGGTTGGTTTCACATAGGCGAAATCATCGGCGTATTCAGAGCCCGCCAAGCGAAAGCCCAAAGACAGCCCGCCAAACACCAAGACGATCACCGTGGTGATGATCAGCATGGGCGGCAGCCGATCCTGCGTCAGCTTGGCGGTGAGCACCGCCGCCACGGCGGCGGCCATATAAACGCCCGTCGCCAGGAACACTGCGTCATCGCCGACCCAGGATTTGGAGAAATTATAGACCAGCACAAAAATCAAAACCGGACCGAGATCCACGGCCAGCTTGAGAATATCGGTTCCGGACTTGCCGTCTTCGGCGGAGGCGGCCTTTTCGGTTGCGGCGTTGGGCGCATCGGTCATCAGCTTTGTCCTCGTGCGACGGCCGACGGCCGCGTTTCATTCCTCATACGTTGGCGTGCGCCAGAGCGATCATCCGCGGCCTATGCCCGCATTCGCCAGTCCTATGTCAATGCGCGGGCCGCCGGCTCCACACCCGCCAAGGCCGCGGCGAAGGCTGTTGCGGAAAAGGGCGCGAGATCCTCGATGCTCTCACCCACGCCGGTGAAGTAGATCGGCAAGTCGGGATGCTTGTCCGCCAGCGCCACCAGCACGCCGCCTTTGGCGGTGCCGTCCAGCTTGGTCATGATCAGCCCCGTCACATCGCCCGCTTCGCGAAAGGCCGCGGCTTGGGCGAGGGCGTTTTGACCCACCGTCGCGTCCAACACCAGCAGGGAATGATGCGGCGCCGTCTCGTCATGCTTGCGCAGCACGCGGACGATTTTGCGCAGCTCCTCCATCAGCTCCGTCTTGTTCTGCAGCCGCCCAGCCGTATCGATCAGCAGGATGTCGGCGTCCTCCTCCACGGCCTTTTCATAAGCTTCAAAGGCGAGGCCCGCCGCGTCCGAGCCCAGTGGCCGCGCCACAACCGGACAGCCCGTGCGCTCGCCCCACACCTGCAGTTGCTCAATGGCTGCGGCGCGGAAGGTGTCCCCGGCCGCCAGCACCGCTTTGCGCCCTTGCGCCTTCACCATGGCGGCGATTTTGCCCAGGGTCGTCGTCTTGCCCGCGCCATTGACGCCGACAAACAGCACCACTTGCGGCCGCGCGCCGGAGAGATCGAGGTCCGCCTCATGCGGGCTGAGCGTTTCGGCCACCACATCGGCCATGGCCGTGCGCACCTCTGCATCGCTGACATTCTTGTCGAATTTGTCCTTGGCCAGCCGCGCAATGACGCGACCCGCCGGCCCGGCGCCGAGATCGGCGGCAAGTAGGAGATCCTCCAACTCCTCCAGCGCGTCATCGTCCAGCTTCCGCTGGGTGAACAGCGCCGAGACATTGTCTGAGAGCCGCGAGGAGGAGCGCCGCAACCCCGCCGTCAGGCGCGAGAAAAAGCCGGGCTTCTTCGCCTTTTCCGTTGCGACGGCGCCCGCTGCGGGCTCTGTCGAGTCCGGTGTCGGGTCGGGCTCTGGTGTCGTGTCGGGCTTGGCGTCTAACGCTGGCGCAGCGTCTGGGGATTGCGCATCGGCCGATGTCGGAGCGGCCTCGACGGCCATAGCGGAAGCCGCTGCTTCGGCGGCATCAGCGGGAAGTGCCGGCGCTTCCGCCTCCGCCGTTGTTGCTGCGTCCGCTGGCGCGGCGTCCTTTTGCTTTTTGCGGCCCCAATTGAAGATCATGGCGCCACCTCGCCCTGCAGCACGCGTCCGTCATGGCCGGTGAAGCGCGCGCGCACCATCGCGCCGGGGCGCGCCGCGCCGGCGTCAAGCACCACCTCCGAGAAGTCCGCCAGGCGCCCGCGATGGCGCCCCTCGGCGTCGCGGCGTTCGATCAGCACCCTGTCGGCGCGGCCCCGATGGCCGTCGAGATGGCGCACAAGAGCGTCCGCAGCCGCCGTGCGTAGGCGCGCGGCGCGGTCCTTCACCAGGGCGCGATCCAGTTGCGGCATACGCGCCGCCGGCGTGCCGGGCCGCGCGCTGAAGGGGAAAACGTGCACATAGGCCAGGCCGCAGTCTTCAATCAGCGCCAAGGAGTTCGCGAACATCGCTTCGGTTTCGGTAGGAAAGCCCGCAATGAGGTCCGCTCCGAAAGCGATATCCGGCCGCGCCGCACGCAAGCGAGCGCACAAGGCGATCGCATCGGCCCGCGCATGGCGGCGCTTCATGCGCTTGAGGATCATGTCGTCGCCGGCTTGCAGCGACAGATGCAGATGCGGCGCGACCCGCGGTTCATGAGCCACAAATTCATAGAGTTCCGGATCAATCTCCACCGCATCAAGCGAGGAGAGGCGCAGCCGCGGCAATTCCGGCACGGCTCTTAAGATCCGCCGCACCAAGGCGCCAAGGCGGGGTGCGCCGGGCAAATCCTGGCCCCAGCTGGTGATGTCCACGCCCGTCAGCACGAGTTCTTGATGGCCGGCGTCCACCAAACGGCGCGCCTCCTCCACCACCAAGCCGGCTGGGGTGGAGCGGGAATCGCCGCGACCATAAGGAATGATGCAAAAGGTGCAGCGATGATCGCAGCCATTTTGCACCTGCAGAAAGGCGCGGGCGCGGTTCTCCTGCGGGGGTGTGAAACCGTCCAGCAAATGACTGGCCGTCTCGCGCACCGCCATAATGTCGGACACCTGCACCGCATCAGCGTCTGTTGCAGAGGCCGGAGCTTCGGACGGGCGGGCGCCCGCGCTCAGCCGCGCCCAGCTTTCGGCCTGCAGCTTGTCCGCATTGCCGAGCACGGCGTCCACCTCCGGCATGGCGGCGAACATGTCCGGATCGATCTGCGCGGCGCAGCCCGTGACCACAAGCCGTGCATCGGGGTTGTCACGCCGCAACCGACGCACCGTTTGGCGCGCCTGACGCACCGCCTCTTGGGTGACGGCGCAGCTATTGACCACCACCACCGGCGCATCCCCAGCCCCGTTGGCGCGGGCCGCTAAGGCCTTGCTGGCCAATGCGTGCACGGCGTCCCCCTCCACCGCATTGAGGCGACAGCCGAAATTCACCACCTCGACAGCGGGGGCGGGTGTTCGGGGTTTCGACGGCCGTGGTCTACGGAGCCCTGACCGTCGGTCCATTGTGCGCTGGGCTGCTCGTGACCCTCGCCGGATGGAGGAGCGTGTTCCTGGCCGGCGGTATGCTGTTGCTGGTGGTCACCGCCGCCATTCACCGGATGATGCCATCCTCGCTGCGCCGCCCTTCCCGGCTGTTCCACGGGCCGAGCGCGGTCTTGCTCACCAGCAGCATGCTCTCACTGGTCATGGGTGCTGCCGAGCTCCGCAAGGGTCCGTTGGGACTGAGCCTCGTGGGCCTGGCCGTCGTACTGGGAGTTGGGTTCATCGCGCTGCAGACCCGCATTCAGCGACCGCTCCTGGATCTGAAAGCACTGGCGACGAACCACACGCTGGCCCTGGCCCTAACGAGCCAGGCCCTGCTGTACATGAACGTCTTCGGCTCGACCTTCATGCTGAGCCTGTACCTCCAAGACTGCCTTCACGAGAGCCCCAGTCTCACGGGGAGGGTGCTGGCCTCGGCCACCGTCATCATGGCGGTCTTGTCTCCCGTCTCCGGAAGGCTGGCCGATCGAACCCATCCGCGTTTGATTGCTGCGATCGGCGTGACCAGTCTGGTCATCAGCGCCAGCATCGGGAGGACACTGGCGCTGGACGGGACCGTAGATCACGTCGTGGCCGTGATGGTCACCCAGGGCTTGGGGTTCGCCTTCTTCTCGGCGCCGAACCTCACCACCATCATGAACAGTGTGCCCTCGGACCAGACCAGTATGGCCGCAGCCCTCGGAGGCATGAGTCGGCACTCGGGCATGATCCTGGGCATGATCGTGACCAGCGGTCTGATGTCGCTGTACCTGAGTGACGCCGCCGTGGCCCAGGACCCCGACCGGTTCATCGAGGTCATTCGGATGGCCTATTCGATCCTGGTGGGAACGACGAGCGCAGCTCTCGTGGTGACCATCTACGACCTGATGACCGGACGGAAGCGGGCAACGTGAGGCGTCGACGGCTTCAGCGGAAGCGCTTCACCATGATCTGCAGCTGCGGTAGACCCCAGCCGTG
>CAZGCB010000068.1:0-15263 GCA_964524065.1 uncultured Caulobacterales bacterium | reverse complement strand
TCGACGCTGGCTTCAAAGAAGTTCTTCAACCGTTGGGCCGATTTCTCCACCACCAAGCGCGAGACAAGGCTCGGCTTTTGCGTCGCGATGCCCACCGGGCAATTGTCGGTATGGCAGGCGCGCATGGCGATGCAGCCAATGGCCTGCATCGCCGCGTTGGACACCGCCACCGCATCGGCGCCCAGCGCCATGGCCTTGGCGAAGTCCACCGGCTTGCGCAATCCGCCCGTGATGATCAGCGTCACATCCTTGCGGTCCAGCGAGTCCAAATGCCGGCGCGCGCGGGCCAAAGCCGGGATGGTGGGCACGGAGATATTGTCGCGGAAAATCAATGGCGCCGCCCCCGTGCCGCCGCCGCGCCCATCGAGGATGATGTAATCCACCCCCACCAGCAGGGCCGCGTCGATGTCCTTTTCGATGTGCTGGGCCGACAGCTTGTAGCCAATGGGAATACCGCCGGTGCGATCGCGCACCTCATCGGCGAAATCACGCACTTGCTCGCATTCGCTCCATTCGGGAAAACGCGCCGGGCTGATGGCGGATTCGCCAGCCGGAATGCCGCGGACTTCGGAAATTTTACCCGTGTTTTTGTGCCCCGGAAGGTGGCCGCCCGTGCCCGTCTTGGCGCCCTGGCCGCCCTTGAAGTGGAAGGCCTGCACCTTGGCCAGCTTGTCCCAGCTAAAACCGAAACGGCCCGAAGCCAGCTCATAAAAATAGCGGCTATTGGCCTCTTGCTCTTCCGGCAGCATGCCGCCTTCGCCCGAACAAATGCCCGTGCCCGCAAGCTCGGCGCCGCGCGCGAGCGCCAGCTTGGCCGGCTCCGACAGCGCGCCAAAACTCATATCCGAGACGAAAATCGGGATGTCGAGGGTGAGCGGCTTTTGCGTGCTCGGCCCAATGGTGACGGAGGTGTCCACCGGCTCATCGTCGAGCAATGGCATTTCATGCAGCTGGGCGGTGACGAATTGGATGTCATCCCAGTCCGGCAGCTCGCTGCGCGGCACGCCCATGGCCACCACCACGCCATGATGGCCTGTCTTGGAGAGGCCGTCGCGGGCGTAGTCCTGGATCAGCTTGTTATAGGGCTCGGCCGCTTCCGGGTGGGTGTCTTGATAGTCGCCGAGATAGGCCTCGCGATCAAATGGTTGGGGATTGTCCTTAGCCCAAGCCGCGATCTCCTCCTCATCGACGAAGACTTTTTTCGGACCCAATGGCCCGTCCTTCTCCACCCAGACGGAGAATTTCTGCAGCACTTCAGCGTTGTTGTATTCGCTGACGCCGGTATCGACGCGATAATCCCAATGGTGCACGCCGCAAATCAGATTGTCGTTCTCATCGACAAAGCCATCCGACATCAGCGCGCCGCGGTGCAGACAACGGCCATAGAGCACCGACACTTTGTCGTCGAAGCGCGTCACCACTAAATCCACATTCGCCACCAAGGCATGTTGGGGCTGGCGATCGGGCAGCGCCTCCCACTCGGCGATTGCGATTTTTTTCATCATGAGCCTCCCCGCGGCATGTCGCGCCGGGGAACCTGGCATGCGCCCCAGGGCTTGTCATCTCACCAAAACGCGCGCGGTGGTGAGCCGGCCGTGTGCGAATGTGAGGGCCCGCACGGCGCGCCGGCGCCCCCCCAAGGAGGCCTTTCTGGGGCCAGGGTTGAGGCCTTAAGGCGACTCCCGATCCAGCTCTTCGGCGCCATGGCGCTGCGCCAGGCCGCGCACCACATCGCGGGTCGCTTCAATCTCCGCGCAGAGCCAAACCCGATGCACGTTCAGCCGCTCCAGCGGATCAAACAGCGTAGGATCCGCCAACGCCTCATCAGCCAGCGCGTCACACCAGCCGGACAGCGTGCGTTCTTGCACCTCGAGCCAATGCAGGAATGAATGAAATACCGCCGGTGAACACATGAACGCCTCCCTTTTGGCTCTCGGCGACGCGCACCATACGCATCACGCACCCATAAATGCAACTGAGACGCATTCGCATATATGAATTGACTGTCTCGGGACACGCGTCTTGGGGAAAGGTCAGGCGCGCGCTCACGCCGCCTCACGGGCGCCCACGGATTCCCCGCAAACTTGTGTGTCGATTCCCGCCGCAGCTGCGCTAGTGTCGGCGCGTCTTGTTCAAGGCGGTCGGCGGGTTGGCGGCGCCGGGGATTTCTCGCCATGCGCTGGCCCAAACTCTTTCCAACGCAAAAGAAGGACGACGCCATGACCGATCACACGGCGCACTCAGACTCCACGCCCAGCGGGCACGGGGCCGCTCCCGCTTTGGTCTGGCACAAGGTGGCCGAGCCCGGCGAACTCGCCGAGGGTCGGGTGAAGTCTGCGACGGCGGGAACCAAAACCGTCGCCCTCGTCCATTTCGACGGCCAATGGGCGGCCATGGACAATCGCTGCCCGCACCAGGGCGGACCGCTGGGCGAAGGCTCGGTGGAGCGCGGCCTTGAGGGCCAATGCTGGTTGCGCTGCCCCTGGCATGGCTGGGATTTTGACCCGCTCACCGGCAAGCCCCCGGGCGGCCATGAGGACACCGGCCAGGAAACCTTCCCCGTCGAGGTGCGCGAAGACGGGATTTATGTCGGCGTTGAAGCCGAGCCGCCGCATACCCGCACGGTCACCGATGTGATGGCCGAAACCATGGTGAATTGGGGCGTCAAAAGCGTCTTCGGCATGGTGGGACACTCAAATTTGGGACTCGCGGACGCCCTGCGCCGGCGCGAAGTCGATGGCGACATGCGCTATATCGGCATCCGCCATGAGGGCGCGGCGAGCTTCGCCTGCTCCGGCTACGCCAAGCTGTCGGGCAAGCCTGCGGCCTGCATGGCCATCGCCGGGCCGGGCGCGACCAACCTCATGACCGGCTTGTGGGACGCGAAAGTGGATCGCGCCCCCGTGCTCGCCCTCACCGGCCAGGTGCAGGTGCAAGTGTTCGGGCCCGGCGCCTTCCAGGAAATCGACCAGGTGTCGGCCTTCGCGCCGGTGGCGCAGTTCAGCCATGTGGTGCTGCACACCTCCAAACACGCTGAGCTCACCAGCCTCGCCCTCAAAAGCGCGCTGCAAAAGCGCGATGTGGCGCATCTGATTTTCCCCGATGATGTGCAGACTTTGCCCGCCAAGGAGGGCGCGAAAGCCGGCGCGCCGCAGGGGCGTCTGTCGCCGAGCCCGCGCATCGCGCCGCCGCAAGAGAGCCTGGACGCGGCCCTGGCGCGCCTCAACAGCGCCAAGCGGCCGATGATTGTCGTCGGCTATGGCGCGCGCGAGGCGATGGCGCAGATCATCGCGCTGGCGGAACAGCTGAACTGCCCGGTGGCGACCACCTTCAAAGCCAAGGGGCAAATCGCCGACGCCCACCCGCTGGCGGCCGGGGTGATGGGCCGCTCCGGCACGCCCATCGCCTCATGGTTCATGAATGAGTGCGACCTCATCCTCGCCTTCGGCTCGTCCTTCTCGAACCATACCGGCATCACGCCGTCCAAACCCATTATCCAAGTGGATTTTGAGGAGACGCAGCTGGGCAAATTCCACGCGGTGGACGTGCCGGTCTGGGGCGAGGTGGGCCTCACCGCCGATCTGATGCGGGACGCCTGCACCGCGACGCCGCAGGATCAGCGCGCTGAAGTGGCTGAGCGCTGGGCGATTTGGCGGGCGGAGAAAACCTCCCGTCTGCATGAAAATCGCGGCCATGGCCTGTCGGCGGCGCTGGTGTTCGACACCCTCACCAAGCTCGTCCCCGATGATGCGGTGATCGCGGTGGATGTGGGCAACAACACCTACTCCTTCGGCCGCTATTTCGAGCCTCGCCAAGGCCAGCGCGTGTTGATGTCGGGCTATCTCGGCTCCATCGGCTTTGCGTTCCCGGCGGCCATGGGCGCGTGGGCGGCGACGCAGGATTTGGAGGAATTCAGGGGGCGCAAAGTCATCTCCATCTCCGGTGATGGCGGCTTTGGCCAATACGCCATGGAGTTCACCACCGCCGTCAAATACGGCATGGAGATCACCCACATCCTGATGAACAATTCCGAGCTTGGCAAAATCTCCAAGGAGCAGCGCGCCGGCGAATGGGAAGTGTGGCAAACCTCGCTGCACAATCCGAACTTCGCCGGCTTCGCCCGCGCGTGCGGCGGCTGGGGCGATCGCGCCCAAAAGCCGGAGGATTTGGAGCGCGTGCTGTCGGCGGCCCTGGCGCATCAAGGCGGTCCGGCGCTGGCGGAAATCATCACCGATGCGGAATTGGTGTGATGAGCGAAGCCCCCGCCAATGCCCGCGCGCCGAGCGCCCCGACCGAAACCTGGCACACTTTGGGCGCCGTCGCGCCGCGCGATCTCAAACCGGTGCGCGAGAAACTCCATCGCGGCGTGCAATGGCTGGCGCGCATCGCCCGCAGCTATTATCCGCCCGAGGATGATGACAGCCACACCGCGCTGACGTTCCACGGCCCCTCCGCCGCGGCGGGCTTGCCGGAAATGCGGGGCCCCAAGGGGCCTGTCATACCCGTTTATATCGTCCCGGAAATGGCGGTCGCCCTCAGTCATGAAAGCGAGGGCCTCATTCTCGGCTTGCGCGACCTCACCGAGGCCGAGCGCCTGGCGGCCCTGCTGCAAGCGCTGGAGCGGGTTGGGCTCGATGCTGATCAGCTGGATGTCACCCTGCCCTATGAGGCGGAATTGCCCACACCCAATGATGGCCCGCCGGACGCCCCAGCGGCGGTGGAGCTGACGCGCTATTACGCCAATTTCGCGCTCTGTCTGCAGCAGTTGGATCAGCGCGTGCGCTGCGTCAGCCCAGTGCGTTTGTGGCCGCACCATTTCGATTTGGCGCGCCTCATCGCCCTGGATGACGGGCCCCAGCATGAAGACAGCCGCAGCATTGGCGTCGGCCTTGCGCCCGATGATGGGGCCTATGATCAGCCTTACCTCTACATCGCGCCCTGGCCGCCCGGGGCCCTGCCAGCCGATCACGCCTTGCCGCCCGCGCCGGCCGGCCTGCGCTGGCATACCGGCGACTTCACCGCGCTGGTGGCGGCGGCGGAGGAGATCATGCTCGGCGAGGGCGCGCGCGACCGTGTGGACGCCGCCATAGACGCGGGCGTCGCGCTGTGTCGGCGGCTTTTGTTGGAGACGACGCCGTGAGCCAGCCCGTCTCCGCCGCGCCGCATGACGCGACCGCGACGCAAAGCGGTGAAATCGCCCATGCCATGGACCATGACGCCCCCCTCGCCTCGGCGGACGGGTTTGTCGGCGCCATCGGGCACTGGCTGGAATGGATCGCGCTGGGCGTCGATCTGATCGGCGTCGGCATCATTCTGTTCGGCTTTGTGGTGTCCTTCATCGCGCTGATCAGCTGCCTCGCCATGGGTGCTGGCTTGCGGCGGAACATGGCGGATCTCCACAATGTCCGCATTCAGTTGGGCGCTTACATCCTGGTGGGCATCGAGTTCATGATCGCCTCGGACATCATCCACACCGTCGTGACGCGGGAGCTGGAGGATTTGGCGTTTGTGGGCGTGTTGGTGGCCATTCGCACCGCCATCAGCTTTTTCCTCGGCCGCGAAATCGCTGAGGTGCGGCGCGAGGAGACGGACGCCAAAGCGGCGGGTGCGGCTCAGTAATCAAACACGCCGCGCAAGCGATCGGCGCCCTGCACCGCGCGCAGAATGTGGCTGATGAGCTGGCTCTTATTCAGCTTGCTGGCGCCCACAGGCTGCAGCCCCTGCGCCTTCACCAAAGCATAAAGCGCGCGGCGGGTGTGTTGCGCCAGCTGCGCGCGCAGCGCTTCTTCGCCCGCGGCCTCCAGCACGGCGCGCGGGTCCATATCCGGCGCCTCACGCGCCCAATCGCGGCGGGCGCGGGCGGATGTGCGCAACGTCTGCGGGTCGGCCACGGCCTGGGCCAGGCGTTCAGCGAAAGCCTCATCCGTGCGCGCCTTGGCGATCAGAACCGCAAACACCGCCTCCAGCTGATCGACAAACGCCAGCGGGTCGCGCGTTTCGGCATCCTTCGCACCGTTCGACGCCGCCCCTTGAGCCCCCGCGTCAGCCATGGGCGGCTTTGGGCGCGGTGTCCGGCGTCGCCGCTATCGGCGCCTGGGTGAGGGCGGTCACATGACCCACAAAGGTCTCCACCAGCGGGATCGCACTGCCATACTTCTTGCGGATGGCGGTGCGGGAATCATCCTCCATGGCCGCAGCGAGATCATTGGACTGCTCAATCTCTTGCGGAAACAGCGCCATGGCGTCCGCGAAGGACTCCACTTGATGGCGGATCAGCGCGCGATATTGGGCGTGTACATCGGTGTCCTGCACCCGGTTGAGCACGGCGAACGCCTGCAGATTCACCCCCTCGCGATCGCGCAGCTTGCGCAGAGCGCGGCGCGCAAACGCCTCCAAGCCCAAAAGCGAGAGAAAGTCAGGCGTCACAGGCGCCAGCACGGTTTGGCTGGCGCGCAGAGCGGATTCGGCAAACAGCGAGAGGCCCGGCGGGCAATCCAGAATGATGTAATCATAGGCGTCGCCCAGCGCGCGCATGCGGTCGGCGAAGTAATCGGCGGCCACCGCCTCCGCCTCACGCTGATCATGGGTCATGCGCCCCAATCGATAGAGAATTTCACGCTCGAGCAATTGCAGCTCCGGCGCCGAACCGATGAGGTCCAGCGGCGGCGTCGGCTCCAGCAAACTCGCGCCCTTGAGCGGCAAATCCCGGGTCGGGCGCTCCCGCGGGCCTGGACGCTGCGGCGGCGCCGATGTGGGATCGCCGAAATCATAATAGGGCTCGGCGCCGGCGAGCCCCGGCTCGCGTTGCAGGCGATGGGACAACCCATCAAACAAACGATAGGCGTGGCGGCGCGCGGCGATGATGCGACGAAACCCATCTCGCCCCGCCAAGGCCACCGTGCAGCTGGCTTGGGCGTCGAGATCCACCACCAACACGCGCTTGCGCGCCATCACCGCCAGCCCCTCGGCCAGCGCCACGGCCAGGGTGGTTTTGCCCACCCCGCCTTTCATGTTGATGATGGAGATGGTGTGCGCGACCATCGCGTGCTTCGCCTTCCCAGGGCTTCGACCGCGCCGCTCCGCCCGCCGCGAATCACCTTCCCTCAGCACAGCATACCGGGGAATCGCGGCCGGGAACCGGATCGTTCACACCCCCAGCGAGCAAAGCGCCCGCGCTTTAGACGGCGTTCGGCCAGGGCGCGAAATGCTTGGAGAGGCGCAGCCCCTGGCCCTGATAGTGGGAGCCGGCCGCGCCATAAAGCGTCTCGGGCGGGGCGATCATGGGCTCATACACGAGGCGCGCCACGGACTGGCCATGCTCCAACATGAACGGCACATCGCGTCCACGCACCTCCAGCACCGCCCGCGCGCCGGCGCCGCCCGCTTCCGCCATGCCGAAGCCTGGATCAAAAAAGCCCGCATAATGGGCGCGGAACTCGCCGATTTCGGCCACCATGGGGGCCATTTCCGCCGCCGTATCATGGGGGATTTGCACCGCTTCTTGGGAAGCGAGGATGTAAAACTCCCCTGGATCGAGCACCAGCGCCCCATCGCGCGCCGCCAGCGGCTCCCAATAATCCTGCGGCGGATGTCCCGCCAAATGCGCTAAATCCACCAAGCCGGCATGGCGCTTGGCGCGAAACCCGATCAGCCCGCCCTCGCCGAACCCGCCGGAAACATCCACGCTGAGGGTGATGGCGCGCAGGGCCGGCGTTGGAGCCGCCGCTTGCGCCAGGCAATGGCGGCGAAAGCGCATCTGCGCCAAGCGATCCCCGGCGCGGGCGAGAACGGAGAAGGTCCGCGGGCTGATCTCGGCATAGAGCGGACCCTCATAGCCCGCCGGAGCGCGATCAAAGGCGCCCGCCCCTTCGGCGATCACGCGGGTGAACACATCCAACCGGCCCGTGGAGCTTTTCGGATTGGCCGCCCCCTCCACATCCGCCGGCAGGCGCAGCGTCTCCATCAAAGGAACAAGGTAGACACAGCCCGTCTCCAGCACCGCCCCGCCGGACAAATCCATGCGATGCATGACCAAACGCTGGTCATCTAACCGCTCCACAATGGATCGCCCGGGACGCGGCAGGAAACTCGCCCGCAGGCGATAGGCCACATCGCCCAAACGCAGATCCAAGCTCGCCGGCTGTCTTTGGTCCGCAGCCCAAACCGTCTGCGCACTGATGGCGCCATCGTCCATCAGGCGGGCGATGGCAGCATCGTTCAGTATCCCAAAGCCGTCTGCGTCCATGGCGTGGCTATCGCCAGGTTCGCGGCGGCTGTCCAGCCGCAGCGCCCCATGCTTGAGCCGCGGGGGAAGATGCCCGAAACTTGCACCCACGGTGAGACAAGACGACGGCCGCGCGAGGGGAGTCCGCGATGTACGAAGAAGAAACCCAGGGGGTCCATATCCGGGTGGAGCCCGATTATCGCGAGGATCAATCGGAGCCGGAGCACGGGCGTTTTGTGTGGGCCTACACCGTCGAGATCGAAAATCGCGGCGCCGATACGGTGCAGCTGGTGTCGCGCCACTGGCAGATCATGGACGCCCATGGCCGCCTGCAAGAGGTCAATGGCCGCGGCGTTGTGGGCGAGCAGCCGGTGCTGGAGCCGGGTGAGCGCTTTCGCTACACCAGCGGCGCGCCCTTGCCGACGCCGTCGGGGATTATGCGCGGCAGCTATGAGATGCAACGCGACAGCGGTGAACGCTTTGAAGCCGCCATTCCCGCCTTCTCCCTGGACAGCCCGCATGACCCCGCCATGCGCCGGCCGAACTAGCGCCGCCGTCGCCAGGATCACTGGTCATGTCTGATCTGCGCGCCGTGCTGGTGGTGGCCGGGCTGATGCTGCTGGCCCTGGCGGCGGCCATGGGCGCGCCTTTGCTGATGGAGGCGGCCAGCGGCGGCGCGGACGCCGGCGCGTTTGGCGTCGCCATGCTGATCACCGGCTTTTGCGGCGGGGTGTTGGTGCTCATCGCCCGCGGGCCGGTGGAGCACCTGTCGGTGCGCGGCGCCTTTTTGGTCACCACGCTGTCGTGGCTCGCGTTGACAGCGTTTGCGGCGATCCCCTTTGCGTTGGCGCAGATGCCGCTGAGCGTGACCGACGCCGTGTTTGAAAGCATGTCAGGCCTCACCACCACCGGCTCCACCGTCATCATGGATTTGGAGGCGCAATCCGCCGGGGTGCTGTTATGGCGCGCCATCCTGCAATGGATCGGCGGGGTCGGCATTGTGGTGACGGCGATTGCGGTGCTGCCGTTGTTGCGGGTGGGCGGCATGCAGCTGTTTCGCATGGAAAGCTCCGACACCTCGGAAAAGATGCTGCCGCGCGCCACGGAGATCGCCGGCGCCATCACCAGCATTTATGTGGCGCTGACGGCGTTGTGCGCCTTCACCTATTTGGCGCTCGGCATGCCGGCCTTCGACGCGGTCGCCCACGCCATGACGACCATCGCCACCGGCGGCTTCTCCACCAAGAACGCCTCCATGGGGGCCTTCACCGACACAGGCGCGGATATCGCCGCCGTGGTGTTCATGCTGGCGGGCGCCTTGCCGTTTGGCCTCTATATGCTGGCCATGCGCGGACAAACCTTGCGGGCCCTGCGCGATTCCCAGGCGCGCGCCTTCCTGGCGACGGCTCTGATCCTCACCCTCTTCATGACGGTTTACCTTGTCGCCACTGGGGCGGCCGGCGATTTGGGCCCGCTGCGGGCGGCGGCGTTCAATGTGGTGTCGGTGCTGACGGGCACCGGCTATGCAACCGCCAATTACGCGCTCTGGGGCGCGCCGGCGGCGGCGTTTTTCTTTTTGCTGACCTTTGTGGGCGGATGCGCCGGCTCCACCGCGTGCGGGATTAAGATCTTCCGCTTTCAAGTGGCGGGGGCCGCCATCCTCACCCAAGCCCGGCGCATGGCGCGACCCCATGCGGTCGTGCGCCTTCGCTTTGACGGACGGGTGCTGCCGGATGAGACCATCCGCTCCGTCTTGAGCTTCATGTATGTCTATCTGACGCTCTATGCCACGTTCGCGATGATTTTGGCGCTGCTGGGCCTCGACACGGTTCTGGCGCTGTCGGCGGCGGCGACGGCCATCTCCAATGTGGGGCCGGCCTTGGGGCCGACGGTGGGGCCGGCGGGCACCTTCGCGCCGCTGCCGGATGCGGCCAAATGGGTGCTGGCGGCCGCGATGCTGATCGGCCGGCTGGAGGTGTTTGCGGTGCTGGTGCTGTTTTCGCCGCGCTTTTGGCGCTCTTAGAGTGCGGACTGAGCCGCGTAGAAGTCGTAGACATCCGCCGCCTGGGTGACGGACACCGCCACCCTCTCGCCTTGGATGACAATCTCAGCCCGCGCAATCGGGCGGTTGTTGGCGAGGATCCAGACCTCGTCCTCTTCGGAACTGTCGAGGGGGATGACCGCGCCGCGTCCCATGCGCAGCAACTGCTCCATCGGCAAGGTGCACCGGCCGAGCAATACGGAGATTTCCACTTCCACCCGGTCCAGCTGACTGCTCACCACGCGTCTCCCGTTTGCGGGCGCCCCGCTTGACGCGGCGCCTGGGGCTCGCAACATCACCTGAACGACGCCAAAGACGCGTTAAACCCAATACGAGAAAGCGCTTAGACGCGAAGGTCCATGAGCCAGCCCTCCATCGTCCGCCCGTCATCCGCCCATCCGTCCAACAGCGCCCCATCGCTCTGGCGGGCGGAGCCCTTGGGCTGGGCCGTCAGCTCTGGCCTCACCGATTACGCCGCCGGGCTCACAGCCATGGAAGCGCGCGCCGCCGCCATTCGCGAGGGCGCGGCCGGTGAACTGATCTGGCTGCTGGAGCATCCGCCGCTCTACACCGCCGGGGTGAGCGCCAAAGACGCCGATTTGCTTCAACCGGACCGGTTTCCCGTTCACCGCGTCGGCCGTGGCGGACAGTTCACCTATCACGGACCGGGCCAGCGCGTGGCGTATGTGATGTTGGATCTGCGCGAGCGCGGCCGGGATGTGCGCGCTTTCGTGCGGGCCCTGGAGGACTGGATCATCGCCGCTCTGGCGCGTTTTGGCGTCGCTGCGCACACCGATGCCGAGCGCGTGGGCGTGTGGACGCCGCGCCCCGGCGCCGCGGGGTGCGCCGACAAAATCGCCGCCATCGGCGTGCGGCTGACGCGCTGGGTGAGCTATCATGGCGTGGCGGTGAATGTGGCGCCGGATGTGAGCCATTTCAGCGGCATCACGCCCTGCGGCGTCTCTGATGCGCGCTATGGCGTCACCTCGCTGGCGGCGCTAGGCGTGGCGGCGGACATGGCGACGTTTGACGCGGCGCTGGCCGCCGAAGCCGCTAAGCGCTTTGGACGCGTCACGGATTGCGACACGCCGCTGGCGCTCACGGCCGGCGCTTAGGATCCGCCCTTAGGCCGCAGCGCGACGGCGCGCGCCCGTGCGGCCCGGCGGCGGGCCATAACCGTTATAGCCGGCCGATCCCGGCGTGAGCCCCAGCACGACCACGGCCGCCAGGCACACCACCGCGACGCCGAGGCCCAGCGTCCAGGCGCTCAGCTGGGCGATGGTCGCGCTGCCAGCCCCGCCCATGCCCGCCACCCACGCCACCAGATACGCCAGAACCGCCGGCGCCAACGCGAGCAGTGTCCACAACCCGCTGCGGCCGGTATCGTGCAAGCGTTTCACCGCGGCCGTCCATGCGAGATATGCAAAGGGCGCCGCCAGCGCGAAAGCCGCCCAATTCGCGCCCAAAACGCCGCGACCGGCCAGTACATCCACCAGCGCCAGACCGGCGAAGGCCAGAGCAAATTGCACCAGGAAAGCGCGACGGCTAAAGCGCCCCCCCGCCCGCCAAAGCTGCACCGCTTGTGTCCACACCGAGCCTACTCCTTCACGCGCGGGCGCACCCTGACCGCCCCATGCGCCATGATCGTACCGGCCACCGGCCCGATCCGCCACAATGCCGCTCGCGCCCGCGTCGTCAAGACAGCCTTGGCCGCGCGGGCGTCACACGCCGGGCGCGCCCGGGGCCGATCCGCAACGGCGAGCGATCACGCGCTGCCGAACTCCATCAGCACGGCGTCGGCGGCGACGCTGTCACCGGGCGCCACGCAGACCGCGCTGATGACGCCATCGCGATGGGCGTGGATGACATTCTCCATCTTCATCGCTTCAACCACCAAGAGCGGTTCGCCGGCCTTCACGTCTTGGCCTTCGACGGCGAGGATAGAGCTGACCAGGCCGGGCATCGGGCTCAACACATGGGCCGAGCCGGCCGCGGTGTCTTTCACCGGCAGCTTGGCGCGTAAGGCCGCCGCCGCGGGCGTCGCCGCCGACGCCTCCAGCCTGACGCCATGGCGCGCCAGCTCATACCCCACGCCCGTGCGTGTGACGGTGAGCGCAAACCCCAAGCCGTTCAGCAAACCCGTCGCCACCCGATCCCCGGAACGCCAGTGCGTTTCCAAGGTCACAACACGATCGCCGAGACGCGCCTGCGCCCCGCCATCGCGGAGCGTCAGATCGACCTGCGTATCCTCGCCAGCCATGAGCACGCACCAGGCGTGGGGCGCATCCGCGGGTCCTGGATCTGAGGGTTTGGATCGAGCAGTCGCCTGGGCGCGTTCCTGATCGCGCGCCGTGGCGTAGGCGCAAAACACCGCAAACAGGCTGCGCAGCTCGTCGGTCAGCGGGCCGCCGGCGAAGCCGTCCGGGAAATGCTCCGCAATATAGCCCGTGTGCAGGTCCCCGGTGCGGAAGGCGTCCTGCTGCAGCACCGCGGCGAGGAAATCATGGTTGGCGTTCAGCCCCTCCAACCGCATGTGATCCAGCGCAGCGGCCAGACCGTCAATGGCGGTGATCCGATCGGCGCCATAGGCGATCATCTTCGCGATCATCGGATCATAATGGAGGGAGATGCGGTCGCCCTCCACAACCCCGGTGTCGAGACGAAACTGCGCACCGTTCAGCGGGCCTTCCGCCGGCGGCCGGTAGGTCTTGAGCCGACCGATGGAGGGCAGAAAGCCCCGCCGCGGGTCCTCGGCATACAGGCGCGCCTCCACAGCCCAGCCGTCAAAGCGCACATCCTCCTGCGTCATGGCGAGCTTTTCACCGGCCGCCACGCGCATCATCTGCTCCACCAAATCAAGGCCGGTGATCATCTCCGTCACCGGATGCTCCACCTGCAGGCGCGTGTTCATCTCCAGGAAGAAGAAGTTCTTCTGCGGATCGACAATGAACTCCACCGTGCCGGCGGAGTCGTAATCCACCGCTTGCGCCAGCTCGACGGCCTGCCCCGCCATGGCGGCGCGCGTCGCCTCGTCCAAGTAGGGGCTCGGCGCCTCCTCCAGCACCTTTTGATTGCGCCGCTGGAGGGAGCATTCCCGCTCGCCCAGATGCAGCACCGTCCCGTGCTTGTCGCCCAGCACCTGGATCTCGATATGCCGCGGGCGCTCGACAAAGCGCTCCATCAAAATGCGATCATCACCAAAGGCTGAACGCGCCTCGTTGCGGGCGGACTCAAAGCCCTGCTCCACCTCCGCCATAGTGTGGGCGATGCGCATGCCCTTGCCGCCGCCGCCGGCGGAGGCCTTGATCATCACCGGAAAGCCGATGGCTTCGGCGGCCTTTTTGGCGGTTTTGGCGTCCGCCACCAAGCCCTCATGGCCGGGAATGGTGCTGACGCCGGCCTTGGCCGCCAAGTGCTTGGAGGCGATTTTATCGCCCATGGCCTCCACAGCCTTGGGATTGGGCCCGACGAAGGCGACGCCCGCATCCGCCAGAGCGCGGGCGAAATCCGCGTTCTCCGACAAGAACCCAAAGCCTGGATGCACCGCCTCCGCGCCCGTGCGCTTCACGGCGTCGAGGATTTTGTCGATGACCAGATAGCTCTCGGCCGCAGGGGCCGGACCGATGGGCACCGCCTCATCGGCCATCTCCACGGCTTGGGAGGCGGCATCGGCCTCGGAATAGACCACCGCCGCCGAAACTCCCAAACGCTGGCACGTTTTGATGATCCGAACCGCAATCTCGCCGCGATTGGCGATCAAGATACGCTGAAACATAGCCTGGACTGACATCCCTTCCATCACGCGGCGCGGGCGTTCGTCCCGTCGCGCTGACGCTTGCCTGCACGCAACGATGCGCACACTATGGCCGTGCGCACAGCGCGACCACCCATGGCGAGCATGCGCACATTCTTGGAGCGGAAACCATGCGATCTTTGTTTTTGGCGCTTCTGGCCACGGCGGCGGCAGGGCCGGCGCTGGCTGAAAAGAACGCCTTCGCCATCGGCGCGGGCATTGGCACCACCGGACCCAATATCGAAGCGCAACTGCGTTTGCCGCTCAATTTCGCGGTGCGGGGCGGCTACAATTTCCTCGAATTGTCCGTGGACGACACCTATGATGATGTCGCCTATGATGGTGATTTGGAGTTGTCGACTGTTTCGGCGTTCTTAGATTGGCATCCCGGCGGTGGTGGGTTCATGATTTCCGCCGGCGCGTTTTTCGGCCCTAAAGAATTGGATCTGAACGCCCAATTCGCCGACGGCGAAACTGTGGACTTGGGTGATGAGACGTTTTCCGGCGCCGAGGTCGGCACACTCAACCTCACCGCGGATTTGGAAGACGTCGCACCCTTTTTGGGCATTGGCTACAATCGCGGCACCACCTCACGCAGCGGTTGGGGCTTGTCCTTCCTCGCCGGCGCCATGCTCACAGGCACACCGGACATCACGCTGACCACCACGAGTGAACTCACAGATGTGTTGGACGCCGTGGCGCAAGAAGAAGAAAACCTCCGCGACGACATCGAAGACTTCGAGATCTACCCGGTGCTCAATGTGGGGCTGACGTTCGGCTTCTAGGGCGCTTACGACGCACGCTCACGTTCGGCCGCCGACTGCGTCGGCGGTCGGCGCAGCCCGTTGAGCACATTCACCAAGAACGCCGTCGACCAGCCGATCAGCAAAAAGCCGTTGGCGCTTTCGAGCGCCGCCAACAGCCGCCAGCTTTCGTCCAACACCACATCGCCAAAGCCGACTGTGGTGAAGGTGGAGGCGGAGAAATACAGCGCCGCCTCCCACGCCTCGAACACCCCCAGCCCACGGTACAAGCCGGCGTAGAGCGCGATCTGCAGGCCATGCAGCACGAACAAACCCATCACAATTTGCATGGACAGCCAGGCATGGCCCGCGGGACTTAACAGACGCGGCGTGTGGCGCGCACGATCGCGCCCCACGGCGCGATCGATGCGCGCTTCGATCATCGCCAGCCCCACCGCAAGG
>CAZGCB010000067.1:0-15443 GCA_964524065.1 uncultured Caulobacterales bacterium | reverse complement strand
GCCTGAGCGCACGGCCTCCCACAGCGCCTCGCAATGGCGTGGCTCGCGGATAGGCGGGTTCATTTGGACGCGGCCCTGCAGACGCTCATAGGCCTCCGGCGCGGTGAGGGTGAGGTGCTGGGGCGTCACCTCCATGCTGGCGACGTCCTTGGCCGCCGCGAGCAGCGGGACTTCCTCGGCCGTTGAAATGTGCAGCACATGAATGGGCTGGCCGGCGGCGCGGGCGAGGCGGATCAGGCGCTCCGTGGCTTTGCGGGCCGCCTCCACATCGCGGACGTCCGGATGGCTGGTCCAGTCCCCCTCGCGGGCGAGATGGGCGCGGTCGCGCAGGCGATATTCATCCTCGGCATGGAAGGCGGCGCGACGGGAGATGGCGCCCAGCACGGCGGCCACGCCGGCATCATCATCCACCAACAACGTGCCGGTGGAGGCGCCCATGAACACCTTCACGCCGCAGCAGCCGGGATGGGCTTCCAAAGCCGCCAGCTGATCCACATTTTCGTGCGTGCCGCCGGCGTAAAAGGCGTGATCGCAGCGCATGCGGCCCGCCGCGCGGGCGAGTTTGTCCTGCAGCGCCGGGACGTCTGTCGTGGTGGGATTGGTGTTGGGCATTTCAAACACCGCCGTGACGCCGCCCAGCACGGCGCTGTCGCCGCCCGCGGCGAGATCGTCTTTGTGCTCCAGGCCCGGCTCGCGGAAATGCACCTGGCTGTCGATGACGCCCGGAAGCACGTGCAGGCCGTGCGCGTCGATGATCTCTGCGGCGTCCGCTCCGCTGAGATCGCCCAGGGCGGCGATTGTCCCGTCGCGCACGCCCACATCGCCCAGGCCCGTTCCGGCGTGGTTCACCAGAACGCCGCCGCGGATCACCAGATCAAAAATAGCGGACATGACGGTCGTCTCCCTTCAATGGCGGGCGCGGGACGCTGAGCGGATCGGCGAGCATCTGCGTCGCGGCGTGCACAACGCGCTCTGTGCTGAGATCGGCCATCATGGAGTGCTCGGCATGGCGCAGCACTTCGCGATCGGCGGCGTTGGCTTTGGTGTCGCTGCGCACAATGCGGGCGTGCGGGCCCCAGGGGCCGTAGAGCTTTTCCTCCGTCGGCCCGAAGAGGGCCAATGTCGGTGCGCCCATGGCGGCGGACAGATGCGTCAAGCCGCTATCATTGCCGACATAGAGGGCCGCGTGGCGCAAAATCGCGGCGGTGGACAACAGGTCTGAGCGCTTGCCCACCAGATCCACCACCCGCTCCGGCTCAAGGCCATGCGCGGCGCGTTTAGCCAACGCCTCTTCGCCGGGGCCGCCGAGAATCGCCACCAGCGCGCCGGCGAGCGGGGCGTGGGGGGCGGTCAGCGCCTTGGCGAGTTTGGCGAAGCGCTCCGCCGGCCACATTTTGAACGGCGCGCCGGCGCCGGGGGTCAGGCAGAGCAACGGCGTGGAGGCCAAAGCGTGGTGGGAAATGAAGGCCTGCGCTTCGTCTTCGGCTTCGCCATCCAGCCAGATATGCGGGTCCTGCGGCTCCAGCTTCAGAATGCGCGCGGCCTCGGCGACTTTGTGCATGTCTTTGCGCGGCCGCCCGGCGATGTGCCGGTGCTCGGCGCGCAAAAACCAGGAGGTGCGCGAGCCGCGATGGTCCACCACCAGATCCCAGCGCCGCCGGGATGTCTGTCTCCACAAATCGATCCAATGCCCGCCGCGCTTTTTCTTCGCCATCACGATGATTTCATCAAGGCGTGGCACGGCGCGAAACAGCGGCGCCGCCAGCGGTCCGGCCGCGATGGTGAAACGAGCCTCAGGGTGCTGCGCCACCAAATACGCCAGCACGCCTGAATGCAGGATGGCGTCGCCGATGCGCGTGGAGGTGATGTAGAGGATGCGGTTCATGCTGATGGCGCGGGTCCCGCGGCTGATGACGCCGCAGGCCTAGCGCGTCGGCGTCCAAGGGGGAAGGGGCGCGCGCGTCGCTGGGCCGCGCGATTTTGCCGACGCCCGCGCGGGCGGCCTCTTCTCATGGCGCATGACCTTTCGTACATGAGCGTCATGAGCAACCCTCACAACACTGAGGCCGGCGCTGAAGCGGGCCCTGCTTGGATCGCGGTGGCGGGCGCTGAGGCGGCGGCGTTTCTGGACCGGCTGCTGACGGTGAATGTCTCCAAGCTGGCTGGCGTCGGCGATGTCTGTTTCGGCGCGCTGCTGACGCCACAGGGCAAGGTGCAACACGCCCTGCACGCCGTCTGTACGGCGCAGGGCTACCGCCTGCGTTTGCCCGATGCGGCGCGGGCGCCGGCGTTCATGCAGCGGCTCAACCTGTTGAAGCTGCGGGCGGATGTGACGCTGGAGCCGTTAAGTCCGGATGCGGCTGAGGCGGATCTGTCGACGGCCGCGGACCTGCTGCCGCCGGCGGACGCCGTCTCGCGGATCGCCGCGGGCCTGCCGCAGCAGGGGGCGGACTACGCCACCGAGAGCCTGTTTCCCACCGATGTGAACATGGATCTGCTGGGCGGCGTGGATTACGTCAAAGGCTGCTTTATCGGTCAGGAAGTGGCGAGCCGCATGAAGCGTCGGGGCAGCATTCGCAAGCGCACCTTGATCCTCGACCTTCAAGGTGCGGACGCGGTTCCCCTCGGCGTCGCCATCGCCGCCGGCGATGGGGCGCGTGTGGGCGAGACGCTGTCGAGCGCCGGAGGTTTGGCGTTGGCGGTTGTGCGTTTGGATCGGCTGGCGCAGGCGGGGGGACTGGACGCGGATCTGGCCATTGACGGAACCCCTGCGCGCGCGCGTTTTCCCGATTACATGACCGCCGAGGCCCGCACGTTGGGGCCCGCATCCGCTGGCGATGCGCCGGCGTGAGCGCGCGCCGCGTTACGACGGCCGAGGCGGCTACGCGCTGCGGCTGGGTCCCTGCGGATGACGCGCTTTACTGCGCCTACCATGATGAAGAATGGGGCGTGCCGGAATGGGACAGCCGCGCTCTGTTTGAAAAGCTGGTGCTGGATGGCATGCAGGCGGGGCTCTCCTGGCGGTTGATCCTCGGCAAGCGCGACGCCATTCGCGAGGCCTTCGCCGGTTTCGATCCGCAGATTTTGGCCGAGTGGGGCGATGATGCGGTGGAGGCGGTGCTGAGCAATCCCGGCGTGATCCGCTCGCGCTTGAAAACCCAAGGCGCGGTCAAAAATGCGCGGGCCTATCTCGCCCTGGAGGCCGAACGGGGCTCCTTCAGCGATTATTTGTGGGGCTTTGTGGACGGCGCGCCCATACAAAACGGGTGGATGCGTCAGGAGGATGTTCCCGCGAAAACGCCGCTGAGCGAGGCCATCGCGAAGGATCTGAAGAAACGCGGCTTCACCTTTTGCGGGCCGGTCATCGTCTACGCTTTCATGCAGGCGGTGGGGATGGTGAACGATCATCTGGGCACGTGTTTCCGTTATGAGGAGGTTTGCGCCCTTTCGCGCAGGTGACGGCCCCAAATAGCCCGGTTACATATCGCGCTTGCACCGAAACGTCGCGCCGCCCAGGCGGGCGGCCATGCGGTCCGTGCTTTGATGTGAAAGGCGATCTTCTATGACCGATATCCGCGCCGTCATCGCGGCCACCGGGCTCTACACGCCGCCCCAATCTGTCTCCAATGAGGAGTTGGTGAGCGCCTATAACGCCTGGGCCGATCAGTGGAACGCGGCCAACGCCGAGGCCATCGCCGCGGGGACGGTGGAGGCTAAAACGTATTCGTCCACCGCTTTCATCGAGAAAGCCAGCGGCATCAAGGCCCGCCATGTGATCGATCGCGACGGCATTTTGGACGTGGATCGCATGACGCCGCGCATTCCCAGCCGCCCGCTGGAGGATATCTCCGTGCTTGCTGAAATGGCGGTCGCCGCGTCCCACGATGCGCTCGACCGCGCCGGGCGCAAGCCCGCGGATGTGGATGCGGTGATTGTCGGCTGCTCCAATTTGCAGCGCGGCTATCCGGCGGTCGCCGTCGAAGTGCAGGAGGCTCTGGGCATTGAGGGCTGGGGCTTTGACATGAATGTCGCCTGCTCCTCAGCGACTTTCGCCATTCAGACCGCCGCCGATATGATCGCCGCCGGTCATGCGCGCTCGATTTTGGTGTGCAACCCGGAAATCTGCACCGCCCATTTGAATTTCCGCGATCGCGACAGCCATTTCATCTTTGGCGACGCCGCTACGGCGATCCTGCTAGAGCGCAGCGATTTGTCGCGCGCTGAATCGGACACGCCGGGCGGCGTGTGGGAGATCTTGGGCATGAAGCTTCGCACCAAGTACTCCAACAACATTCGCAACAACTTCGGCTTTCTCAACCGATGCGAGGCGGGCGCGGGCGGCATTGAAGACGTGAAGCGCGAAAACGGCGTCGACACCGGCCTGACAGATAAGCTGTTTATGCAAGAGGGCCGCAAAGTCTTCAAAGAAGTCACACCGCTTGTGGCCGACATGATCCTGGGGCACATGCAAGAAGTCGGCGTGTCGCAATCCCAGTTGAAGCGCATGTGGCTGCACCAAGCCAATCTCAACATGAATGATTTGATCGCGCGCAAAGTCCTGGGCCGCGAACCGGTGGACAATGAAGCGCCGGTAATTTTGGACGAGTACGCCAATACGTCCTCGGCCGGGTCGATCATTGCGTTCCACAAAAACTCGGATGATTTCGAGCCGGGCGAGATCGGTCTGATCTGCTCCTTCGGCGCGGGGTATTCCGCCGGCAGCGTGCTGGTGCGCCGCGCGGCGTAAGGTTGGCGGTCGCCCCCGCGGCCATGGTCGGGCGGCGGTGACACTGGCGCGATGGCCGCCGCGGCGCGTGCGGCGACAAGATCTCTGGCGGCCCAGGCCGGCGTACGGGCGCGTGGCTTAGTGGGCCTGACCTTCGCGCATGGAGAACTCGCCGCGGCGGATGCGTTGGGGCAGGCCTTCGGCCATCTCGGCTACGGGGTCCTCGCCATACAAATCGATCATATCGGTGATGGCGGCGAACACGGCGGAGGTGGCGATGAGCTCCGGCTGGCAGCCGCGCGCCAGCGCTTCGTCCCACGCGTCCAAGAGTAGCTCCAGGGCGAGGGATTTTTGCTCGTCATCATTCATTTCAGCGGCATGGACCGCGGCGCTCGACGTGCTCATGACGCTCTGTCCTCCCAATCAAAGCGCGGCGCGGAGCCGCCGCCGCACCGGCCTTCAGTCGACATAGAGGGCGCGCAGCGCTTCGGCGGCTTTGCGACCCTCGCCGGCCAAACGGCGCCGGTCGGCTTCGGCTTCGGAGCAGCCGCGATGGCGGCGCTCCTCAGCGCGAAATCCATTGTTAAAGGCGCGCACCAAGCGCTCGCGCCGGGGGCCGGATTGTTCCGCCTCCAGCTCCATAAGCCGCACCATGCGCGCCCGCCAGACCTGTTGCTCTGAGGTCGCGCAGGTGAGCTGGAGATAGTGGGTCGCGCCCAGGACCTCCGCGATTTTGGCCGCTTGGCCGATGGGGCTTTGCGTCGTTTCGGTTTGCGCCGCCGCGGGCAGGGTCACGCCGGCGGCCCATGCGCCTGCGATGAAACCTTTGAGCCAGAACGCGAGATGACGGGGCATGCGACCTCTCTTGGACGGGCGAACGATGGCGTCATCGCCGTCTGCATGGGGGTATAGCCGGGGAGTGTTACATCAATCCTGCCGCAGCGACATCTTCCCCGGCAGGGCGCGCTGGCGGCCCGGTGCGCGACGGGCGGCCTCCAGCGCGGCACGGGTGGGCGCCCAGGCGATGCGCCGGGCGGCCTCGTCCCAGGGCGTGAACATCGCCTCACGCGCATCTCCGCCCGCCCGGGGTTCGCCGGACAGCCATTGCGCACCATAGCTGATCAGCACCATATGGCGCCTCTCATCGATCAAATCCGCGACATAAACCGGTGTAAGGCCCTGCGCGACAACGCCTGTTTCCTCGTGCAGCTCGCGCAACGCGGCGTCCGCCGCCGGCTCGCCAGGCCGCACCCGCCCGCCGGGGATCGACCATTGGCCCGCCAAGGGCGCTTTCGCGCGGCGGATGATGAGCACCGTGTCATGGCGTGCGCAGATCACGCCGGCGCCCACTGCAAGATCTAAGGGCGGGCCGCTCATGGCGCCTCACCAGCTGTCATGGGGCCCGTGGGGATCGAGGAAGACTTTGTGCAAATCCACCGTGGAGCGGCGGCCCACTTGCGCGCCGGCGGCGCCCAGCCATGTCGCCGCAGCGGCGCGCCCGCGATCGCGCAGCTCCGTCAGCATGGCCCAATCGGTATCGAATTTGGAATTGCGCGGCAGGTTCGCCAGCGGTTCGTCGGCGCGTACGGCGTGGACGCGCAGCCGGCGCATTTTGGGATTGAACAGGCCAGATAGCCAATGCTCGCCGATCAACTCCTCGCGCAGGGCCAGCGCCCGCAGTTCCGCCAGAAACGCGGCGTTGAAGGTGATTTCGTTGAGCCTGTTGAGAATGCCGTCGGGCGATGTGGGCAGGCTTTGGCGGTGCAGCGGGTTGAGGTGCACCAGGATAAGATCGCGCGCATAGCGGGCGTCCATCAGCGGAAACAGCGCCGGATTGGCGACATAGCCGCCATCCCAATAATGGTCGCCATCGACCTCCACAGCTTGGAACAGGAACGGCAGGCAGGCCGAGGCGAGCAGGACGGAAGCGTTGATGCTGGGCGTTTCAAACACATGCGCGCGGCCGGTATGGACATTGGCGGCGGCGATAAAGAGGGCTGCCGGCGACTGGCTCTGGAGGCTGTCGAAATCGATTTGATCGTCGAGAATGTCGCGCAAGGGGTGAAAATTCAACGGATTGCGCTCATAGGGCGAGGTGAGGCGCGCCATGGCCTCCACCAAAGTTTGGCCGGCGCCGCGATCGAGGCCCATGGTCTCCATCCAATTGGCCCAGGAGCCGATCAGCCCGTTATTGTACATGGAGCCCGCTTTGCTGACGGCGCGCCAAAACCCTTCGAGCTGTTCGCGCGCGCCGTCGGGGCCGCCGCGATGCAGGGCGCCGGCCGCCAAAGCCGCGCCGTTCATGGCCCCCGCGCTGGCGCCGCTGATGGCGCGGATGCAGAAGCGGTTTTCCTCCAGCAGTTTGTCCAACACACCCCACGTGAACGCGCCGTGGGCGCCGCCGCCCTGGAGCGCCAGACTCACCGGCGTGCCGGAGCCCACGCCCTTGGCGGGCGTTTTGAGGCTGGGTTTGGCGCGTCCGCGCGACGGCGCGGGGCCAGGCGCCTGCTCGGCGCGCGCATCAGCGGATGCGGTCATGGAATCCCCACTCTCGACGTGTATCGGGCGCGTCGTCATGCGGTGGTGCGCCGCCCTTGGTTTCGGCGCCGAGCCCAGGCCTTATGCGTCCCCGCCTGCTCGACGCTCACGCCGCCTTTTTAGCCGGTTGGGGCCGCGTGAACACCCAATCCGTGGCGGTGGAGGCGGCGGCGTCGAAACGGTAGCCCTCCACATCGAAATCGCGCAGGGCTGTCGGGTTAGTGATCTGATGCTCGGCGATCCACCGCGCCATCAGACCGCGGGCGCGTTTCGCATACATGAACAAGACGCGCGCCTTGCCGTCTTTGATGTCTTTGAAGGCGGGCGTGATGATGTCCGCATCCAGCGCGGCGCGATCGACGGCGCTGAAATATTCTTTTGACGCTAGATTGACGATGGTGCGCGGGCCCTTGGCGGGCAGATCCGCATTGATCTGCTCGGCGATGCGCGCGCCCCAAAAGGCGTAGAGGTTTTCCCCGCGCGGATTGGCGAGCTTGGTTCCCATCTCCAGCCGGTAGGGCTCGATGGCGTCCAGCGGCCGCAGCAGGCCATAAAGGCCCGACAGCATGCGGATGTGATCTTGTGCGAAGGCGAGGCTCTTTGCGTCCAGGCTGCGCGCGTCCAAGCCGCGATACACATCCCCGGCAAAGGCGAAGGCCGCCGCCATGGTCCCGTCCGCCTCAGGGGTTCCCGCGAACGCCTTGAAGCGCTGATGATTCAGCTGCGCCAAATCATCTGAGAGGCCCATCAGCCCTTTGAGCTGCGCGCGGGTGAGCTTGCGCGCCACTTTGGACAAGGCGCGGGTTTCCTCCAGCAGGCGCGGGGCCGTGAAGTCCGGCGCGCTCGCCGGGGCGGGGGAGAAATCCAAATTCTTGGCAGGGCTCAGGAGTACGATCATACGCGTCCATATACGCATTTACGCCCGCGGCGCCAGGTGATGTCCCCAGCGTTTTGCGTGCTGGGAACCCGGATGCCGCGTCGCAAGCGCGCCGTGTCCTAAACCATCACGCGCGGGTTCATGATCCGCTGGGGGTCGAGGGCGGCCTTCACGGCGCGCATCATGTCCATTTCCACCGGGCTGCGCTGCGCGGCGAGGGCGTCGCGCTTCAAAACGCCCACCCCATGCTCGGCCGCGAGCGAGCCGCCCATCTCCATGGCGATGGCGTGGATGGCCTCGCTCACCTTATCAGCGACGCCGCCGGCCCAGGGATCGACGCCCACCGGCGGGCTGACATTAAAGTGGAGATTGCCGTCGCCGACATGGCCGAAGGCGATGATCTGCGATCCCGGCAGCAGACGCTGCGCCGCGGCGCCGGCCGCTTCCATAAAGCGCGGCATGGCGGAGACGGGCGTAGCGACGTCATGCTTGATGGCGCGGCCATGCTTTTTTTCCGCTTCGGGCAAGGTTTCGCGGATGGTCCAAAAGCTGGCGCGTTGCGCCTCGGACGCGGCGAGGAGGCCGTCGCGCACCCGCCCGGCTCCGATCTCAGCGGCGAGAACGGTCGCGAAATCCTCCTGTGCGGCCTCAGCCGCGGCGTTGAAGGAGGCTTCGGCCAGCACGAACCAGGGATGATCCTTGGGGCTGAAGGGCGCCGGCGCATCGGGGATGTGGCGCGCCACCAGCTCCAGGCCGATAGCCGGCATGAGCTCAAACGCGGTCAGCGCATCGCCCAGCGCGTCCTGTAGCCGGCGCAGCAGCGCCACAGCGGCGGCCGGGCTCTCCAGGGCGCAGAGAGCGGTCGCATGGGCGCGCGGACGGGGAAACAGCTTCACAGTGGCGGCCGTGATGATCCCCAGCGTGCCTTCCGCGCCGATCATCACATGCTTGAGATCATAGCCCATATTGTCCTTGCGCAGGCTGCGCAGACCGTTCCAAACACGACCGTCGGGTAAAACCGCTTCAAGGCCGAGCGTGAGATCGCGCATCATGCCATAGCGCAACACGGCCACCCCGCCGGCATTGGTCGCCAAGAGGCCGCCCAGGGTCGCGCTTCCTTCACTGGCGAGGCTGAGGGGAAACAGCCGCTCAGCCTGCGCCGCGGCGTTTTGGATCTCCGACAGGGTGACGCCGGCTTGGGCGGTGAGGCTGTTATCGGCGGCGTCTACGACCGTGATTGCGCGCATCCGTTCCAAGCTCAGCAGGATTTCACCCTGCGGCGTGGAGCCGCCCACCAGCCCGGTATTGCCGCCCTGGGGCGTGATGGCGAGGCCGGCCTCGGCGCAGATGTGCACAATGGCGGCGGTCTCTTGCGTGCTGGCGGGACGCGCCAGCAGCGGCGTGGCGCCCTGATAGCGCCCGCGCCAATCGCGCAGCTTGGGGGCGAGGTCGTGGGGATCGGCGCTCCAGCCTTGCGGGCCGAGCACATGCTTCAGACGCGCCAGCGCGTCAGCCTGATGCGCAGCGTCGCGGCTCTGGGGAGATGTGTCAGCAAAAGGGGCGGTCATACCCGCATATGAGGGCGCCCATCGGCGCGCGCCAAGGGGCGCGGGGCGCCGCGATCACGCTCGGATTACGCGTCGAATTGCGGCTGCAGACGCGGGCTCAAGCGCTCAACCACATGACCCGCGCCGGCGCGCAGGCGTACGGCGATGAGGGCGCAGGCGCACAGCGCCCAGGTCAACGCGCGATCAACCGGCGTTTCAAGGCCGGCATGTTCAAATCCGGGATAGAAAAAATCCGCGCTCGTCATGGCGACACTCCCTCAAGCGAAAAGAGGGTCGCGCGAAGGTTTAAAGAAAGTCTTGCCGCCACACCGGCTATTTTGCGCAATTTCCACCACGGTTAACGCGTTGTGGCCGCGCGGCGCAAGCGGTCATTGATGGCGACGCCCAGGCCGTGCTCGGGAATCGGCGCGATGGCGATGCCGCGGTAACCCGCGGCGTCCAGCGCGTGCAAAGCGGGAAACAGTGTTTGCGCCGCGTGCGCCAGATCTGCGCCGGGCGCGAGATTGAGCAGAGGATAGACGCCGGGCGGGGGGCGGCCGAAACCGAGATACACCTCCCCCGCCAACAGGTTGTGGGCGTTCAGGCGCAGCCGGGCGCGCCGCGGCGCGTAATGGCGGCTCAGCTGCCCGGGGCTTAATGGCGCGGCGTGTCCCTGGGCGGTGGCGTCCGTGCTCAATGGCGCAGGCGCCAGCAGCGCTTGCGGCTCGCACTCCAAAACCGCGGCCAGAGCCTCCGCCGTGATGGGGCCGGGGCGCAGAATGCGCGGCGGCGTGTTCTCCAGCACGGCGATGATGGTGGATTCCAGCCCCAGCCCCGCGCGGCCGCCATCCAGGATCCGTTCAGCGCGCGCGCCAAGGCCGCGGGCGACATCCATGGCGGTGGTGGGACTGAGGCCGCCAGATGGGTTGGCGCTGGGCGCCGCAAGCGGACCGCCAAAGGCGTCCAAGAGCGCTTGTGCGATGGGGTGCGCCGGGGCGCGTAAGGCGATGGTGTCCAGGCCCGCGCGGGCGAGGGCGCAGACGCTGTCGCCGACGCTGCGGGGTGCATGGCGGACCACGAGCGTCAGCGGGCCGGGCCAAAAGGCTTCGGCGAGGGCGACCGCTTCAGGCGCGAAGGCGCCGATTGTTTGAGCGATCTCCAAGTCGCGCATATGCGCGATCAGTGGATTGAAGGCGGGTCGGCCCTTGGCGGCGTAAAGGCGCGCCACAGCCTGGGCGTTGCGGGCGTCTGCCGCCAGGCCATAGACCGTTTCGGTGGGAATGGCCGCCAGGCCGCCGGCCCGCACATGCGCGGCGGTGCGCGCGATCGCCGCCGGGGTCGCAGGCTGGATCAGCGACGTCGCCAAGGGCGCGGCTTAGGGCGCGGCGCGGCGCGCGCGCACGGCGGCGTCCACCACCACTTGCGGGCCGAGATACGCGGCGCCGGGATCATTGCGGCGGCCCAGATCAAAGGCGAAGCGGTCAAACACCAGCTGACCGGTCATGATCGCCGCATCGCCCTCGATTTGCAGGCTGAAGGGGAAGGACGCCGGTTGGCTGACGCCGCGTAAGGTGATGATGGCGTCCGCCATATATTCATCGCCCTCAAGCCGGCGGATGGCTGTGGTTTCAAAGGTCACCGTCGGATGCGCGCTCACCTGCAGGCCGTCCTCGCCGGGGATGAGGCCGTCCACATAGCCGTCGCCGGTGGCGATGGCGCCGGCATTGAGGGTCACGCGGGCCGATGCATCGTCTAAGCGCTCCGGATCAAAGCGGATGTGCGCGCTCCAATCGCTGATGGTCCCGGCCAGCGCCTTGTTGTTGTATTGCAGCGTGAAGCTCAGCTGGCTGTCGTCCGGCACGATCACCCAGCTGTCGGCTGTGGCGCTCGATGCGGCGCGGTCGGTGGCCGGAGCCTCCGCCGTGATGGCTGGCGTATCGACCGCGCCATGTCCGCCGGCGAGCTGGGCGATGGCGACGCCGAGCGCCAAGGGCGCGAGGATGATCGCCGCGACCGCCCGCCAGCCTAAGCGCGGCGCCGGCGGCGCTTTGGTGCGGCCGAACAGGCCCGGCGCCATGCGCGCGAGCAGGCCGTCGCGATCGACAAAATGGTGTTTGAGCGCCGCGCCCACATGCAGGAACAACAAACCCACCATGGCGAAGGCGAGAAGCTCGTGGGCCTCCTTGAACACATTCTCCAGCGCTTCGCGCACATCGACATCTAGTCCCGCGAAACCGGGCAGGTGCGGCCAGGGGAGAGCCGCACTGTTGAACAATAAGGTCGGCACTTCGCGCGGGGAGACGGACACCATCAACCAGCCCAACACCGGCACGCCGATCATCAGGGCGTAGAAGCCGTAATGCACGCCCTCGGACGCGAGTTTTTGCCAGAGCGGCATGGGCGGGGCTGGCGGGCGCGGGCTGGTGAAGCGCCAGACGATGCGCGCCAAGCTGGCCACAAGCACCAGAATGCCGAAGGTTTTGTGCAGTTGGAACGCGTTGAAAGCCAACACATCATTGGCGGTGTTGTCGTCATGGACGGCGCTGACCATCCACACCCCGCCAATGATCTGTCCAAGAATGAGGACGGCGATCACCCAATGCAGCACGATCGCGACGGTGGTGTAGCGCATGGTCTCGCGCCCCGCCGCGCCGAATGAAGTGTCGCTCATGGTCTGTCCTCTCGCCGCATCGCCACATGCTGGGCGGTGCGGCTGTGCTAGGGTTCTTCGCGGATGAAGTCGCCAGCGAAGATAAACTCGATATCGTCCCCGACCGCATAACTTACCGGTCGGCCCGCCCACACCCTGAAGTCTGAGCGTGTGATCGCGCCTTCGGCGCGGAAGCCGAGCGCGGGCGAGCGTGAGAACGGATGCCACCGTTGCTTGCCGGTCAGTTCCGCCTCGACGGTGATGGATTGGGTGATCCCCATCACCGTCAGATCACCGGTGATGCGGCCGGTGTTGTCGCCTGTCACCTCCACACTGGTGGACTGAAATCGCACGACGGGGTGTTTGTCCGCATTCAGCAGCTGCGCCAGTTCGGCGTCGAAATCCTTGGCGCCGCGATAGTCCGTGTTCACGGAGCTGACCGCCGCTTCAACGGTGATGGTCGACTGCGCGGGGTTGCTGGCGTCGAACTGAAGCGTGCCGGTCACGGTTTCGAATTGGCCGAAATACGGCGCGAGGCCCAGATGCTGAATGCTCCAGATGACTACGGCATGATTGTCGTCGAGCCGGTATTGTCCCGAGAAATGATCGCCCAAAGCCCCCGCATAGGGGGTGCTGAACTCCGCGCCGTTTTCGTTTTGCAGGCTCGCATGGGCTGACGTGGACTGGGCTGTCGCCAGCGATGGAGCGCAACAAAACGCCATGAGGGCGGCGGCGAGGCGTTGGCGCATGGCGGCGACCCCCTGGGTGCAAGGCCAGTAAAGGCCCCCCGCCGGCGGTGGCCGCAGCGGGGGTGGTTTGTCTTTACTGCTTAATAAACTCCGCGGCGATCTCGATTTCCACTTCATCGCCCAAGGCGTTGTCCAGGGGGCCGAGAGCCATGCCGAAATCGGAGCGCTTGATCACGCCCTCGGCCACGAAGCCGATGGCGGGCTGTCCGGCGAAGGGGTGGCTCTCCACCGCGCCGGTCAGCGTCACATCGAGGGTCACCGGCTTAGTGACGCCGAGGAAGGTGAGATCGCCCGTGACCGCGGCGGTGTCATCGCCCGTGGGCGTGACCGCGGTGGAGGCGAAGGTGATTTGCGGGTGATCGCCGCCCTGCAGGAATTTCACCACTTCGCCGTCGAAGTCTTTCTCGCCAGTATAGTCGGTGTCGGCGGAGGCCGTGGCGATGGTGGCGGAGATGGAGGAGGCGCTGAGGTCTTCGGCGTTCAGGTTCAGCGTGCCGGTGACCGTCTCCAGCTGCGCGGTGTAGGGGGAGAGGCCCAGATGCATGATTTTCCAGGTTACGACCGAGTGGCTGTCGTCCATGGCGTAGGCGCCGGAGGGCGGGGTGTACGCGGCGGCGGGCACGGCGGCGGCGGCGGCCAAAAGCATGGCGGCGAAAGCGGACTTCATCATGGGGTATCCCCTTTGTTGATCTGACATCGATAGGCTCGCGCGACACATGCGCGCACGCCGTGGCGTCGGGCTGAAGGTGGGCGGCCGCGCCCCAGGTGTCGACGGGGCGAGATGCGAATGTTTTTTGACGCTTTGGAAACAATCGCCGGCGTCGCTTGGGAAAACCGCTCACCGACGGGTGTCTTTAGGATCCCTGGCGGATGAACTCGGCTTCGATGAGCAGCTCCACCTCGTCGGAGACGCCAAAATTGATGTAAGCGTCCGCGCCGAAGGTGCTGCGTGACAGCGTCCCGATCGCGGAAAAGCCGATCACCCGCGCCCCGCCGCGCAGAAAATCGCGTGTCGTCCCATTGAAGCGGACATCCAAGGTGAGCGGCGCGGTCACCCCGCGCACGGTGAGATCGCCCGTGACGGTGGCGTTTTCGCCGCCGGTGAGCGTGATGGCCGTTGTCTCAAAACGGATTTGCGGGTGGCGCTGAGCGTCGAGGATTTTGCTGTTGTTGGCGATTTGCGGATCGAAATCCGCCAGCCCCGTGTTGATGGAAGCCGCCTCGATCACGGCGCTGAGACGCGCTTGCTCGGGGGCGTCGGGATCGAACTCCAACGCGGCGTCGAAGTCGTCAAAGCGCCCGACAAAACGCGACAGGCCGTTGAGGTGTCCGACCCGCCATATGATACTCGCATGCTTGGGGTCGAGCTGATAGGTCCCCTGCGGCGCGGCGGAGAAATCCACCACCGGCGTCGGCGCGCAGCCGGCGAGGAGCACCCCGCTGAACGCCAGCCCCCACAGGACGGCGCGTCGCCGCAGGCTGATGCGGATTCGATGGATGATGTTGGTCGTTTCGGCGCTGCAGCGGGCTGACATGACGTAACGCTCCTGCGCCCGTGTGCGGGCGCTGTTGATCCCAATCCTCGACTTTGATCTTAAGCTGGTTTGGCGCCGCCCGCGAAGCACGTACATTAGACAACGGTATGGCCAGCTGACGATTGCGTGCGGGAAGCGCGAGGGCCGGTCGAGAGGAGACAGTATGACTTACACCGCACCGATCCGCGATATCCGTTTCGCTTTGGACGAACAAGCCGCCATGCACGGCCTGCGCGCCACGGGGGCGTTCGATGATTTGAGCGATGATGTGCAAGACGCGGTGCTGGAGGAAGCGGGCCGTTGGACGGCCGATGTCTTAGCGCCGCTCAATCATGTCGGCGATCAGCACGGCGCACGGCTTGAGAACGGTGTCGTCTATACCTCACCCGGTTTTAAGGACGCCTATGCGCAATTCGTGGAGGGCGGCTGGCAGGCCTTGTCCACCCGGCAGGAGCATGGCGGCGCCGGCCTGCCGCGGGCCATGGCCGCCGCGGTCATGGACATGATCCAAGGCGCCAACATGGCCTTCGGCTTGTGCCCGACGCTGACCCTCGGCGCGGTGGAGGCGCTGCTGCTGCATGGCAGCGAGGCCCAGCAGGCGATGTATCTGCCCAAGCTGGTGACCGGCGAATGGACGGGCACCATGAATTTGACGGAGCCCCATGCCGGTTCCGATCTTGGCTTGTTGAAAACCCGAGCCGAGCCCGCCGGCGACGGCAGCTATCGCATTTATGGCCAGAAAATCTGGATCACCTGGGGTGAGCATGATTGTGCGGAGAACATCATCCACCTAGTGCTTGCGCGCTTGCCGGACGCGCCGG
>CAZGCB010000066.1:0-15615 GCA_964524065.1 uncultured Caulobacterales bacterium | reverse complement strand
TTGTCGGCTGTTCCTGGACAATCTCGGACAACGCTGGAGCGTCAAATGGTGCCGCAGGAGGGACTCGAACCCCCGACCTACGCATTACGAATGCGTTGCTCTACCAGCTGAGCTACTGCGGCGCCGCTACGCTTGTACGGCCGGCGCGCGGCGGCGGCAAGTCGCGTGGACGCACGGGCCTATTCGGAGGCGGCGGCCTTTAAACGCCAGGGTCATCGGGCGGGCGGCGCAGGGGGCGGAAGGGGGAGGCGGCGGGCCCGATCGCGGCGGCGGCAACTTCGCCGGCGTGCGGGTCATCGGCGCTTTCACGGCCGGCCGCCGGTGGGGCCGCGCCCGGCGGAGCTGGGGCGGGCGGCGCCTCCAGCAACCGTTGCGCGGCGATGGCTCGCGGCCGCTCAAAGCGCTCATGGCGCGGATGGATGAGCTGGCCCGTGTCGCCGAAGGAGTAGGTCATGCGCCCCCAATCCTGGGGCTGATAATCAAAGGCGGGCCCTTCCGGATCGAGGTCCGACCAATCCGGCTCCGCCGGGGCCACGGCGGCCTGGGCGAGCCAATGGCGCGCTTGATCCCCATCGCCCATGGCGTCGGCGATTTGCGCGAGCAGCCCGCACAGACGCGCGGAGGGCTCCTTCTCAAGGCGCAAGAGCGGGGCGATCGCCTCCTCGGCGTCGCGCGGGTCCTCGATGGTGAGGGCTTGCTCGGCGCGCAGAATGCGGCTCTCGCGGTGTTCGGGATTCAGCTCCGCCAGGCCCAACATGCGTTTCACACGCGCGCGTGTGGCCTCGTCCGGCTTGATGTCGCGATAACTCAGTGACAGAGCCGGATGCGGCGCGACGGACCAGGCGTCCTCCACCAAGCTGGAGGCGCGCCAGCCCTTGCCGGCGCACACCGCCAAGCGCGCGGCGAGCGCGACGCCGGGCGCAAAAGCCGGGCTGAGGCTGGCGGCCTGTTCTGACAATTCGCGCGCTTGGCTGGGATCGCGCCCCTCCATCGCCGCAGCCTCGGCGGTGAGAAGGACGGCGCGGCGGCGGCGAGCGACATCATCGGGCAGGTGCCCGCGTTTGGCGCCATTGCTCAAGGTGATCAAGGCGTCGGACCATTTGCCGGCCCGCACCTGAGCGTCGAACAGCAAATCAAACGCCCAACGCGCGCCGCCATGGGTCTCAAAGGCCCGTGCAGCGTGCAGGATCGCCGTTTCATAGTCGTGACGCGACAGCGCCGCGGCGGAGAGGCCACGCCGGCCCACCAGTTGGGTCTTGGGGTCGGCGAGCATCGCCGCATACTGGGATTCAGCGCCCACCACATCGCCCAAGCTCTCAGCCGATTGGGCGGCGATCAGACGCGGCGCGGCGGGGCGTTGCAACAGATTGGCGGCGCGGCGCGCCTCGCGTCGGGCGGTGCGGCCATCGCCCCCCGCCGCGGCGATGAGCGCGTCCTCCAGCGCTTCAATGCCCTTCTCCTTTTGGCGCGACCGCCACGCGTCGCCGATCTTGCCGGGGGCGCGCAGCACCCAAATCGCCACGCCCAGCACGGGCAGGGCCGCCAGGATCGTGAAGGCGAGGGCGGCGAAATCGATGGGACCGTATTGATAAACGCCGATGGTGATGATGTCGGACCGCGTCTCACGCGTGATCACCATGATGTGGATGAAGGCGTAGAGCAGCGCCAGCAACAGTCCCGCCAGAATGGCGAGCGCGATGATCAAAGTGCGGCGCAGCGACACGGCGGGCTCCCCAGCTTAGTCCGCTTCGGAGGTCTGCAACGCCTCCAGGCCGGCGTCAATCGCGGCGCGGGCGCGTGCATCCGCCATCCAAGGGGCGGCTGCAGCCAAGGCGGGCGCGCGCAATCGCTCCAGCTCCGCCAGCACAGCGGTGAGATCAGGCGGGTCTTGGTTCAGGAGCCGCCGCGCCCGGGCGATGACATCGCTCGCCGCTTGGGAGGCTTCCGGTGCGTCGGACCGGCGCAGGGTGACGCTGTTGGTGATGGCGCGGCCCAGGCGCTGCAACAGCCCGCCGCCATCGCCTTCGGCGGCGACGGCCTGCTGCGCCATGGCGCGAAAGCGCCCGCGCAGACTGTCAAGGTCGGGCGCGCCGGTTTCGGCGTGGCGCGAGAGGCCTTCCAGCGGCGGGGCGTTGAAAAGGCTGGGCAGGACTTCGCGCGCCGCGGCGAGCTCGTCGGCGAAGGGGCTTTCGTTCGCCGCCGCCTCCTGCAACGCCGCCAGCGCCAAGACGCCTTCGGCGCTGCGGGGCGCGTTGGCGAGGGCGGCCGGCGCGCTTGCGGCGCCGGTGGCGCGTGTCGCCAGCTGGGTGGCGGCGCTTTCAAGGCTGCCGACGCGATCGGTGAGGCCGGACAGTTGCGCGTCAAGGCCGCTTAAGCGGGTTTGGGTTTCTTGGAACAAACTCTGTTGGGTGACGTCAGCCGTCTCCAGCGCCGCGACGCGCGGGGTGAGGTCGATGGCTGCGGGGGCCTGAGCTGCATCGCTTGGCGCCGCCGTCCCCGCATTTGGCGCTGCGGGCGACGCCAGCTGCGCCTCGGCCGCGGCGACACGGGTTTCGGTTTGCGAAAGCCCGGCCTCCAGCGCGGCGAGCCGCCGCTCCACCGCTACGGCGGCGGCGCGATCGGGACCGGAGAGGGCGCCCGACGGCGCCGGGTCGGGATCGAACACCACCCCCATAAAGCCGCCCGCCAAAGCCGCCGCCACCGCCATGGAGGCCGCCCCCGCCAGCGTCACATTCTGGGACAGGAGCCCGGATCGCCCCGAAGTCTCTGACGCTTCAGCAGTCTCACCAGGCTCCGCGCCGGCCGGCTGGAACTCCGCATCAATGGCGTTGTGCAAATCCGCCTCGCTGAAATCCCGATCGGCGGCGTCTCCACTGTCGGCGTCTTTGGGCGCGGCGGATGCGGCCGGTTCGGGAGCTGACGCCGGGGGCGCCGTGTCCGGCTGGGCGCTTTGCGACTCAGCGGTAGGGGGGTGAGACGGTCCCGAGGGTGTGGCGGGCGTGGTGCTCATGTTGAATCCTTAGGCGCAGCGCATGGGCGCCATCCCATGATGCCGGCGGGGCGGCGGCTTTGTCATCGCTGGTTTTCACCATAAATCAGCGCGATTGTCAGTCTCGCCGCAGGCCCATGTCCGTCAGCGTCTGCAGCAGGGCGTCGTCATCGGGGCGCGCGGCGGCCTGACGCGCTGCGAAGACGAGCCTATCCGCCGGGGCGAGCGCCGCCGCACTCAAACCCGCCAGCGCCACCCGTTGGCAAGCGGGCGCAAGCCCTGCCGCTTCAACCTGATCGCAAAACGCCGCGCAGCCGCGGGCGGAATGCACCAATACTGCTGCGGTCGCGCCGGCCTGCAACGCCCCGGCGGCCTCCGGCGTCAGACCGGCGGTGGGCGCCGCCTCATAGGCGACGGCTTCACGCACCGCAAATCCTGCGGCCCGCAGCGTACCCGCCAAATCACGCGCCACATGCGCCCCGCGCAGGAACAGCAGCGGTCCCGCGTGCGGGGCGCAGCGCGCGGCGATGGCGCGCGCCAAGGCCAAGGCTGTGGGGCCGGCCGTCAGGACATCCGTGCGGCCCGCGGCGCGCGCTGCGTCCGCTGTGGCGGGACCCACGGCGAAGATCGGGGCGGCCTGCGGCGGCGGCGCAGGCAAGCGGCGGGCTGCGTTGGCGCTGGTGAGGATCACGGCCTGCACGCCGCGCTCCACATCGGGGTTCACAGGACGCGGAACAACGCGCAAGGCGGGCGTCAGCAGCGGCGACCATCCCACCATCTGCAGGCGTTTGGCGGTCTGGCTGGCGCCTGGCTCGGCGCGCGTGACCAAGACATGCGCGGCGTCGGGGCGGCCAGCGTCGGACGGATGCGGATCAGCCATAACGCGCCTCGGCGGCTCCATCCTGCGCGGCGTGCGCGTCCCCAGCGACACGGTAGCCGAGGGCATCCCACGCAGGCGCGCCGCCGGCCCACATCAAACTGAATCGCACCGGCACGAACCCTGCTGCGGGACAAGGGAACACGCCCCTTCAACTTTGGGCGTGGTTGTGCAGCTCACAAACGGGCGCCACTGTTCGCTTAAAAAAGGGGAAACGCTTTGAAAAAACAACTTAAAGTTCGCAGAAGCGATCGTGCTCTGCTTGCCTTTGGCTCGGCGCTCGCTTTGGCCAGCGCGGCTCCGGCGTTCGGCCAAACCGCGCCCTATACGAGTCTCATCGTTTTCGGCGACAGCCTGTCGGATCCCGGCAATTTGGCCGCGTTTGGCGCGGCGCCTCCGCCGCCCTATTTTGAGGGGCAATTCTCTAACGGCCCGGTGTGGGCGTTGCTGTTTCCGGGCCTGACCGGTGTTCCGCAGGGTCCCAACTTCGCCTTTGGCGGCGCCACGTCTGGCCCCAATGGGGACCCCTTTCAAGATCTGACCAACCTGCAGCAACAGGTCGACACCTATTTGGCGTCTGGCGCGCAGGCTGGGGCCCATGACCTGTTCTCGATCTGGATTGGCGCCAATGATTACTTCGCCGTGGCCGCGGCTCTGCAAGACCCGGACGCCGATCTGTTCACGCTGGCCAGCCAAGCGGTCGCCCTAACGATCGAAAATATCTCCACCAGCGTCGTTCAGTTGGGCGAGGGCGCCGGCGCACAGCAATTTGCTCTGTTCAACCTGCCGGATTTGGGCGCCACGCCATTGCTCAACGGCTCGCCCGAAACATTGGCGGGTGGGGCGCAGATCAGTGCGCTGCACAACAGTGCGCTGGCGGGCGCAGCGGCCGATTTGATCGACACCTACGGCTACGACATCACCGTCATCGACATGCAGACGCTGTTTACAGACACCGTCAGAAACCCGTCGAAATACGGCATCACCAACACCACCGACGCCTGTTTGACCCCCACCAGCTTGTGCTCGACGGACCTGGACACGCAAAACGGCTTCTTGTTTTGGGACAGTGTCCACCCCACCGCCTTGGGGCAGGCGATCACGGCGGCGTTCGCCGTCGATACGCTGACCGCACCGCGCACCCTGGCGTCCCAAAGCGAAATGGGGATGGCCGCTGGCGAAGCCGTGCTGCGCCAAATGGCGAGCGCGGCGGCCGTCGCGGGTGGTCTCGAGGTGGGCCAGGCCCGCGGCTTTGCGGAAATCAACTATGGCGACGCCAGCCGCGACGCCAGCTTCAGCACCAATGGCTATGATGTGGAGAGCTACAGCATCAGCCTTGGGCGTGTCGGGCGCGTGGGCGATGACGCCATCGCTGGCGGCCTTGTGCGCTACGGCGAGGACAGTGTGGACTTGGAGAGCAATCGCGGCGCGTTTGATCTGTCCTCGATCAGCGTTGGCGGCTTTATCCATCAGGGCTTCGGCGCCCTGCAGGGGCGCGTCTCGGGCGGCGCATCGGTGTTGTATTACAACGATATCGACCGCAATACCGGCGTGGCCGGCCAAGTCGCGGGCGGCTCCACAAGCGCGTTTGCGGCCAGCCTGCAAGGGGAGGGACGCTACGTCATCGGCGGCGAAAGCCTGTCCATTGCTCCCTTGGGTCGTGTGACCGGCCTATTTGTGGACATCAACAGCTATATCGAGAGTGGGGCCGTCGGCCTGGATCAGCGGGTCGATGATCGTCTGGTGGATTCCATCACCGCCGAGTTGGGCGCGGCTTTTGATCTGAACACCGAGCCGGCGGGCATCAGCCTGGAAGCGGTCTGGGTCGAAGCCATCGACGATGAGGAACACGACATCGCCACCAGCCTGGTCACCATTCCCGACGTGATCCGCACCGTCGATGCGGAGGGCCGCGATTTGTCCTACATCCGCCTGACGGGATCCGCGCAGTTTGATCTCGGCGGCCTCTGGCTGCAGTTGGGTGGTCAAGCGGATCTGGAGCGCGATGATGGCGATGCGTGGAACGCCTTCGCGCGTGTGGGCACGGCGTTCTAGCGGGCGGCCACCGGCACTCCGCCAACCGCCCGGGCCATGAGATCCGGGCAGACGGGGCCGCTCCCGCCAGGGCGCGGTCCCGTGCTTTTAGAGGCGGTGTAATGCGGCGATGAAAAAGCCATCCGCCCCCGCACCCTGATGCGGAAAAGTCCGCCAGGCCCCGCCTGGCTGCGGCGCGGCGAAGCCCATAGGGGCCAGGAGCGTTTCGCTGACCCCAGGCGCCATGACCAGCGGCGCGCCCGCGGCAGCCGCACGCTCCTGCGCCGCGGCGATGACCGGCGCGCCTTCCTCAGGCTGGAGCGAGCAGGTGCAATACACAATCGGCGCGCCGGGCTTGGCGGCCGCGGCCGCAGCGACGAGCAAATCGGTCTGCACTGTGCTGAGCGTCTCGGCGTCCTGCGGCGCTTTCGACCACGCCACATCGGGCCGCCGGCGCAAGGTGCCCGTGGCGGTGCAGGGCGCATCCACCAGCACCGCATCGAACAGACCCTCGCGCGCCGCAAGGGCCGGCGCATCCCGCCCATCCAGGGTGTCGATCCGCGCCGTCAGGCCAGTGCGTTTGAGGTTTTGGCGCAAGCGTTTCAGCCGTGGGGCGGAGCGATCCACCGCCGTGACATCCGCCCCTGCGGCCGCCAGCTGCAGCGTCTTACCGCCGGGCGCGGCGCACAAATCGAGCACCCGCGCGCCGTCCGCATCACCCAGCATGGCCAGCACAATCTGCGCGGGCAGGGCGGCGGCGGCGTCCTGCACCCACCAGGCGCCGTCCTCAAAGCCGGGCAGCGCCACCACATCCCCGCCGGAGGCCACGCGCACCGTTGCGGCGCCGAGCCGTTCGCCGTTGAGGCGCTCCGCCCATGGATCCGCCGTCGCGGGATCGCGCACCGTAAGGTCCAAAGGCGCCTGGGCGCCGCAGGCTTGCGCCAACGCCGCTGCGTCCGCCTCGCCATAAGCGCCGGCCCAAGCGTCTGTCAGCCAGGCCGGCCAATCGTCTGCCGGTGTCAAACCGGCCAGGGCGTCCGCGCCCTCCCGCGAAACGCGCCGCAGCACCGCATTCACCAAGCGCGTAAAGCCTTGGGCGTCGCGCCGCTGGCTGGTGAGGGCCGTCATGGCGTGGGTCGCGGCATGCGGTGGTGTGTCGAGGAACAGCATCTGCGCCGCGCCCAGCCGCAAGATACAGCGGGCGGCGACGGCTTTGTCCGGCAGCGGCGTCTCCAAATACCCGCCCAGCACGGCATCGATCCGCCCCCGGCGGCGCAACGTCTCGCTCACCAAGGCCCGTGCGAAGGCGCGATCGCGCGGCGCCAGCGGCGGGGCGTGCGCGTCCGCCTCATACTGTTTCACCGTGCGATCGAAGGTTTCATCCAGCGGCTGGCCGCGCTCGGCCACCGGGATCAACACATCCAGCGCCAAACGCCGCGCCGCGAGGCCCGGCGCGTCCACATCCGCTGCGGCCCCCCGATCGCTCACGCGCTTAGCCCGCCCATCCGGGTCCGCTCGAGACGTCCTCGCGTGCGCCCCACGGGCCGTCGCCGCTGCGCTGCGTATAGCCGCCTGAGCCGCCGCTGGGCCGCATAGCCATCAGGCGATCGACCCGGTTTTGCGTGCTGGGATGGGTGGAGAACAGGGCGTCCGCCCGCTGACCATTCAGCGGATTGACGATGAACAAATGCGCCATGGCGGGATTGTCTTCAGCCCGGGCGTTTTCGATCTGCGCGGCGCCATTGGAGATCTTCACCAGCGCCGAGGCGAGCGGCCGCGGATCGCCCAGAATCTCCGCGCCGACCCGGTCAGCTTCATATTCGCGGGCGCGGGAGATCGCCATTTGCACGAGCGCGGCCGCCGCTGGCGCCAGGATCATGATCACCAGCATGGCGATGATGCCGCCGCGATCGCGTCCGCCGCCAAAAAACAGCGCAAAGTTCGCCAGCATGCCGATGGCGCCGGCGATGGTCGCCGTCACGGTCATGGTCAGCGTGTCACGGTTCTTCACATGCGCCAGCTCATGGGCCATCACGCCGGCCACTTCCTCTCGGCTGAGCATGCGCAGAAGGCCTGTCGTGGCGACGACCGCGGCGTTCTCCGGATTGCGGCCCGTGGCGAAGGCGTTGGGCTGATCCATTTCCATAATGGCGATTTTCGGCTCTGGCAGGCCGGCATTGCGCGCTAGGCGCCGGGTGTCCTCCAAATAGGCCTGGATACGCGGATCGTTTCCAAACTCCTGCGCCGGCTTGGCGCGATAGGCCGACAACACAATTTTGTCCGCATTCCAATAGCTGAAGACGTTCAACCCAAACGCGATAATCAGCGCGATCAACGCGCCATTGAGGCCGCCAACCATAAAACCGACGCCCATAAACAGCGCCGTCATCGCGGCCAACAGCATGAAAGTCTTGGTGTGGTTCAGCAGGGTCATGCCTCATCATCTCATTTGGCGACACGCTCACAGGTCTCGCCGCATCGCAATCGCCTCTTATGTAGGATGAGGCGTGTAGGAGAGGGAGAGGGCCATGGCCGAAGCAGACACGAAAAACAGTGCGGGCGATGGCGTCGAAGTGGGCGCTGACGCTGCCGCCATTCCCGAGCACGCCGCGCCAGGCAAGGCGCTGACACCGGCCGCCCGCCGCGCGCTGGAGGAGGCCGCCGCCCGCCGCGCGCTGGCCGCACAGACGCACGACGCGAAGGCGTCGCCAGAAACGTCCGAAATGTCAGACACGTCCGGCGCCGCCCGGACCGATGGCCAGGACGCTCCCCACGAACGCGGCGGGCCCAAGGGGCCGGAGCCCACACGCTTCGGCGATTGGGAGAAGGCCGGCCGCGCTTATGATTTTTAGATCGCGCCCGACGCCCTAAGCCCCCGGGAGAGGCGGCCCATGGCCCGCGCCTATGACACGATCGGCGTTAATTACGCGGATTTGCGCCGGCCCGATCCGCGGATCGCCGCCCTGATCACTCACGCTCTTGGGGCGGCGCGGACAGTGGTGAATGTGGGGGCGGGCGCCGGCTCCTACGAACCCTCAGACCGCGATGTGGTCGCCGTCGAGCCTTCCAGCGCCATGATCCGCCAGCGTCCCGCCCATGGCGCGCCCGTCGTGCAAGCCGCTGCGGAGCATCTCCCGTTTCGCGACGGCGCGTTTGACGCCGCCCTGGCGGTGCTCACCGTGCATCATTGGAGTGATCAGCGCACGGGATTGGTGGAGCTGCGCCGCGTCGTGCGCAACCACGTGGTGATCCTGACCTATGATCCCGATTTCCGCGGCTTTTGGTTGGCGGACTACATTCCCCAATTGGTGACATTGGACGAGGCCCAGATGCCGGCATTGACGGGCTTCGCCGCTGTTTTCGGGGACGTCGAGATCAGTCCCGCGCCCATCCCCCATGACTGTGTTGATGGATTTTTGTGTGCCTATTGGCGACGCCCCGCCGCCTATCTGGATGCGCGGGTGCGCGCCGCGATCTCATCCTTCTGGGCGTTGGGCGATGTGACGCCGGCGCTCGAGCGTCTGCAACGCGATGTGGAGAGCGGTGTATGGGAGCAGCGCTATGGCGCGCTGTTGGACCATGACGCCTATGATTGCGGTTACCGGCTCATACGCGCCACACGCTGATGGCTGGCGCGCGTAAGGCGTGGGCTCCGTCTTTGACCATTGGTCGACTTTACGAGGCAGGCGGCGCCCCGCAACAGAGACGGTGAACCCGCAAGGCGGCCGCCCCGCGCCGATCGAAAGGCGCGCCACGCCGGCATCACCACCACCGGGACCCTGGGAGACTGCCGCTATGGCTGATCACTGGCGCTTGTCCATTCGCCGCAGCAATATCGCCGAGGCGCGCATCGAAGCTGCGGCCCCAGCGCCCCTGGCGCCGGGCCAGGTGCGGTTCGCCCTCAAGCGTTTTGCGCTGACCGCCAACAATGTGACCTACGCGACGTTTGGCGACGCCATGAAGTATTGGGAGTTTTTCCCCGCCGGCGATGCCGAGCATGGGCTTTTGCCGGTGTGGGGTTTTGCTGACGTGGTGGAGAGTGATGTTGAAGGCGTTGCGCCGGGTGAGCGTTTTTACGGCATTTGGCCCGCGGCGACCGAGGCTGTGCTGACAGCGTCTCAGGTGCGTCCAACGGGCTTCCATGACGCCAGCCCCCACCGTGTCGGACAGGCGGACGCGTATTTGACCTATCGCCGCAGCTCTGCAGATCCCGGCTATGATCCTGCGCGCGAGGCCGCCCAAATGACGCTGCAGCCCCTTTATCTGACGTCGTACCTGCTGCACCGCTATCTGCGCCGTGAAAACGCGTTCGGCGCACGCCGCGTGTTTCTCACGAGCGCCTCCAGCAAAACCGCCATCGCCTTGGCGGAGCTGCTGAGGACGGAGCCCATCGACGGGCTGAGCGTTCACGCCCTGACATCGGCCCGCTCGCAGGCGTTTGTTGATGGTTTGGGCCTGTATGACGCCATCACGCTCTATGACGCCATTGGCGCGCTCGATCCCGCGATCCCCAGCGCGATTGTGGACTTTGCGGGCAGCCGCGAGGTCAACAGGGCGCTCCACACCCGGTTGGGGGACGCCCTCGCCATGAACATCCGTGTCGGCGGCGCCCATTGGGCCGACAGCGCGCCGCCCTCGGATCTGCCCGGGCCGAAGCCGAGCTTTTTCTTTGCGCCGACCCACTACGACATTGAACGTAAAGCCGACGGCTCAGCGACGTTCCATCAGCACATGACCCAGGCCTGGGTGCGCTTTGCGCAGCAATCACCCGGTTGGTTTGACTTTGTCAGCCGCCAGGGCGGCGAGGGGTGCCGGCAAATTTACAACGCTTTGGTGGCGGGAACCGCGGACGCGAAAGCCGCCTGGTCCATCGAGGTGTAACGCCCGACACGTCGTCCCCTGGCGCGGTTGGATCTGAGAGTGGCGCGGTTGGCCCACGGGAAAAACAAGCCGCCGGCCGGCCTCCCCGGGATGGCGGCGCGACACGGAACAAGAAAAGAACTTGAACCGGGTTGCGGAGCGAGTCATGGTGCTCGCTATGGGTGCACGTCAAAAATTTACACGTGTTTACGTGGCCGTTGGCGTGGTGTCCATCCTGCCTGTTGGGGCGGCGGGCGCTGATCCTCTGCCTGGTCCTATTCCTGCTCGGGTGGAGCGGGTGGTGGACGGCGATACCTTGGCGGTGCGGGCGCGCATTTGGCCGGGGCATGAAGTGGCTGTGCTGGTGCGGCTGGACGGCGTGGACGCGCCGCAACTGCGTCGGCCGCGCTGCGCCAGAGAACGGCGCCGGGGCGAAGCGGCGCGTGATGCGCTGACGCCTTTGGTCGGCGCGGAGGTGACGCTCAACGGGTTCGCCATGGCAAATTCGCGGGGCGCGTGGTGGCGCAGGTGACCGATTCACAGGGCGCCGATGTGTCGCAGCAGCTTTTGGCCGCCGGCCTGGCTATCGATTATGGCGCGCCAAAACCGTGGTGCGCGCTGGCGCAGGCCGGGCGGTGACCGCCGGGGCGCTGCGTCCGTCATAACCGGTGACGCCCACGAGGGACGCCCGCTACAGCCGATGGCGAAAGCGCTTCGTGCGGCGGGCGGTCATGCGCCGTCCCACAGCCGGCGGCAGCATGCGCGCAGCGAAGGTGATGGCTTTGTTGGGCCCGCCGCACACCTGCACCACCGTGCCGCGCATCACCGCTTCATAGCCGATGCGCGCGACCTCCTCGGCTGATTGCCACAGCGCCCGCGGCGTCGTGTCCTCCACCGAGGCGCCCATGCCGTTCACATCGAAAAACTCCGTGCGGGTGAGGCCCGGGCACAGCGCGCAGACATTGAGGTCGACGTCTTCGGCCTCCGCTTCGGCGGCCAGGGCCTCGCTCATTTTGATGAGAAACGCTTTGGCGGGGGAGTAAAGCGTCTGGCCCGCCATGCCCGGCACCAGCCCGGCGATGGAGGCGATGTTGAGGATGCGCCCATAGCCGCGCGCGACCATGTCGGCGAACACGCGATGGGCGAACTCCGCCGGGGCGTGGGTCATGATTTGCAAAAATCGCGACTGCTCCGCCCAGCCGGTGTTTTGAAAACCGCCGGTGAGGCCATAGCCGGCATTATTCACCAGCCCGTCCACCACCCGCCCCGCATCGGCGATGGCGTGCAGCACGGCCGCCGGCGCGGCGGGGTCAGCCAAGTCGGTTGCGATCACCAAACACTCAGCGCCATGACGCTCCCGCAAGGCGCCCGCCAGCGTTTCCAGCTTGTCCGCGCGCCGCGCCGCCAGCGCCACATCCCAGCCTCCGGCAGCGAATTCCCACGCCAACGCTTCGCCGATGCCGGAGCTGGCGCCGGTGATCAGGCAGAGTTTCTTCGTCATGGTGCAAGTCCCTGGGCGGTGAAGACGCGCCGTCACTCAACCCCATGGCGGGACGCCTGTCATCCCGCTGCGGGGATGGGGGCGATGCCGCGGGACGCGGTCCGGCCTCACGAAACGCGATGGGCGGGCCGGCCGGAGGGATCGAGGGGCCGCACATCCACGGGCTGTTGTCCGGTGAGCAAGGCGATCATCGGTTCATGACCCGCCCGCCGTGCATCATCCAAGGGCGTGTTGCCCCAGCGATCCTTCACATCCGCAGGCGCGCCGCGGCTCAGCAGATAGGCCGCCGCTTGCACCTGGCACTCGCTGGCGGCCAGATGCAGCGCCGTGCGGCCGTCATAATCGGCCATGCTGAGATCGACGCCCTGGGCGCGCAGCCGGCGCACTTCGCCCACATCGCCACGGGCGGCGGCCCATAGCAGGGCGAAGTTCACATCCGCTTCCGACGCGCCCGTTGTGCTGCGCGGATCCTCCAAATGCTCCGCATCGGCAAGATTGGCGTAGATGTGGAAGGGGAACCGCTCCACCAGCGCGCGGGAGAAGGCGACGCCGCGCACGCTGTTGCCGAGGGAATCCAGAGGCGGGCTCCACACCGTAATGCCGCCGAGGCCCGGTACGACGATCACCAGCGCTCCCGAGACGCCTGATTTGGCGGGCAAGCCGACGGTGAAAGCGAATTCGCCGGAAAAATCATACATGCCGCAGGACAGCATCAGCGACAGACAGTTCTTCACCACATCCGGCGCGAACACCCGCCGGTTGGTCAAGGGGCACACCCCGCCATTGGCCAGCGTGGCCGCCGCCACCGCATGGGCCGGCGCATCCACCGTGATGGAGCAGCACTGGAAGTAAAAGTCCAAGGTCTCATGGATGTTGGTGCGCTCGGGAAACGCCCCGTTCTCCATCATAAAATGGGCGAGCGCGAAATTGCGGTGAGCGGTGTCTTTCTCCGAATGGTAGACGGCGTTGTCAAAGCCGACGGACCGCCCACCGGCCAGCTGGCGCCAGATACCGGCGATGTAGTCGAACCGATCGGCCAAGCTTTTGTCGGGGTGGATCAGCGACGAGCACATGATTGCGCCGGCGTTGATCATCGGGTTGTGGGGCAGCCCGCGCGCATTCAGCGTCAATTCGTTGAAGCTGCGGCCGCTGGGTTCGCGCCCCACATGCTGATGCACCGTCGCCTCACCACACAGGCTGAGCGCGACGGCGTAATTGATCGGCTTGCAGGTGGACTGCACGCAATAGGCGTCGCTGGCGTCGCCCAGATGGAAGGCCTGCCCGTCAATGGTGCAGACTGACAACGCGTATTTGTCCGGCGCGACACGCGCCAATTGCGGAATGTAATCGGCGACCGATCCACCCGTTTCGCGCCGCGCGGCGTCGAACATGTCGCCAATCACCGCGCTGAACGCCTTGAAGTCGGGAATGATCAGGCGCCCCCGCAGCGCCCGCTCCACCAGCCGGGTTTCGCTGGGATGGATCACCTCGCTCAGCTGCACGGCGTCCAAACTGTCGGCGGGCGCGAAGTCGGCGAGGTTCGCCAATGTGTTGCGCACGCGCGGATCGCTGGCGGCGATCCCGGCTTCGGCCAACGCGGCTTCCAGATCGCGCCGCTGAATGCGGCCGGTTTCGCTGCCGTCCAGCGCCACGAGGATATCGGCGGCGGCGTCCGCATGAATGCTCCCGTCCATGGCGGTTTCCTCCATCACGATGCCGCGCCCGTCACTAGGGCCGCTTTAACAGGTTTTTTTTAAAGCTCCTCGCCAGGAGCCATGCCATCGGCGCATAGGCGACGTGCATTGAGGTGAGGTTGTGTCCCTGGACGGGCTGACAGCGCTGGTTGTCGATGACGCCAAAACCATGCGCGCCGTTTGGCGCACGCTGCTTGCGCCGATGGGCGTGAGCGAGGTTTTGGAGGCTCCCGACGCCGTGGAGGCGTTGGATCTGCTTGGCTATGAAACCGTCGATTTTCTCATTGTCGATTATCAGATGCCCCACCTCAACGGCGCGGAGTTCGTGCGCCTGTTGCGCCGTTCCCCCGACAGCCCCAACCAAAGCATTCCGATTGTGATGTGCACCGCGCACACCAGCAAAGCCATCATCAAGGAGCTGATCGACGCCGGCGCGGATGAGGTGCTGGGCAAGCCCGTCTCGCCGGGGCAGGCGGCAAAGAAATGCATCGCCGCCATCCACCAGCGCCGCAAGCTGATCCGCGAACAGGGCTATGCGGGCCCGGACCGACGTCGCAAAGAGAGTCAAGTCACACGGGATCGCCGCAGCGGCGCCAAGTCTTCGCAAGACAGCTTGGATGCCCATGTGCGCCAAGTGCTGTTGGCCGTAGGCGGGGATAAGAAAGCGGCGTTGGCGATGTTGAAGAAAATGCATGACGAGCGCCATGGGCCCGACCGCAAAGCGAGCTGATGCGCTCTGTAGCGCTGGGCCGTGTCGCGGCCGATACGCCGCCTTGGCCCGGTGCGGTCTGGCCCGTCATCTGCGACAAAACGCCCCATGACGCGGTTGGTCTAGTCAACATTCAGCGCAAAGCGCGTGTCACTCATGGTGAAGTCGCCCCCTTGCATTTGAGCGGTCTAACAGCCCTGGTGGTGGATGATGTGAAGCAGATGCGCGTCTTGTGGCGCAGCCTGTTGTCGCCGCTTGAGCTGGAGAATGTATTAGGGCCCCTGACGCCATCCGCGCCTTTGAAGTTCTAACCGAAGAGCGCGTCGATTTTTTGATCGTCGATTACAACATGCCCCACCTGAACGGGGCGGAGTTTGTACGCTTGCTTCGCCGTTCGACCGACAGCCCCAACCGCATGGCGCCGGTCATCATGTGCACCGCTCATACAAGCTTGTCGATCATCAAGGAGCTGATCAACGCCGGCGCCGACGAGGTGCTAGGCAAACCGGTGTCGCCAAGCCAAGCGAAAGAAAAATGCCTTGCGGCGGTCTTGCGGCGCCGACAGCTGATCCAAGAGCGCAAGTATGCCGGCCCTGATCGCCGACGACGCGATGAGGGCGCGCTGCGCGAGCGGCGTGGCGGTTCGAATGAGGCGAAAGACCGCGAAATGCGTGAGGCCTATCGTGCGCTAATGATGTCCGGCGGGGACAAGCAGGCCGCCATGCAGCTGATGAAGCGCATGTTGGCCGAAGACGCTGCGTGATTGCAGAGCGCGCTTTCGCTGGCGCGCCATGGGACATGCCGGTGCGCGCATTTTGCATTTGCCCTGCCGGCGGGCTTGACTATCGTCGCGCGTCATTTCGCATAAGGACCACCCCATGAGCACGCGCGACAAAGTCGTGCTCGCCTATTCCGGCGGTCTCGACACCTCGATCATCCTCAAATGGCTGC
>CAZGCB010000065.1:0-15739 GCA_964524065.1 uncultured Caulobacterales bacterium | reverse complement strand
GCGAGGGGCCGCGGGCGCGCTGGTATGGCGGGGAGAGTTTTGAAACATTCCGCGCGGCGCTGGGCGATCGCGCCCCGGAGCCGACAGCCAATCTTGGCGATCCCTATTTCGCGCGCGACTGGCCGTTCACGCCGACCATTGAGGTTCTCCACGCCTTGTGGGCGGCCATTGATGATGCCGATGATTGGACCGCGTTTGAGGCCATCATGAACGACGTCGCCGCCGCCCGCGCCGCCTACGGTCTCGCCCCGCTTCAGCCCGCACCGCAGGCCCTGGCGCGCTAGCGGCGCAGCGCAGGCCCGCACCCGGTTCCGCGCGGCAAGTCCGCCACAATGTCCGCCGCCGACGCCGGCGCAATCAACGCAATGCCGTCCAACCGCACGACGACATCATCAGGCCGCACGCCGGGGGCGTTGCAAGGCTGTTGCAGAATGTAAAGGCGGGTGGGATCCCGTTCGCCCGCATCGAAGGCGCGTTGGCTGTCATTGGACACGCGCTCTTGCGCCACGCGAATGCGCGACATGTACATGGTGTTGATCGGCGTGCGCTGTGTCAGAGCGTGCCAAAGCACTTCGTAGAACACGAGCTTGTTGTGTGGCGGTCGCGCGGGGATGAAGTCCACCCGATCGGCTGTGGCCATGAGGTGCGGCCAAAGCGGGCTGACGGCCCGTTGCAAGTTCCGCTGTTCAGCCGCCGCGGTGCGCGCCCGCTGCGCTTCAGCGAAGCCGCCAAGATCGAACGCTTGCAATGCGAACACGCCGGCCAGCGCGGCGAGCGCCACCCCTTGTCGCCGGCGCAACACCGTGCGCAACGCCAAAAACAGCACCACATACCCCACCGGCCAAAAGAAGCGGCCCGAGGCGCGGATGATCCCCAATTGCCGATCGGCGAAGCGATCGTCCAGCGCAAGGTGAAACAGCGTCACATCGCTCCAACGGATGGTGGTGGACAGCGCCAACAACGTCAGCCCGACACACACCGGCGCCAGCCATACCAGCGACACGCTCTCAACGCGCGGCGCCTCGGGCCGTTTGGCGGTGAAACAGGACAACACGACGCCCAGCGCCAACAGCGCCAGCAAGCCGACGCCGAAATACTGGAACCCCTCATACTGGCCAGGCCCCACGGGCAGCGCCGGCAACAGCGCCGAGTACCCCTCCACCGCCGGATTGAACGGTGCGGTGAGGTTCATGGAGAACTCCCCCCCCCCCCCCGCCCCGCCCCCCGGTCCAGGGAGACAGCCCCCCACCCAAAAACAGCAACCCCCCACGCACCCCCCCCCCCCACCCCGCCCCCGCCCCGAGGTGCCAGGGATCACGCCCACCACCCAAAAACTGAACGCCCCCGCGAAAAACGGCCCGAAACTCGCCGCCGCAAAACGCCCCCATTCCCCCGCCAGGCGCCCGGGGCGGCTGAGCATCAACACGCCGCGCAGCCGATCGCCGGACCAAAGCGCCGCCGCCATGAGAAACACGTGCGGGTGGATCGTGGCGGCCAAGGCCAAAACGCCCGCAAAGCGCAGCGCGCGCACGCGCCACGGCGCGGCGTCCAAATACACCCAAAGCGCCATGAGGATGATGAAATGGGCCATGAGCGTGTCATGGCCCATGCGGAACACGAAGGTCGGCCAAATGGCGAAAACCAGCCCCGCCATGGCCGCCAGCGCGTCATTGTGCGCGTGGCGCCGCAGCAGCACAAAGCCAAACCAAACCTGCAGCACGATGCAGGCGACAAACCACCAGCCCATGAACTGGAAGGGATCCGGCAGCACAGATGAAAAGGGCCGCAACAACAGTGAAACCAGCGGGTTGCTGTCCGTCAGCGCCGTTTCCGCGCCTGCGGGGGGGAAATAGAGCGTGGTGTGGGTCAACGGCCACGACCAGGGCTCGTCGCGCAACGCTTGCCATCCCAGGAAATGCTGGCCCCAATCGCCGCGCATCAGCCACGCAATGTTGCTCGGGTCCAAAATGGCGGGGTTGAAAAACGCCAGGAACAGCATCGCCGCCCCCAGCGGTATGACGATCACATGTGCGGGAAATTGATGCACCGGCGGGCGGGATCGAGCGGTCGCGACGGACATGGGCGCAGCCTGCAAGTCAACCAATGGACGCCGAGGACTGTAACGGCGCCATGGTTAATGCGCCGCGATCGCTCACAGCCGCTTATCCCGAGCCGCCGCCCGCGACGGCGCCCAAAGCGTCCGCCAAGAACGCCTCCACCGCCCCCAAGGACGCACACACCCGCAAGCCCGCTGGCGCACCGCCCGAGGCGCTCGACCATCCATAGCCGATAACGCGCCGGCCATACTCCACCGCCAAATCAGCCTCCATGCGCGTGCCGCGCCCGCCAGGCAGCACGATCACGACGTCGGACGACAGAATGTTGACGGGGTTGCGCGTGCCCAACGGTCCCGCCGCGGAGGACGCGGGCAGATGCGTGCGGATGGCGATTTCCACAAAGGCATTGGGATAGTCCGGCCGCTCCAGAGCCGGGTTTTGCGGATCCAGCGCCGGCAACACGCCAAGGCTGAGGCCAGCGCGCCCGCCCGGCGGCTGCGCCTCCACAAAGGCCTGCGCCACCGCACGCATCACTCCGCCGCCGCCGCCGGTCAGCAGATGCACGCGCCGGCCCGCCAACAGCGCGCCCAAGGGGGCGGCGAGGGCCGTATGGGGCTCCTCGCGCGAGCCCATGACCCCAACGATCGGCAAGCGTTCCATACCCCTATCCTCGTTCAGCGCGAGCCGCTGTGGGCGTCCCTCGCGCCCCGGGCCGATCACGCTATACCCCAGCCATGGATGTGTTGACCGGATTGTGTCTCGTTGTGTCGCCTTTTGTCGGCGTCGCCCTGGCGCGCGGCGCAACCTTGTGGGACGAGGCGCCCGCGCCGCGCACGCCTTGGCGTGAATGGCTCCCCTATTGGCATTGGCTCAGCGGCGCAGGGCGCAGGGCCGGCTCCCTCGAGCCGGTTTGGCGCCGCCCCGCGGCGGAGCTGGGCGCCGTCGCCATCGTGCTGTGGGCGTGGAGCGTCAGCGGCGCAGCAGCGCCCGCCCTGGGCGTGACGCCCGACGTTTATGTGGCGCTGAGCTGCTTGCTGGGCTGGCTGTGCCTGTGGGCGGCGTTGGTGGATGTGCATGTCTGGCGCCTGCCGGACCCGCTCACCCTCGCCCTCGCCCTCAGCGGCCTGGCGGCCACGGCGCTGGTGGAGCCGGCGCGTCTGCCCGGCCATCTCCTCGGCGGGGCGGCAGGCTATGGCGTGCTGTGGGCGGTGGCGAACCTTTATGAACGTCTGCGGGGGCGCGCGGGCCTCGGCCTCGGCGACGCGAAGCTGCTGGGCGCGCTGGGCTGTTGGTTGGGCTGGCGGGCGCTGCCGTTCATCCTGACCGGCGCGGCGCTGACCGCCCTCCTCGCCATCGCGGCGCTGGGCGTGTTGCAAAGGCGCGCGCCGCAGCGCCAGGACGCCTTGCCCTTCGGGCCGTTCATCGCCCTGGGCGCGTGGCTGGCCTGGCTGTACGCCTTTGGCCGAACACTCTAGGGTCCGGCGTCCATTATGGTCGTTCCCCTGTGTTCTGAAGAAAGCGCTCCATGACCATTCATCACCATCAAGGCGATCTGCCGGCAACGTTGGATCTGGGCCCCCTGGTGGCCGTCGACACCGAAGCCATGGGGCTGAATTTTCAGCGCGACGCGCTGTGCGTGGTGCAGCTCTCCGCCGGCGATGGCGACGCTCATGTGGTGCAGCTGAACCGCGACGGTTATGACTGCCCCAACCTCACAGCGCTGATGGCGGATACGACCGTGGAGAAGATTTTCCACTATGCCCGCTTCGATATCGCCATGATGCGCAAATATCTGGGTGTCGATTGCCGGCCAGTGTTCTGCACCAAAATCGCCTCTCGGCTCGCACGCACCTACACCGACCGCCATGGCCTCAAAGATTTGGCGCGGGAACTGGCGGGCATCGACATGTCCAAGCAGCAACAAAGCTCCGACTGGGGTGCGGCCCAGCTCAGCCAGGCGCAGTTGGCCTACGCAGCCTCGGATGTGTTGCATTTGCACGTCTTACGCGAAAAACTCATCGCCATGTTAGAGCGTGAGGGGCGCCTCGATATCGCCCGCTCTTGCTTTGCCTTCCTGCCGACTCGGGCCGCTTTGGATTTGGCCGGCTGGCCCGATGAGGACATTTTCGCGCACTCCTAATTCCTGAATCGAATATGGGGGCTTTTGTCCGGCGGGTTTGCGCCTTATTTCTGATCGACGCGTCACGGTTCCGCCACAGCCCCGCCCCGTGCGCGGACGGCGGCGAGGATCGGCGGCAAAGGATGATGATCAACCCATGGTAGCCATCGCGCCGGACCACTTTCGCGATCCGACCACCTTTCTGGAGCCGCGCCGGGGCGTGACCCTGCGCGCGGCGCGGCGGCGCACGGCTCTGGTGCGCGGGGCGCGCAGCGCCGTGCTGGCGGCCATGGGGTGTATCGTGGTGATCATCGCGGCCTTGGTGGTGCGCAATGCGCTGGGCCAGGCGCCGATCGCACCGCCGCCGGTGGACGAGTCCGCATCGCGCATGGTGAACCCCAAATTCAACGGCCGCGACGCCAACGGCAATCCCTTTGAGATTGTCGCCGACGCCGCCGTGCGCCGGCCCGCCGACCCCACACGCTTCGAGCTGGAGGAGCCCCGCCTCAGCGTGATCGAAGACGGTGTGGTCAGGTTCCAGATTTTCGCCAGCCATGGCGTCTATAATCGCGAGAATTTGATCCTCGATTTGCGCGGCGACGTGCAGTTGCTGTCGGGTGATGAGTACGAGTTTGAAACCACCCAAGCGCGGCTGTTTATCGAAAGCGGCGTGGCCGAGGGGCGTGAGCCGATTATCGGCCGCGGGCCATGGGGGGTGATCAACGCCGATGCGTTTGAGCTGTACCGTGACGAGCGCCGGGTGGTGTTTGAGGGATCGCCCGTGATCGGTCGGTTGGATCAGGAGCCGAAACTGGTGGCCCCGCTGCGCTCGCAGGTGCGCGACATCGAGCCGGTTCCCACGCAATAGGATCGCGGCGTTGACCCGGAGCGCCCAAACGGCGAGGCCGCAACGCTCCACGCAGATCGCGAATCTGGCGCGGATGATGCACGATGGCGCGGGGCGGCGAGGCCAGCGGGCGGCGGCGCAAAAAGAGGGCTGGGGACGAACATGCTGCGGGCGATGATCAGCCTCCTTTGCGTCGTGCTCACGACGCCGGCCGCTGTGGCGCAGCTGGACCCCGCCGGCGGCGATCAGATCGATTTTCGCGCCGATTACATGGAGTTTTTCCAAGACGAACAGCGCCTCCACTGCGCCATCAATGTCCGCGCGACGCAGGGCGGGGTGCGCCTTTTGGCCGATATGTTGGATGTGCATTTCCATGCTGATGCAGACGGCGTCCCCGGCGCGATTAAATCCATGACGGCCCAGGGAAGTGTCGCGTATATCACGCCGACGGAAGTGGCCCGCGCCGATCACGGCGCCTATGACGCCGCCAGCGGCCTCATGGTGCTGAGCGGCAATGTGGAAGTCTCCGGCGGGCCCAATGTCATGACGGGGGAGCGCTTGGCGTTCCACCCCCAAGACAATCTGTCTTTGGCGGAATCGGTTGAAGGCGCGCGTTTGGTGATCGACCGGCCGACGACCACGCGCGCGGCCTCGGCGGTGCAAGCCGTGAGCGAATGAAACAGCTGGCACGGAGGGCTCGGCGCAACGGCCAGATGACGCAGGAAACGCCGCGGCGTAAGATGACTTTCAAGACAAAGCGCGATTTGATGCATGCTGCCAGTTGTGGCGCGCCGCAGGCTTGCTAACCATATCTCGTGCGGGCCGTGGCGTGGAGCCACAGCACGCCATCTGATCGCGCTTGGAGGAGCAGATCATGAACGCCCCTGCACACTATAGCCGGCGGCCGCGCCGCGGCCGGTCCACCGACGCCGCCCCCGCGAAATCGGCTGGGCGCGCGCCGTTGTGGGCGGCCCTGGCCGGCGCCGCCTGCCTGTTGGCCACGCCGGTTTCGGCGCAGATCGGCGCGGGCGGCGGCCCCATCGATATGAACGCCGATCGGGTGGAGCACATTGACCAAGAAGGCGTCATTCGTTGGACCGGCAATGTGGACGTGCGCCAGGGCAATGCGCGCCTGTTGGCCGATATGATGGATGTGTACGTGTCCACGGGCCCCGACGGGCGTCCCAATGAAGTGTTGAAAATCGAAGCTTTCGGCTCCGTGGCCTACATCACCGAAGATGAAATCGCGCGCGCCGATACGGGCCTTTATGACGCGGCCACGGGCCTGATCGAACTGACGGGCAACCTCAATGTGTTGCGCGGCGAAGATGTCCTCGTGGGCGAGCGCCTCACCTTTGATCCGGCCACTGGCCGCTCCATCATCAACGCAGCCCCTCAGGGCGCCAGCGGCGGCCGGGTGCGAGCGATTTTCGGCCAACCCACCGGGCTGGGCGCCCGCGACCAGTAAGCTTTCGCGCGACCCTCACGCGGCCCCCAAAGCCGATCATCGGACGGCGCGTCCCCTCTGACCCAGAGCCCGAGCGTTATGGACATGGCGACACGACACTATCGCGAAACCGCTGAACCGGTGGTGCGGGCGCCGCTGGCGGGCTTGACGGTGCAGGAGTTGGCGAAGTCCTATCGCAAGCGCCCGGTGGTGAAAAATGTCAGCCTGTCGGTGCAGCGCGGGGAGGTGGTGGGCCTTCTCGGTCCCAACGGCGCCGGCAAAACCACCTGCTTTTACATGATCACCGGCCTGATCAGCGCCGATAGCGGCTCCATCCTGCTGGACGGCGAGGACGTCACCAACTTGCCCATGTATCAGCGGGCGCGCCTGGGTGTTGGTTACCTGCCGCAGGAAGCGTCCATCTTCCGTGGCATGACGGTGGAGCAGAACATTCTCGGCGTGGTGGAGCTGGTGGAGCCGGACCGCCGGCGGCGGCGTGACATTGTCGAGAATCTGCTGAACGAATTGCATATCGGGCATATCCGCACCGCCCCGGCTTTGGCGCTTTCGGGCGGGGAGCGGCGGCGGGTGGAGATCGCCCGCGCCCTCGCCACCGGCCCGTCATTTATTCTGCTGGATGAGCCTTTTGCGGGCATCGATCCGCTGGCCGTTAACGATATCCGCGATCTTATCACTTACTTAAAGCGCCGTGGTCTTGGGGTTTTGATCACGGACCATAATGTTCGCGAAACCCTGGAGATTGTAGACCGAGCGTCGATCTTGTTCGAAGGCGAGGTCTTGTTTCAGGGAACACCAGATGCGGTGCGCGATCATCCCGAGGTGCGCCGCGTCTATTTGGGCGACAGTTTCAAATAGCCCAATATAGCTTTAGGAGACGCGGAGGGTGGCGCTCGCGCAACGGTTGGAGATTCGCCAGGGTCAGGCGCTTGTCATGACCCCGCAGCTGCAGCAGGCCATTAAGCTGCTGCAGCTCTCCAATCTGGAGTTAACCGAATTCGTCGAAGCGGAATTGGAGCGCAACCCTCTCCTCCAACGCGATGACGCCCCCGACGGCCCCGGCGACGCCGCGGCGCAAGCCGACATAAGCGTGGGCGACACCGCCCTGGCGGAACTCGACATCTCCGCCGCCGCCCCCTCCGCCGGCGCCGAAGGCGCCCTCGACGCCGATTATGAAAGCGTGCATCCCGAAGCGGGCGATCGCGGGGGCGCCCTGGGCGCGTCGGATGTCGGCGCCGCGGACGCGGGCGGCAGCGTCGATTGGTCCCGCGCGTCGGGATCGGGCGGCGATGGCGAAACATCGGCCCTCGACCTCGCCTCCGCCGAGCGATCCCTGCGCGAGCATCTCAGCGAACAATTGGCCGTGGCGGTGAAGGATCCCGGCGACCGGCTGATCGGCGCCGCTTTGATCGAAGCGGCCGAAGATGACGGCTATTGCCGTACGGAGTTGGCGGAGTTGGCCGCGCGTCTGGGCGTGGATGAGTCGCGCGTGCTGGCTGTGTTGCGCGTGCTGCAGGGCTTTGACCCCGCCGGGGTGATGGCGCGCGATCTGAAAGAATGCCTGGCGTTGCAGCTGCAGGAGCGTGATCGCTTTGACCCCGCGATGGCGACCCTCGTGGCCAATTTGGAGTTAGTGGCCACGCACGACTACAAAAAACTCCAGCGCTTGTGTGGTGTCGATGGGGATGACATCGCCGACATGCTGGGGGAACTGCGCGCCCTGACACCGAAACCTGGGGCGGCCTTTGGCGGCCAACCGCCCGCCGCCGTCGCGCCGGACGTTTATGTGCGTGAAACCGCCAGCGGCGGCTGGGCGGTGGAGCTCAACACCGACACGCTGCCGCGGGTTCTGGTGGATTCCCGCTACTACAACGAAGTCAACGCCGCCGCCCGCACCGATGAGGAGCGCGGCTTCATCTCCGAGTGCAACCAAAACGCCAATTGGCTGGTGCGCAGCCTCGATCAACGGGCGCGCACCATCTTGAAAGTGGCCACGGAAATCGTGCGTCAGCAGGACGCTTTCCTGGCCGAGGGCGTGGAGAAGCTGCGGCCGCTCAATCTCAAAACCGTGGCCGACGCGATTGAGATGCACGAATCGACCGTGAGCCGCGTCACCTCCAACAAGCATATGGCGACGCCGCGCGGCGTGTTTGAGCTGAAATACTTCTTCACCGCCGCCATCCCCGCCATCGGCGGCGGCGAGGCGCACTCCGCGGAAGCGGTGCGCCATCGCATCAAGTCCTTGATCGAAAGTGAAACCCTGGACGAAGTGCTGTCGGACGACCGCATTGTGGAGCTGTTGCGCGCCCAGGGGGTGGAGATCGCCCGCCGCACGGTCGCAAAATACCGCGAAGCCATGCGGATTCCATCCTCCGTGCAACGTCGGCGGATGTTGCGGCAAGCCTCCTAGCGCGCGCCGCGAGCTGTTACACCATCTGCGAAGCCGGCGGAGCGGCGAATTGACTTGGCCGATGCGCCAAGACAAGGTCGTGGGGTAATCTCGTGTTCAAGCGCCCGGAGGCCCCATGGCGGAAGCCGACAACACCGTCCATCTGCGCTTTGTCAGTAAGGGCATCGACGCCAGTGAGGCGCTGCGTCAACGCATTGAGGCCCGCCTTGACGAGGCCACCGCCAAATACTTTCAGCGCGCCGGTGAGGCCTTGGTGGCCGTGGCGCGTGAAGGGCATGGCTTTAAAGCCGATGTGTCCATGCATCTGCCCTCGGGCGCCTTGCTGCAAGCGCACGGCTTTGAGGCCGACGCCTATGGCGCCGCCGAAAGCGCCCTGGAGCGGCTGGAAAAACGCCTGCGCCGTTACAAGCGCAAACTGACAGACCACCGGGGCGGCCAAACGCGCGGGCAAGCCGCCGCGCTGGTGGTGCTGCAAAGCGCCCTGGCGCATGAAGACGACGCTGATTTCGATGAACCGCAGGCCTCCCCGCCGGATGCCGGCTTTGAGCCCGTGGTGGTCGCGGAAACCACCGCCGAGCTGCCGGAACTGACGGTCGGCATGGCTGTGCACGAGATGGACGCCAGCCACGCCTCTTGGCTGATGTTCCGAAATGCCGCACATGGGGGCGTGAACATCGTCTACCGCCGGCCCGATGGACATATCGGCTGGCTGGACCCCGAGCGCGCGGCGAGCGCCGCGCACGCGAACGGCGCAGGCTGACGAGAAGGCGACGCAATGCTGTTGACTGAGTTGATCCATGCCGAAGGCGTGGTCGCGGATTTGCGAGCGACGAGCAAAAAGCACGTCTTTCAGGAAATGTCGCGGCTGGCGTCTGACCTGATGGATGTGCCGGCGCGCGCGATTTTCGACGCCGTCCTGCAGCGCGAGCGGCTCGGCTCCACCGGCATGGGCCATGGCGTGGCCATTCCCCATGCCCGGCTGGAAGGGCTGGATACCGTCCAGGCTCTGTTTGCGCGCCTGGCCGAGCCCATCGATTTTGACGCCATCGACGAAGAGCCCGTGGACTTGGTTGTGTTGCTGCTGGCGCCGGCCGATGCGGGGGCGGATCACCTCAAAGCCCTGGCGCGGGTCAGCCGCTCATTCCGCAAAGCGGAGTTGCGCGAGCGGCTGCGCGGCGCGCCCGATCGCGACGCCTTGGCCGCTCTGTTGTCCGAGCGCGCCGACGCGACGGCGGCATAGCGTCGTCGCCGCCACGTCAGAGGCGCACACGCGATAGGCTTTAATGCACGCTGACAGGCTTGAGGTTGTGCTCGCGCGCCGCGATGAAAGCCGCCTCGCGATCGTCCAGCACCGCTAGACGCGCGCCATCGGCGGCGTGAACGGCATACCAGATGGCGTCAGGCTCGGCTTCCACATCCGGCATGGGCTGCTGCGCCAAGATCTCCGCGGCGGGCACTTCGCGGACATAGACCAGGTTAGGTCCGCCCAAAGCCTCTAAATCCTGCGCATCAATCGTGATGTCCTGCGATTTTGCATCGGTCATCGGTATTCTCCCTACTCTCACGCGTCGCCGGTTCAAACGCCGTCGGGTCTCAGTCCCGCCGCCTAAGACCCGCTGGAGGCCGGACGGATGGCGATGCGGGTGACCGCATCCTCCTGGGCGCGGCGACGCACCAGGATGTGAAGCAAGCCATGCTCCAACTCCGCACTTTCCACCTCGAAGCCATCGGCCAACACGAACGCCCGTTGGAAGCGCCGCGCGGCGATGCCGCGATGCAAAAAGGTGCGCGAAGCTTGGGAATCTTTGCGATCACCGCGGATGACCAGCTGCGCCCCTTCGACCGTCGCGGTCAGGTCCTCTGGTGCAAAGCCCGCCACCGCCAGGGTGATGCGGACCGCTTCGGCGTCCACCGCTTCGATATTGTAGGGCGGGTAGCCGTCAGATCCGCGCGCGGCGCGCTCCGCCAACTCCTGCATCCGATCAAAGCCGACCAACAAAGGATGATCGAACCAGGTCCGTGCATTCATGCCGCAAAGCCCTCCTCTGAGCCGCCTTGCGCGACGCGTCTCCCCTTCCCCATGAAGCGAGATGGCGCGTCGTCTGTGAAAGACATGGGCCAGCGCGCGGGCGCCTTCAAGCCATCGGACATGGCGCGCAACGCACAACGCCGCCGAACCCGCAGGGTCCGACGGCGTCGCCATGCTGTTTCTGCAAGGCCTGGCGGACGCACCGCCCGGCCCTTGGCGCTAAAATGCGTAGCGGCCCATCACTCCAAGCTGGTTGGCCGTGATTTCATCTGAACCATCGAAGTCGCCGTAATTGACGTAGCGATAGCCGGCGTCCAAGGCGATTTTCTTGAACAAGACGAAGCTGACGCCAGCAGACAGATGAAAAGATTCTGCGCTTTCACTATCGCCGCCATCCACATCGATCTGTGTCACGCCGACGCCGCCGCCCACATAAGGTTCTAAGAAAGGCACAGGTTCCGGCAAATCATAATAGGCGCTCAAAAAGCCTGAAAGCGTATCAAACTCCGGGCCCCCGTCCTCCACTTCAAAGCCGGTTTGGTAAATCGCCGTGGCGTCTGCGCGCAGCCCCAACGGTAATGCTACGCCCAAGCCGCCAGCGATGAACTGCCCCTCGCCGAAATCGTCGGTGGTGGAGACGCCCCCGCCAGCGGTTATATATAAATCCGGCGTAATATCCTGGGCCGTGGCGGCGGCCCCCAACAAAGCGACGCCGGCCAACCCGGCGGTGAAATACGCACGCGTGATCATGATGGGTTCCCCTCTTGGACACATCGGCCAGCGGCCTGGTATCGCGATGAGTGTGGCTTAACACTGAATAGCGTTGTGGCGAAGACGCTGCGCGCTTGTGGTTAACAGTTGCTGAAGCGGGGCCGCTTCGTGGGACGCGTGGCGTGACGAACGCGGGTCCTCTATACCACGCGGACCAGTACAACGATCCAAGGGAGACGGGCGTGCACGACACCGCAGAGTTGAGCGTCGCGGAGGTGGCCGAGGGCGTGGCGCGGGGCGACATCCAATTGGTGGATGTGCGCGAGGCGCATGAATTCGCCGCGGGACACATCGCTGGGGCGGTCAACAATCCTTTGTCGCATTTCGACCTCGACGCCCTGGCCGCTGTGGACGCGCCCGTCGTGTTGCTGTGCGTCGCGGGCATCCGATCGGCGCGCGCCCTCGAAGCGGCGCAACACGCCGGCATCGCCGTGGCGGGCCATTTCGGCGGCGGCATGAAAGCTTGGGTGGAGGACGGGCGCCCGATCAACCGCGGTTAGCCCGCCGGGCCCGCAGCGCCCGCGATCAGCGCGATGGCGTCGAACCTGTCGCCACCGCGCTTTCGGCGTAGCCATAGCGGATGGCTTTGGCCTCCAGCGTGACACCGGCTGGGATTGGAAACGGCGCGGTGTACAGCCGCCAACAAGCCGCATCGGCGTCATGCAGCACCCGGTAACCAATGGACGCGTTATCCGGCGCCGTCAGGCGGACGCGCCAACCAGCCTCGTCCGCGTCCAGAGCGATCGCAGGCGTCGCCGTCACCGGCTGCTCCAACCCCGGCCAGATGCGCTCCACCATCGCCCGCTCGTTCTCTTCAGCGCTGAGATCGCCGGTGCGGGCGAGGAAACCGTCCAGCGCCGCACGCATCCGCGCCAACGTCTCGCCATAGGCCGGATCGTCCGCCAAATTGGGGATCTCATCGGGATCAGCAGCAGTGTCGTACAGCTCCTCCAACGGGCGCGGCGTGATGAGAAACGCTTCTTGCTCCGCTGAAAGCGTCCCGGCCGCCGCCGCCTCACGCCAGGCCTGCATGCTCGCCAAGCGCTCGCGGTAGGCCAGCGGCGCCATAACGGGCCGCTCAGGGTCATCATTGCGGATATACTTGAAGCGCGCATCACGGGCCGCGCGAACGCGATCGGGATGCTCGTCCATGCGATCGCGCGCCGCGAAGACATACTGACGCTCCGAGCCGTCGCCAAACAAGTCGCGTCCCTGCCAATGGGCCGGCGCATCCACGCCCGCCAGCGCCAGAATCGTTGGCGCCACATCCACAAAACTCACCAGAGTCTCATCCATGGCGCCGGCATAGCGGCCATCGGGAAAGCGAATGATGAGGGGAACCTGCAGGCCGCCATCATAGACAGTGCGCTTGGCCCGCGGCAGCCCGTCGCCATGGTCGGCGGACCAAATGATAATGGTGGTGTCCAGCAGGCCGTCCGCGCGCAGTTGATCGATGAGCGCGCCGGTGTCGGCGTCCATTTTGTGAATGTTGTCATAGTGCTGAGCGATATCGCGCCGGACCTCGGGGTGATCAGGCAAATAGGCCGGCACACGCACCTGATCAGGCGAGACGACGCGTTCGGCGCGCCCGCGCCATTCGGGGAACATCCGGCTCTCATGCGTCGCCATATTGGAGAACATAGCGAAAAAGGGCGTCCCCTCCGGCGCGTCGCGCCAACTCGTATCTGGTCCGACCGCGTCCCAAATCGTGAAGGGCTCGCCGAACTGATAGTCCTTTTTGACATTGACCACGGTGAAATAACCTGCCCGGCGCAGCAGCTCCGGAAAGGCCTTCACATGGACCGGCGGCACGGCGTCATAGGGCGGGCCAGGCGTGGAGAAGGCGCCGCCCGGACCGGTGCGCTCGCGCCCGAAACTGCGGGTGCGCATGTGCTGGGCGCCGATGGATTGCTGATGCATGCCGGTGATCAGGGCGGCGCGGCTCGGCGAACAGACGCCGGCGGTGGTGAAGGTGTTGGGAAAACGAACGCCTTCAGCCGCCAGCTGATCCAGATGCGGCGTCACCGCGATGTCATCACCGAAGGCGCCCAAACGCGGGCTGAGATCCTCAACCAGAATGAAGACGATGTTCGGGCGCGCCAGTGCAGTCCCCTCCTGGCGCTGCGACCGCGCATCGTCTTGTGCGCGGTCACACCCTGCAGTCAGCAGCAGCCCGCACGCCTAGAGCGTCAACCAGCACGATGATCGCGGTAGGGATCGGAACATCATCACCCCGGGTCTCGCCAAAAGGGGGCTGCGAGCACGACGCAGCGGGATCATCGCCTCATCCGCGGTCGGGCGAGAATTTGCCCGGCCGCAACACCTGCACCGTCTCCAGATAAACGATGCCCGCATATTGCTCGAAATAGCGCTGTGTCACGGCATCGGCGATCCGCTGGGCCGCCTCCGCATCAGCGACGATCACCTCGATTTTGACGATCGCGAAAGCGCCGACAATGGAGGGGCGTTCACCGGAATAGACGCCGTGGGAACCCTCGCCGCTGCCGTCAATAACCGTGAAACCGCGGGCCCCAGCCTCCTTAATAATCTGCGTCACGCCGTCCTGGATCAGCTTTTCCACGACGATTGAGATTTTCGTGGCCCGGTGCGTCATGCACGCCTCCCGCGTTTGATCCGCCTCTAGAGGTTAAACACGATCTCGCCCAAAGTGAGGAAGAGCGGTATGCCGATCGCCACCGCCACCGGCGTACCGACGCTGGTGGAGGCGCCGATATAGGTCGACGGGTTGGCCCCCGGAATGCCCGCGCGCAAGGTCGGCGGACCGGAGATGTCGGAGCTGGAGGACGCCATCACCGCCAGCAAAATCACCCCGCCCGGGCTAAAGCCCGTCAGCACATGCGCCACATAGCCCAAACCAAACGCCAACAGCCCATGGGCCAGCGGCGCCAACGCCGCATACACCGCATACCAATGGGCGACGCGCCGCAACTCCGCCAAACGCGCATACGCCTCCATGCCCATGATCAGCATCAGAATGGACAAAAAGCCCCGGAACAGCGGATCGTAAAATCCGTCCAACACCGTTTGCGGTTGCGTGAACAGGCCCAAGGCCAACCCCAATAACAACGCCGACAGCGCCGAACCGCGCAGACTGTCCACCACAATCGGCCAGATGCGCACGGGGCCGCTGGCGCTCGCATCCTGCCGTTGCGCGTGCACCTGCGCCAAGACGATCGCCAACACCAGGGCGGGAATATCCATGAAGGGATAGAGCGCCGGCACCCACGCCTCATAGGCGATCTCCGCTTCGTCCACGAGCACCATGCCGGCGGCGAGCGTGGAGGCGCTGACCGCCCCAAACAGCCCCGCCGTCGCCACCCCGTCTTCATGCCGCACGCTGGGCAGGCGCACGAGCGTCACCATGCCCAACAGAACGATGACGCAGCCCAACACCACCGCGATCACCGCCGGCCCGATGAGCGCCGCAAGGTCCGCCTCGCGGATCTCCATGCCGCCCTTCAGCCCTATGCGCATCAGCAGCATGAAGACGATGAAACGATAGATCGCATCGGGGATGGTGAGCTTGCTGCCCAGGGCGGCGATGGCCATGCCGCCCAAAAGGAAGGCCAAGGTCGGCTTTTGCAGCTGCCCGAGAAAAGTCAGGCCGGTGTCGAGAAGAATGTCCATACGCGCCGCCCGTTACTGAAGTCGTCCCGTGTACGGACGCTTTCCGCAGATCGCGCAGCCTGTCCAGCCCCAGGGCTGTGGTTTACGCCGGCCCGAACCGGTGCGGTCCTCGACCGCCCGGGGCTCGTGCGGCGCTCAATGTGACGCGGGTATGTGACAATCGCTTCAGACCTATGACGCTGCGCGGCCCTAAAGCTCAGGATAGCCGCATTGCGATGGAGCCCCTGAACAGTCCGCGATCCCGCGCAAGCACGGATCGATGGCGACACAACGCGGATCGCCGGCCTGCAGGTGGACCTGGCCGCGCTTGAGAAAACCCGCGCCCAGGAGATGGCGCACCCAGACGCGGATCGTTCGAACGATATCATCCGTGTTTTGGAAGATTGGGCCATC
>CAZGCB010000064.1:0-15888 GCA_964524065.1 uncultured Caulobacterales bacterium | reverse complement strand
ATATCCATAGGCTTGTGAGCGGCGCTGAACCGAAGATCGGTCAAAATAAGCGCGACTCAGCCCCACAATCGACCACGTGATCATCCCTGCTTCTCCTCCCGACGCGCCGGAGCGCTTGGCCTGGCTGCGCCTGGCGCGCACGCCGCAGGTGGGCCCGGTGACATTCCGCGACCTCATCGCGCGCTTCGGCTCACCCCACGCTGCGCTGGACGCCGCCCCGCGCCTCGCGCGCCGCGGCGGCGCCCGCAAGCCCATCGTGGCGCCGTCCGAAGAGGACGCCCGCGCGGAATTGGAGGCGCTGGACAGCGCCGGCGCGCGCTTATTGTTGTCGTGCGACGCCGACTTTCCGCCGCGGTTGGCCGCCCTTGATCCGCCGCCGCCGGTGATTGCGGTGCTGGGGGCCAAGCCCCTCACCGCCCCGCGCGCCATCGCCATGGTGGGCTCGCGCAACGCCTCGGCGGCGGGGCGGCGCCTGGCCCATGATCTCGCGGCGGAGCTGGCGGAGGCGGGCGTCCTCATCCTTTCGGGGCTCGCCCGCGGCATTGACGCGGCGGTTCACCATGGCGCGCTGGAGCGGCCTGGCGGGACCGTGGCGGTGCTGGCCGGCGGGCTCGACCAAGTCTACCCGCCGGAAAACCGCGAGCTGCATCTCGCCATCGCCCAACACGGCGCGTTGGTGAGCGAGCGGCCCATGGGCGCGACGCCCACATCGCGCGATTTCCCGCGTCGCAACCGCTTGGTGTCCGGCTTGGCGGACGGCGTCGTGGTGGTCGAGGCCGCGGAGCGCTCAGGCTCGCTGATCACCGCACGCTATGGAGCCGATCAAGGCCGCGAGGTGATGGCGGTGCCCGGCAATCCGTTGGATCCGCGGGCCAAGGGCGCCAACCGCCTCATCAAGGAGGGCGCGGCCCTGGTGGAAACGGCCGAGGACGTGCTCAACGCCGTCGCCCGCCCGCTGCGCCTGGAAGAGCCGGAGCGCGATGTGCGCGCGCTGTTCGACCTCAAGCCCTCCACCTTGGAGAAGGAGGCTGACAGCGTGCGCGAGCAGCTGCGGACGTTATTGTCGCCCACGCCGGTGGCGCGCGATGAGCTGGTGCGCCAGACCAGCGCCTCGGCGGCGGCCGTCGTCGCCGCGCTCATGGAGCTGGAATTGGCTGGCGAGGCGATACGGCTGCCCGGCGACATGGTGGCCGCCGCCGCGCCGAGCGACGCGCGCGACTAGAGCCAAGCCCCGCTCGCCGCCGCAATCCGGTGAGAACGTCCGCCGTCCCAGCCTGCCGCTACTCGCGCTGCGCCTGCTCCGCCGCCAACGCCAGCAGCCGCGCTGTATCGTCGAGTCCCGCCTGTTCGGCAAGGTCTGCGGCGCTGCCCGCCAAATCGGTCAAGTACTGCGCCGCCTCGTCTTTGGAAGGCTGATTTGGGTCCCCATTCATCGTCTCACTCCGCTCCGCCATACACCATTAAGTTTAATTTACCCACAATACACGCATTACGCAAGCGAACGCCGATCCACACGCGCCGTTGACACGGGCGCTCGGTGTACCCAGGTTCCGGCCCGGCCCCGGGGCGCGCCGCGCCCCAACCTTATCAGCGGAGCCCCCAATGCATGTCGTGGTGGTGGAGTCCCCAGCCAAAGCGAAGACCATCAACAAATATCTCGGCTCGGACTACCAGGTCCTGGCGAGCTTCGGGCATGTGCGCGACCTTCCGTCGAAGGATGGCTCGGTGCGCCCCGATGAGGACTTCGCCATGTCCTGGGAGGTGGACCCCAAGGCCGCCAAGCGTCTGAAAGATATCGCTGATGCGGTGTCGGGCGCCGACAGCCTGATCCTCGCCACCGACCCCGATCGCGAGGGCGAAGCGATCTCCTGGCACGTCCTGGAGGTGCTGGCGAAGAAGCGCGTCCTGAAGGGCAAAGACATCAAGCGCGTGGTGTTCAACGCCATCACCAAAGGCGCGGTCACCGAAGCCATGGCGCAACCGCGCCAGGTGGATATGGAGCTGGTGGAGGCCTATCTCGCCCGCCGGGCGCTGGATTATTTGGTCGGCTTTACGCTTTCGCCCGTGCTGTGGCGCAAGCTGCCCGGCGCGCGGTCGGCCGGCCGCGTGCAATCGGTGGCGCTGCGCCTCGTCACCGAGCGGGAGATGGAGATCGAGGCCTTCCTACCCCGCGAATATTGGACGGTGGAGGCGCAAACCACCTCCGACAGTTCAAAGCCTTTCACGGCGAAACTCACCCATTTTGAGGGCAAGAAACTCGGCAAGTTCGATCTCGCCACCCAAGACGACGCCGCACGCGCCAAAGCCGCGGTGGAGGCCGCCCGTTTCACCATCGCCGCGGTGGAAGCCAAGCCGGCCAAGCGCCACCCCGCGCCACCCTTCACCACCTCCACGCTGCAGCAGGAGGCGGCGCGCAAGCTCGGCTTTTCCGCCACGCGCACGATGCAAACCGCCCAGCGGCTCTATGAAGGCATTGATCTGGGCGGGGAAACCACCGGCCTCATTACCTATATGCGGACTGATGGCGTGCAGATGGCGGGCGAAGGCATCGCCCAGGCCCGCCGCGTCATTGAGGGCGATTTCGGCGGCGAATATCTGCCGGAGAAGCCGCGCGCCTATTCCACCAAAGCGCGGAACGCGCAAGAGGCCCACGAAGCCGTGCGCCCCACCAGCTTCACCCGTCGGCCTGGCAAGCTGCCGCTCAGCGGCGATCAGGCGAGGCTCTATGAGCTGATCTGGAAGCGCGCCATGGCCTGCCAGATGGAGAGCGCGCGCCTCGAACGCACCACCATCGACATCGCCTCCAACGACAAGAAGACCATTTTGCGCGCAGTGGGCTCGGTCATCACCTTTGACGGCTTCCTCACGCTTTATCGCGAGGGCCTGGACGACGCCGATGAGGAGGGCGAAGCGCGCCTGCCCGCCGTCAAACAGGGCGCCGCGGCCGAAGCCAAAAAGGTGACGCCGGAGCAGCACTTCACCCAGCCGCCACCGCGCTTCACCGAGGCGTCTCTCGTGAAGCGATTGGAGGAGCTGGGCATTGGCCGCCCCTCCACCTACGCCTCCATCCTGGAGGTGCTGCGCGCGCGCGACTATGTGGTGATGGAGAAAAACCGCTTCATTCCCCAGGATAAAGGCCGCATCGTCACGGCCTTCCTGGAGAATTTCTTCCAGCGCTATGTGGAGTATGACTTTACCGCCTCGCTGGAGGAAAAGCTCGATCGTGTCTCGGCGGGCGATCTCTCCTGGAAGGATTTGCTGCGCGAGTTTTGGAGCGAATTCTCCGCCGCGGTCGGCGATATCGGCGATTTGCGTGTCTCGGAGGTGTTGGAGGCGCTCAATGAAAGCCTCGGGCCCCACATCTTCCCGGACAAGGAAGACGGAACCGATCCGCGCGCCTGCCCGGCCTGTGCAGACGGGCGGCTGAGCCTGAAACTGGGCCGGTATGGCGCCTTTATCGGCTGCTCCAACTATCCCGAATGCAAGCACACGCGCCAGCTGGGCGGCGAGGCGCAGGACGAACAGCCCAAGGATGTCGAGCTTGGCGCTGATCCGGACACCGGCGCGGCGGTGTTCTTAAAGTCCGGCCGTTTCGGCCCCTATGTGGAAATGGCGATCGACGGCGAGGACAAGCCCAAACGCTCCAGCCTGCCTAAGGGCTGGGCCCCAGCGGATATCGATCTGGCCAAGGCGCTGCGGCTGCTCTCCCTGCCGCGCGATGTCGGCTCCCATCCCGAGGATGGGGAGATGATCACGGCCGGCCTCGGCCGCTATGGCCCCTTCGTGAAGCACAAATCCACCTACGCCAATGTGGAGTCCATCGACGAGGTGTTTGAGGTCGGCCTCAACCGCGCCGTCACGCTGATCGCGGAGAAAAAATCCGGCGCGGGACGGCGCCCCGGCGCGGCTGCGCCGCTGAAAGAGCTGGGGGAGCACCCCGAAAGCGGCAAGCCCGTCGCCGTCTATAAGGGCCGTTACGGGCCTTATGTGAAGCACGACAAAACCAACGCCACCCTGCCCAAAGATGTCGATCCTGAGCAGGTGACGCTTGATCAAGCCGTGATGCTCATCGCCGCCAAGGACGCCAAAGGCCCCGCGAAAAAGGGCGGCGCCAAGAAAACGACAGCGAAAAAGGCCGGCGCGAAAAAGACAACAACCAAGTCCACGGCGAAAAAACCCGCGGCCAAATCGGGAAAGAAAGGCGCCAAAGCCGAACCCGCGTCGCCCGCGGAATAGCGCAACCTAGGCGCTGCGGGCGATCGGTTGCGGGCGATTGTGGGCGGTGCGCAAACGCGTCAGCTCGCTCACCAAATCACGCCCGACGATGGGCTTGGCCACATATCCATCCATCCCCATCGCCAAATAGCGTTCACGATCCCCGTCCATGGCGTCGGCGGTAAGGGCGATCACGGGCACATCGCGCCACGCCTGCCCGCTGGCGCGGATGCGTTGGAAGGTTTCGGGCCCGTCCATCTGCGGCATGTGGACGTCTAACAGCACGACATCATAAGCCGGATCGTCGCGCAGGCGTTTCAAGGCCTCCAGACCGTTGGCCGCATCCTCAATCGCCATGTCGTGCTCGCTCAGCAAGGCGCGAGCGACGCGCCGGTTCACGGCGTTGTCATCCACCAGCAAAAGGCGCATGCCGCGTAAGGTCTGTTTCTGGGGGTTCATAGACATCGTCGGGTTATCCGTCGCGAGGAGGGCGGCCGCTTGGGCGCGGAAACTCAAGGTGAAGGTGGAGCCCATACCCGCCACGCTGTGCACGGTGACATCCCCGCCCATGAGGCGGGCCAGTTTGCGGGTGATGTTGAGCCCTAACCCCGTGCCGCCGAATTGACGGGTGGTGGAGCCGTCGGCCTGCTGAAAAGCGTTGAACAACTTCCCTTGCTGATCGCGCGACATGCCAATGCCGGTATCGGCCACAGTGATAACGGCGATATCGTCCGCAATGCGCGCGTTGACCGACACCGATCCCTCAGGCGTGAATTTGATGGCGTTTGACAAGAGGTTCGAGACGCATTGGCGCACCCGCACCGGATCAAAGCTGACATAGGGCGAGGCGGTGTCGACCCCGCCATAGCGTAGCGCCAAACCTTTCTCTTCGGCGCGCGGCCCCCAAAGCCCAATGAGCCGACGCAGAGCATGGTCAAGATCGCCCGGCACGCTAGCGATCTCCATTTTTTCGGCTTCGATCTTGGATAAGTCCAAAATATCATTCAGCAACACCATCAGTGTTTTTCCCGAATCCATGATGGTGTCGACGCACATCTTGTCGTCATCATGCAGATTCTTGGACGCCAGGACTTGGGCCATGCCCAAAACGCCATTCAAAGGCGTGCGAATTTCATGGCTCATGGTGGCGAGGAAGACGGATTTCGCCACATTGGCGGCTTTGGCTTCTTCCGCTGCGTGCGTGCTTTGCTCCGCCAGCAGCTCCAATTCGGCATTTTGATGCTTGAGCTGCGCGGACGTGGCGCGGATCTGCTCAGACGCGCGCACCAAAGAAAAGTACATCGAACGATGTTGCGCCGCGACAATAAAGATAAACATCACGCAAATCAGTTGTGCGGCCACGAGAATAATATTCGCGCCATCCGGGCGTCCAAAAACATGAAACAAAAGCTGACCGCAGATGATGGGGAACACGAAGGCCGCCAAGACAAAACGCGAAATCCCACAGGAGTATCCGGCCGAAATTCCGACCGCGCTGATCACTATGGTGATGAAGGCGATATGCTCATAGTCGGGCTGTTTATTGAACATGAAGGGAGCCACGCTCCACACGCAGCCTGTGATGAGGGTCACGGCAATGAGTTGCTCATGCCACCCGCGCGCGAGTCTTTTGGGGTCGCGCAGCAAATTTCGAGCGATCATCGTGCGCAACAGGCTCGCCACGACCATCGCGGCGAACCAGCCCAGCGCCAGCGTGGGCGTCGCGGCGGACCAAGCCCCGACAATCACCAAGAACCCCACGCCCACATTCACCGGCGCAGACCGGAGGGCGTTTTTCGCCAGGGTTTCTTGTTGGCGCAGCGACACCGATACGGTGTCTGCAGCTGGGCGATTGATCATGCGCCGTCCCACCTTGCGCTAACGGGTGTGCTTATACGCAGACAACATGGCGCGGATTAATAAATGCCTGGTTGCTCGTTTACAGCGCCTTGGCGGTTTCCACTGAGGCCGCACACGACGATCGAGCACCCGGCGCACGGCTTATGAATTGGCGTTGCAAGCCGCCGCGCGCGGCTGAGGCCGTGAGGGTCATCCCCGCGCTCACACGAGCCCGCGACACGATCCGTTCAGATCGGCTTAGGCGTCGGCGCGTTATGGGCGCGTATGTCCCGCATCCTGCTTCTCGTGCTGCCGATTCTCTTTCCGTCCTGGCGCTTCTTCGCTTGGATCGCGCCCTCGCCGCGCATCGAATGGGCCATCGGCGCGGCGCGCGATCCGGAGCCCCTCTGGCGCGCCTGGCGGCCGAAGCCCGCGGACTTTTCGCTCCTTGAGAGGCTGTGGCGCCTGCTGTGGAACCCGCACGGCAATGAAACCCTGTTCCTCACGAGTTGCGCCGAACGCTTTTTGGAGAGCGCTGATCCGCAGGCGATCGATACCGTTCGCACTCTGATCGCCGCGGAAGCGCCCGGTGACGTCGCCGCAATGGAGCCGGGCGCCGAGCTCACCCTGCATGTGCGCCTGCTGAGCGTCCAACGTGTCGCAGACGACCGGGTGCGGACGGAGGTGTGGCGCGCCACGCCCCAAGTCCACCGGCGCGAGGCCCGCCCATGAGCATTGATGTGGCGCTGCGCCTCACCGAGATTCTGCTGGGCTTGGCGGTGCTTCAACAAAGCCTCGAACACCTGGTGGTGCGCTCCAGCGGCCCAAAGGCGGTGTTCGCGGCGCGCGCCGGACTGAGCGTTGGGCTGCTCGTGGGCTGTCTTCCGGGCTGGGCGGCGTTGGGTTTGGCGGGGCTCGGCCTGGTCATCTTGGCGCGGTTTGATGGGCCCTATAATGGCGGCGCCGACCGCATGACGCTTCTTGCGCTCATCTGCCTGAGCCTGGCCCATATGCTGCCCACCGCCCCGGCGCGGGAGCTGGCGTTGGGCTATTTGGCGGTGCAGCTGGTGTTGTCCTATGTGGTGTCGGGGTGGGTGAAGGTCCGCCATCGGGACTGGCGCACCGGCCGGGCGCTGGCGGACGTGTTCGCCTTTTCCGCTTATCCAGTCAGCGAGGACCTGCGGGGCCTCGCCCGGCGGCCGCGTCTGCTGCGGCTGGCGTCGTGGGGTGTGATCGGGTTTGAGCTCGGTTTCCCGCTGGTGCTGATCAGCGTTTGGAGCGTGGCGGCCGGCCTGATCGTCGCGCTCACCTTCCATATCGCCAACGCGGCTTTGTTCGGGCTCAACCGCTTTGTGTGGGCCTGGCTGGCGGCGTTTCCAGCGCTGATCTGGCTGCAGCACCGCCTCTTCGACGTCCCGACGCTTTGACCCCGCGAGGCGCCCTGCTACACCGCGCATATGGTGCGCGTCATCGTTATCGGGGCCGGAATTGGCGGCTTGGCCGTCGCGCTGGGGCTGGCGCGGGCGGGTCTGGACGTCGTGGTCTATGAACGCGCCACGGCCTTGGAAGAGGTGGGCGCCGGCATCCAACTGGCGCCCAATGCCGGGCGGATCCTGGATGGATGGGGCCTCGCCGCCAAACTGGCTGCGGTGGAGAACCGGCCCGCCCGCATTGAGTTGCGTCTCAGCCGCAGCGGCGGGTTGCTCGCCCAAGTCCCACTTGGCGCGGAAGCAGAGCGGCGCTTTGGCGCGCCCTACCGCACCATCCACCGGGCGGATCTCGTCGCGGTGCTTGCGCGCGCGTTGGAGGATGCCGCGCCGGGCGCGCTGCGCCTTGGCGCCCAGCTGGCCCATGTGGAGCAAACGCCCCATGGCGTCACGGCGCATTTCGCCGGCGGCGCCTTCGAAACCGCCGATGCTTTGATCGCCGCCGACGGCCTGCGTTCCGGCGTTCAAGCGCATGTGACGCGCATGCGGGCGGGGGCGCCGCGCCATACCGGCTCCGTCGCGTGGCGCGGCACGGTCCCCACAGACTCTCTGCCGGCCGCCCTGCGGGCCGATGTGGTCACCGCCGCCTTCGGACCGCAGCGGCACTTTGTGTGCTACCCCATACGCGGCGGGACCCTGATGAATTTTGTCGCGGTCGGCGACAACGCGGACTGGATGAGCGAAGCGTGGTCAGCCCCGGGCGATCCGCAAACGCTGCGCGCGGCCTTCGCCGATTGGGCCGCGCCGGCGGCCGTGATTTTGGACGCCGTTGAGCACACCACGCTATGGGCGATTTACGATCGTGCGCCCTTGCCCGCCTGGACGCGCGATCGGGTCGCGCTGTTGGGGGACGCCGCCCATCCCATGGCGCCGTTCCTGGCGCAGGGCGCTGGACAGGCCTTGGAGGACGCGGACGATCTGATCAGTCGTCTCTCGACGGCGACGCCAGATTCTGTGCCGGCAGCCCTCAAGGCCTATGAAAAAGCGCGCAAACCGCGCGCGACCCGGGTACAGAAAGCGGCTCGCCGGCAGGGCGCGCTCTATCATCGCACAGGCGCGCTGTCGCAGTTTGTGAGTTACGCGCCGCTGTGGCTCGGCTCGCGCGTCTGGCCCAGCGCCGGTCTATGGCGCTATGGCTGGCTGTTCGGCGGCGGCCGCTAGGCGCCGGCCTGTGTTTGACGGAGCCGCCCGTCGCCCGTGAGAGCCCTGTTGAGGACGCACCGATGACCACCACCGCCCCGTCACGCCTGAGCGATCCGCTGGCCCTGGCGCAGGACCTCATAAGTCGCCCCAGCGTCACCCCCGCGGACGCCGGCGCGCTCGATGTGCTGCAGACGGCCCTGGAGACGTTGGGCTTTACGGTGATGCGTCACAAAATCGAGGAAGTGGACAACCTCTATGCGCGCCTGGGCTCAGAAGCGCCCAATCTCTGCTTCGCCGGCCACACCGATGTGGTGCCGCCTGGTGATGAAGCGGCGTGGACCAGCCCACCCTTTGAACCCATCTTGCGCAATGACCGCCTCTGGGGTCGGGGCGCGTGCGACATGAAAACGGCCATCGCCGCGTTCGTCGCCGCCTGTGCGCGCCGGGTGGAGGGTGCGGGGCGCCCGTCCGGCTCGCTCAGCCTGCTGATCACGGGCGATGAAGAGGGCCCGGGCGTGCATGGCACCAAAGCGGTGCTGCCCGTCATCCACGATGCGGGCGAACGCATCGACCATTGCGTGGTCGGTGAGCCGACCAGTGTCTCGCGTCTCGCCGATACGGTGAAGATCGGGCGTCGCGGCTCCCTCAATGCGGTGATCACCGTCACCGGCCGCCAGGGCCATGTCGCCTATCCGGAACGGGCGCAAAACCCGCTGCCCGTCTTGCTCAGCCTGTTGGAGCGGCTGCGCACGCACACGCTGGACGCGGGGCCGACGCCGCATTTCCAGCCGAGCAATTTGGAGATCACCTCCATCGATGTCGGCAATCCAACCCACAATGTGATCCCGGCCAAGGCGACGGCGCGGCTCAATATCCGTTTCAATGTCAGCCATTGCGGCGCTGATTTGGAGCGCTGGATCCAGCAAGAAGCCCACGCGGCGGCAAACCGTCAGGCCGGATTTGAGGGCGCCGTCGACGCCGATATTAACGTGACGGGCGAAGCGTTTTTGACCCAAGCCGGCCCCACAGCAGCCGGTCGGTTCGTGGAGGTGGTGCGCCAAGCCGTGCTGACGGAAACGGGGGCGGAGCCCGTTTTGTCCACCGGCGGCGGAACGTCCGATGCGCGCTTTATCAAAGACTATGCGCCGGTGGTGGAGTTGGGGCTGGTGGGAACGAGCATGCACCAGGTGGACGAGCATGCATCGGTGGCGGATTTGGAGGGGCTGACGCGGATTTATCAGCGTCTCATCGACGGGTATTTCAGCGCGTTCCGCGCCGCCGGCTAGGCCGCCCTATGGGGGCTTAGGCCGCCTTGTCGCGCGGCGCAGCGTTGGCTTTCAGCCATTCGCGCGCCTGGCGCTGGGCGGCGGCGACTTCGCTGCTGCTCATATGATCGGCGATTTCTTTGCGGTAGGCCTTGGCTTCGCCATGGCCGTTCAGCGCCGCGAGATTGAACCATTTATGCGCTTGCACAAAGTCCAACGGCGCGCCTTGCCCGGTGGAGAACGCAAGGCCGCGTTTGTACATGTCTTCGGCCGTACGCGGCTCTGTCCCCAGCTCTGTTTGTGTTGCGGCATCGGCTGACATGGCGCTTCCCCTCACTCAGTATACTGATGGCTTGACGGGCGTACGACGACGCGCCCGACGCCATGCATGGCGTGGGTGTCTTGCCATGGGGTTAATCCGCAAACCCACTCGTATAGCGATGGTTAATGGGCTTAATACTCGCGCACTTCAGGCTGAATCGGGCCGATGCCTGACAAATATTGGCGCACGCCAGGAGCGGCGCACACGGCGCAAGGCAAGCGTGCTTAACATCAGGCCAGCCAGCAACAACGCCCCATCACGCCACAGCTCCGCATCGCCCACCAAGCGTCGCGCCGCGAACCCGCCCAAATCGCCATGGGTCTGCGCCAACGCCAGGGCCGGCGGGCCCGCTAAAGCGGCCACCGTCGCCCGTCGCTGGGCATGGCCCAAATCGCGTGCATCGCCCACCAAGCGGCGCGCCGTCGCCCGTGATACGGCTTGGTCGACCGCGCCCAACGGCGCGAGCAACGGCGTCAGGGGCGCAGCCTCGGGGCTGACGAGGGCCTGCGCCGCGGCGGCGCTCAAGGCCTCCCCAAGGGCCGCTGCGGCCGAGGCGCTGGCCTCCGCCGCCTCTAAGGCGTCACGGGCCGCGCTTTGGAGCTGCACGGCATCTAAAGCCAGCTGAGCCCGACGATCGATACTGCGCGCCAAACCACGCCGCAGCCCCTCATCACGGACCTCCTGCAACACCCCCGCCCCCGCCGCCAACACGGCCTGGCGCTCGGCGTCAGCGGCCGCCGGCGCGCGCACGGACAGCGCCGCAGCGACGCCCGCCAGCGCCAAAGCGCCACGGTCCAAGGGCGGTTGCGGCATCGCCGGATGGCTGCAGGCCGCGGGCGCATCACTGTTCGGCGCCGGCGTGCGAGCCAAAGCGCAGATTTGGACCACCAGCCGCGCCACATCGCCGTAGAGCACCAGCTCACGCCGCAATCCTGCGCCCGCGGGCAGGCGCAACCGATCGACGCCCGCGCCGGCCCCAGGCACGAACCCGCGAGCGTGCGCCTCAGCCCCCGCGGCGGCGAAGCGCGCTTGCACCGCGGGTGAGGCTAAGGCGAGTTCATACCGGCCAAAGCGCCCGCGAGCCGCATCGCGCTGGGCCGCGACAGCCTGTATGACCGCCGCGTCATGCGCCGCGCCGTCACGCCGCGTTCGTAACCCCGGAAAGGGCGGCGCATGACCGAGCACCGGGGCGCCGAGCGCGGCCATGCCGGCCTCCCCCAGGATCAGCGGCGCGGTGTGAAGCCACGCCTCCGCCAGCAGGGGATCGGGCCCGTCCGGCTGCTCCAGCGCGGCGAGGATGCGAGCGTTCCAGGCCGCTTGCCGCTCACGCAGCGGCACGCTCCGTGGCGGGGCCAAACGCGCCAACCCGTGGGACACCGCCGCGGCGGTTTGCTCCGTGTCATACCGCCAGGATTGCGGGGCCAGCCCATGGGCGATGACGCCGAAGCCCGCCCACGCCACGACCGCCAAGCCTAAGCCGAACGCCGCCCGCCAGCCCCATTTGGCCATGAGCCGTGTCGCCGGACCGGCCGCGTCCAGGCTCGCCGGCGTGCTGACGCGCCGCGCGACATCATCATCACGCGCCACGGCTACGGCCACCGCTGGCTCCCCCAAGGGCAAATCCCGCGGCGCCAATACGGCTGTGTCCTCCTGGCGACCCATACGCGTCCTGCACCGTCCCAATACCAGGAAGGTGCGAAGCTTTCGGGACGCGCGTCAACCAGTCGCGGTCGTGTTCACGCGGAGATGTCGCGGCGATCCCACAGCCTTCATTCAGACGCCTGTGGCGCGGACGGCGTCGCGGACGGCGCCTGACCGAACAGCACGGCGCGAGCGCGCTCGGCTTCGGGGCCGTCTGCAGCCAGATCCGTGCGCAGGTTTTCGCCCACCGCCATGGCGCGCTGCACGGCGGGACGCGCCCGGATCCGCTCGCGCCAGGCGGCGAGATTTGGAAACTCGTCCATGTCCTGGCCCTGACGCTTATAGGAATTGGTCCACGGCCAGGCCGCCATGTCGGCGATGGAATAATCGCCGGCCAGATACGCCCGATCCGCCAGACGCGTGTTCATCACGCCATACAGCCGGCGCACCTCGCGCGTGTAGCGCTCCACGCCATAAGCGAGGCGCTCCGCGTTCGGCTCCATCTTGGGAGCGTAAACGCGAAAATGGTGCGCTTGGCCCGCCATGGGACCAAGGCCGGCCATTTGCCAAAACAACCACTGGTCCACCTCCACACGATCGCGCGCGGTGTCGGCGTAGAAGAGGCCAGTTTTGCGGGCGAGATACTGCAGGATCGCGCCGGACTCAAACACCGCAATCGGCGCGCCTCCAGGCCCCTGCGGATCGACAATCGCCGGCATTTTGGCATTGGGATTGATGGCGAGAAATTCGGGTGTGAACTGATCTCCCGCGCCGATGTTCAGCGGCTTGATGGTGTAGGGATAGCCTGCGTCTTCAAGGAACATCGTTATCTTATGGCCATTGGGCGTCGGCCAGTAATGCACCTCGATGGCGGGCGCATCGGCGAAATCCGTAGGGGATGGGGCGGTTTCGGTCATGGTGGACCTCCTCTAAGCGCGACGCGCGAGGGCGCAGAAGCGGGTCATCGCTACATCGCCGCCGCACCCGGGCGATGCAACATATCCGCCCGCGCACATCGCCGTGAGGAGTGCGTGCGTACAGCGCTACTGCGCCGCGCGCTTGCGCGCCTGCACACGCTGATAGGGGCTGTCGGCGGTTTGAGGCGTGGCGTGCTTCAGCCGCTCCGCGCGGGCCTGCGGATCCGCGCCGGCGCACACCGGCGCATCGGGCATGAGCTCCACATACGCCCAGGGCGTGACGCGGAACCGGTCCGCCATCCACGGGCGTGACCAGGCGCCGTTTGTGCGCAGGAACGTCTCCCCATCGAGCCAGTAGTCCACGATGAGGCTTTTCGTCGGCGGGGCGGTGTAGCCCGCTTCTTCCCAAATCAGCAGGCAGCGCCGCGTCGCGCCCTCCGACGCTGCACGCTCCGGCGGGACATAGCTTGGCGTATGCAGATTGAAGATGGCGGCCTCGGGCAAACGACGGCGCAGATTCCCCGCGATATTGGTGTCTCCACTGACGATCCACGCCTCAGCAAAACCCCGCTTGGTCAGATCGGCCGCGAGCTGATCATAAGGCGCCATCCACCGGCAGCGGCGATCGCACACCGCCTCCGTCGCCCAGACAAAGCCCGTCGCCCGGGCGGCCGCCGTCGCGAACACGCCCACAGCCGCCACAACAAAAAACGCCCTCAACGCCTTGGCCGAGAGGCCGGCCCGCCATAACGCAGTGGCCAGCACCGGGAGCAGGAAGAGATGCACGGGGTGGAAGTAGCGCACCGGCAGCGTGGTCAGACCGAACACCACCGCCACGACCGCGATCCCGCCGAGGCCGAAGACGCCATAGGTGGCCAGAAAGGCGAACCAGTCGGGCCGCCCCGGTGCGTCCGCGCCGCGGGCGCTCGCATCATCCAAACCCACACCCTGGCGGATGTGCGTCCACGCGCCCGCCAAAGCGCGGGGAAAACACGCCGCCATGATGACGATGGCCGGCGCCACAAAAGCGAAACTGGCGAGCGCAAACTGCCCCAAGGCCAGCGGTCGTGCGGCCCAATCGCCGGCCATGGCGGGCTGCAACGGCGTGCGCGCCAGAGCCGAAAACGCCGGATCAACCTGCAAGGCCGCGACGGCGTAGGGTGAGAAAATCCCAAATCCGATGGCCAATGCCGCCAAAAATCGACCGCTCGCGACCGCATGGGACGTATCCGCGCGCACCATGCCCACCACGGCGAGCAGCCAAATCAGCACCGCGAAATTGTATTTGGTAAGCAGCCCAAGCGCGAAGACGAGGCCCAGCACCGCCGTCTCGCCCCAGCCCCCACGCTCCACAAAGCGCATGAACGCCAGCATCGCCAAGGCCGACAACGCGATGAGCACCACGCTGTGCGTGATCATCTCGTGATACGTCCACCCATAGGGCTGGGTCAGCGTCAAGCCGGCCAACACCAACGCCCCGAGGCGCCAATCAGGCTCCAGCCGCTTCACCACGCCCCACAGCGCCCACGCCGTCACCGACAGCGCCGCAAGCTTGATGAGCAAAAACCCCTCGGGGCCCGGGCCTGTCACCGTCTGGACCGCTTTGAGCAGCCAGTCATAAAGCGGCGGGTTGTCCGGCGCGTACACCAGCGCCCAGCTTTGCGTGAAAACATTGGACAGCGCGTCCACCGACGGAATCGCGGGCGCGCTCAGACGCTGGATCGCCGCATGAATAAGGCCGTACGCCAGGCCGGCCAGCGCGAAACCCAAAGCCGGCGTGACGCGGCCCAGCTGGAGCGCCGCCCCAGCATTCGGGCCCGCCCATCCGGGCGCTCGCCCTTTCGTTGGTGCTTGCATGGCTCGCCTCTAATCGAGGCCCAGCTTCTCCCGCAAAATCTCGTTCACCGCCTGGGGATTGGCCGCGCCGCCGGTTTCCTTCATCACCTGGCCGACAAACCATCCCAGCGTCTTCGGCTTCAGTTTGACCTGCTCGACTTGCTTGGGATTGTCGCTCATCAGTTTGTCGACAATGGCCTCCAGCGCGCCCCGATCGGAGATTTGCTTGAGGCCCTTGCGCTCGACAATGGCGCCGGGCGCATCGCCGGTCTCAAACATCTCGGTGAACACATCCTTAGCGGTGCGCCCGGAAATCGTCCCATCGGCGATCAAATCCACCACCGCCCCAAGCGCGGCCGCCGACACGGGCGTATCATTCAACTCCTTGCCGGCCTTGTTCAGCGCGCCAAAGAGTTCCTGGCTGACCCAGTTCGCCGCAAGCTTGGGATCGCGTCCCTCGGCCACCGCCTCGAAATAATCGGCGCGTTCTTTGTCCGCCGCGAGAACCGAGGCGTCATAGGGCGTCAGGCCATAATCGCGCACAAAGCGGGCCTTCTTATCGTCAGGCAGCTCGGGCAGCGTCTTGCGGATCTTGCTGACAAAGGCCTTGCTCAGCTCCAGCGGCAGCAAATCAGGATCGGGGAAATAGCGATAATCATGCGCCTCCTCCTTGGAGCGCATGGCCCGTGTCTCGCCCTTTTGCGGGTCATAGAGGCGGGTTTCTTGATCGATGCTCCCACCCTCTTCCAGGATTTCGATCTGTCGCTGGGCTTCGATTTCGATCACCTGCGCGACAAAGCGCATGGAGTTGACGTTTTTGATCTCGCAGCGCGTGCCCAGATGGCCGAAATCATCCGTCTCACGGAAGCGCTCATAATCGCCCGGCCGGCACACCGACACATTCACGTCCGCGCGCATGGAGCCTTCCTCCATATTGCCGTCGCACGTGCCGAGATAGCGCAGGATATTGCGGAGTTTGCGCAGATAGGCCGCGCCGGCGAGCGGCGAGCGGATATGCGGCTTGGAGACAATCTCCATCAGCGCCACGCCCGAGCGGTTCAAATCCACATAGGTGAAGGCCGGATCGAGATCGTGGATGGACTTGCCAGCGTCCTGCTCCAGGTGGAGCCGCTCAATGCCGACAATAATGGTCTCGCCGCCCTCCAGCTCCACCAGCACCTCGCCCTCACCCACAATCGGGTCTTTGTACTGGGAGATTTGGT